>CAYXUB010000029.1:0-13496 GCA_964468385.1 uncultured Lachnospiraceae bacterium
GCAAGTACATTTTTAAGAAAAACCAAGCCATGCGGCTAATATATTTCCCTTAACCTATCCTTTGCAAACTCCAGATCCACCGCGGTCGTTATTTTTATATTGTCCTCAGAACCGCAAAACAGATGCACCGGAACTTTGCTCTTCCGCTCTATAAGCATGGCATCGTCTGTTATCTCCTTCTTGTCCTCTTCGCTTAAATCAAAGCAAGCCTTTAAGATGAGTTCATATTTGAATATCTGAGGAGTTTGAACGCGCCATATGCTCCTTCTGTCGAGAGTTCTTTGCACCACCCCATCGGAAGCGGCCTCTTTTAAGGTGTCCGAAGACGGCAACGCCGCCACTGCGGTATCGTACTTTATCACCGTTTCATAGCCCCGTCGGATAAGGTCTTCCGTCAGCATGGGTCTTGCCGCATCGTGTATAAATACGTAGTCCGAAGAAATGTCACAGACTATCACGCCCGCGCGCACGGATTCGACCCTTGTATCGCCTCCTATGACTATCCCGTCAACCTTGCCGAAACCGTATTTACGCACTACTTCCTCTGTGCAGAATTCTATCCATTCTTCAGAGGTGACGATTATAACCTCGTCGATAATTTCAGAATCGCACAGCGCCTTTAAACTGTAATATATAACAGGCTTCCCGTTCAGTTCTATGAACTGCTTCGGAATCTTCGAGCCGAAACGCTCGCCTTTTCCCGCAGCGACAAGTACCGCGCTACACATATGTCTGTCGCCCATCACTCTTCTCCTTATCTTTCTCCAAGCTTCAAATTCGGCACGGCATTTAAATCATATCCCGCCGTGTTTCCGTTTTTCAATTCAAAATAAGCCGCGGAAGCAATCATCGCCGCATTGTCGGTGCAAAGCAGAGCTTCGGGACAGTAAAATTCCAATCCCTCTCCCCTGCACATATCCTCAAAAACTGCCCTAAGTGTCTTATTTGAAGCAACGCCTCCTGCAAGGGCAAGCTTTTTCGCCTTATATTCTCTTGCGGCTAAGCGTGCGTTCTCCGTCAGCACATCTATGACCGCCTGCTGGAACGATGCGGCCACGTCCGCCTCATTTACGGTCGCTCCCGCTATTTTCGCGGAATTCAGATAATTCAAGACCGCGGACTTAAGACCACTAAAACTGAAATCATAGGGCGAGTCTTCTATATGGGCCCTAGGGAATTCAATGGCCTGCGGATTCCCCTCCATGGCTTTTTTTTCTATTTTAGGTCCGCCCGGATATCCAAGCCCTATGGCACGGGCAACCTTGTCAAAGGCCTCTCCCGCCGCGTCGTCGCGCGTTTTCCCGAGTATCTCAAAACTCCCGTAGTCCTTGACTATGACAAGATGGGTATGTCCACCGGAAATTATCTCACACAGGAAAGGAGGCTCAAGTTCGGGGTATTGTAAATAGTTTGCGCATATATGTCCTTCGATATGATGGACTCCGACAAGAGGTTTTTTCTTTGCGAAGGCTATCGCTTTCGCCTCGGCAACGCCGACGAGCAGCGCTCCGACGAGTCCCGGCCCGTAAGTCACGCCTACTGCGTCTATATCATCGAGAGTGACTTTCGCATTCTCGAGCGCCTGCCCTATCACCTGATCTATCCTTTCAATATGCTTTCTCGACGCTATCTCAGGCACGACTCCGCCGTACAGCGTGTGTATGTCTATCTGCGAGGATATGACGTTCGAGAGCGTCTGCCTGCCGTTCTTTACAACGGCGGCCGCCGTCTCATCACACGAGGTCTCTATCCCCAATACCAAAATATCATCAGAATTCATATTTATCTCTCGCATCTAATACGCGCCTCATCCGTGCGCCAACATATCTCATTTCTCATCGCAAAATTTCAACTCCGCTGTCATCCCGTCTTTTCCTATAACTGTTCTTGGGAAAATCTTCAAAAGTTGCTTATGGTACCATTCGGGATGGGTCGTAAGTGGCGAAAAATGCGTAAGCCAGAGCTCCCCGACATCCGCCGCGAGCGCAAGCCTCGCCGCTTCTTGCATAGTCATATGTCTGTATTCCCGCGCCTTTTCGGCTTTCTCATCATCTCCGTACATTCCCTCGCATATAAAAACATCCGAGCCCGCCGCATTTTTTGCTATCTCGTTTATGGGCCGAGTATCCGTCGTATATGTAACCTTTATCCCCTTTCGTGCTTCCCCCAGCACCATGTCGGGAGTGTAGAGGACTCCGTTCTCTTCAATGCTCTGTCCCTTTTGAAGCGGATTCCAGTATTTTAGTGGGATATTCGCAGCCTTCGCCCTTTCTACGTCAAATTTCCCGGCGCGCGTGATCTCAAGGCTGTAACCGTAGCATATGGTATTATGCCTTACGCGGAAAGCTTTTATATGGTAGCCATTTTCAATAAAGTTTTCTTCCGGCTTTGTCAGCTCCCTGAATTTAAGCTCAAAGGGAAGCTCTGTAGCAATCGCCCTAAGACTGTTCACTATGCGCTCCACACCCTTAGGACCTGTTATAAGAACCGGCTCGGTTCTGTCGGAATTTGCCATGGCAAGAAGTATTCCCGGTAACCCGCTAATATGGTCGGCATGGAAATGCGTAAAGCAGATATTGTCTATCTGCTTAAAGCTCCAACCCTGTTTTTGTATCGCTATCTGCGTTCCCTCACCGCAGTCTATCAAAAGGCTGCTTCCGTTGTAGCGTGTCATAAGCGACGTAAGCCATCTATACGGAAGCGGCATCATTCCTCCCGTTCCAAGTAAGCATATATCTAACATAATATCTCCGATAATAAAATCTACTGGTCAACACTCAAATGGTATTCGCGGATCCATTTATCTATGGTTCCGTCTATATCCTCAGGGAGCTCATAAGATTCGATATCATTTATTTTCTTTAAAAGTTCCTGAACCGTCTGCTCTGAAGCCCCGACTTCCTTTGCCCTTGATCGCAGCTCATTCTCTCCACTATCAAAATAAGCAGCGCTAAGATAGGCTTCCATTATATCGGGAGTGTTCTTACAATTCAACGCCTTATAAAAGCAGTCAAGCGCACTTACCCCGTGGAACATCTTCTCATAGGCCGTGCCCATATTATAGTACACGTCCGCCCTGAAATCCTCTCCCTCTTCGAGCACGCCTTCCATCTCGAATATCTGTTCATAACAGGCTATGCCTTTTTTGTACTTCCCGTATTTTACAAGTATGTCTCCCTTTTGCTTCTGTCTCCTGACCAAAGGCAATTTATAGAAAGTCTCTATTTTAAGCTTAAGGGAACGGAGTTCGTTTTCATTGAAATAATGGCTGACTGTAAACAGCCACATGAGTTTTTTCTCGGTTCCCGCAGCTTCTCTGCCAATGTTCGTAAAATCCTTTATCGAAGTTCCGAGCCCGCATTCGTTAGCAAGCCATTCGGGCAGCGCGTTGTCGGATAAGATATCCTGCGCTAACGCGATGCTGACGCTCAAAAAATAGCACAGCTCCTCTAAAGAATAAATGTTTAAATGCATGCTTTCTATATAGAAGGGAGATGAGCTGAGCGCTTTTCTGCATAAAATATAATTTCCCATATCTCCTCCGTATTTTACAACCTATCCGTCCAAGCCTTTTTAGACGAAGGAAACAGTTCTCCGAAGCCAAGATCGGTAACGGTGACCGCGCATTTTTCCACATTCTCGAAATGAAGTTCAACTTTCAGTCTCGTTGTCTTAGGAGGTCTTTCAGGGAGTCCCTCAAGCGGCATTGAATAATTTGCCCTCTCGCCGCTTTCAAGACGACTCGTGCGGAACACTATGCTGTCAATGCCGTTGAGCAAAAGCTCACAGCTGTTTTCGGCATCGTACCAGTTTATCCCTGCGGTTATTAGCGGATAATACATCTCTATCCCGTCGACCGTCATCTCTATTCCGATATTTTTTCTCACTAGGTTTTTCCCGAGGAAAACCGTATTCTTAAGTCTATTGGGATACCTCTTTTCGTAAGCGGTGTAGCAAGCACCCTTTGCAAAAAGATTGTTTCCGTAAAACACCTTTCTCTGCGCCTTCCCCAAAAGAGTTAGAGAATTCTCCGCCCATTTCCTGTCAAACCCCTTCCCAACAAGGAAAAAGCTCGAATACTCATGCTTTGAGGTGTTTTCTATTATAAATTCTTCAAATTGACGATCCTTTTCATTGTCATCTCCGCACAAAGCCGTATATTCTTCATCACACATCGTCACAGTTGCCGGTTTCGTACTGTGGTCGATATGCATTCTTTTATAACACACCTCCGACTCATCTTTAAAATAGAAGAGACCTACCTCCCTGCTGAACGCATCAGGCCTTTGAAAAAAAGCATGTGCGTAAAAGCTTTCATCAAAGTCTTGTATATAGGCTTGGTCGCTTTGAAAACCTATGAGTGAAAAAGCTTTTTCGGCAGTTCGTGCAAGCTGTTTATTAACATCAGGTGTAGTAACAGTGAGTACATCCACTTGTTTCGTCGGCTCTTTTACCCCCGCAAACTTAAGCACCTCTCTTATGAGCATCGCAAATACTATCTCGCAGCTGTAGCTCTTTCCGTTCACCAAGAAGTCCCGTCCTGCCATGAGATGCTGCAGTATATCATCAAAGAAAACGCCATTTTTGCTCCCCGCGAAATAATCCGCCTCTATGCCAAATTTCCACTGACCGCTTTCCTCTATATATGTCATGTGCGCGGGGCTTTCGGCTCTGCTGCCTCCCGCCTTGATCATGACCGTGTCCGCATCTTTCTTCGCCCTGTTATATACGCATAGACGGACTTCTTTTTCATTTAGCTCAATCCCTATATAATATGAGACCTCCATTTTTATCCGTCCTCCTTATAACCGCGCCCACACATAAATCCTTCTGTTCATGTCCTTAAGCTGAACATTTTATCTGTAAATGCTTCACGTTTTAAATATTCCTTCATGGTCTCTTCTGCCTTGCCATAGGCCTTGAGAGACCTTTGCATAAGCATCCTGTTCAAAAGCTGATAACGTGTCCTTCCCTCTGTATTACTCTCCTCAACTTTGAGACTTTTCACTTGGGTCTTATATGCCCCGTCGCGTGTTTCTACATTACAGTAATAGGTCAATCTTTCGCCATAGAAAAGCAGGAACTCCCTCACATACAGGCCTTGGATAGAAGCCCTGAAGGGCTCGCTCTTCCACTCGCCTTTCCCTCTTTTTGCAGAGTCTATTCGATAATGTATTGTCGCCTTGCAGCCGGGCGGTAAGCTTTCCTGTGCGAACACCTTATCGTCAAGCGCGCATATCTCTGTAATATCCTCGGGAAGCTCCTTGAAAAAGTCAAACCTTAAACCGTTTGCGGCGCAGCGCTCTACAACCTTTTTCAACACCTCTCTGTCCGACTGCGAAAAGTCCCCTTCGGCGGCTTTATACTTCGCCCATGCCACGTCGCAGAGTGTACTGGTTTCATAGTCGTCGGCACATATCATCTCTATCTGCGCTGCGGTGGATTTCTTTATGCTCCTCTCCTTCAAAAGATAATACATAGAAAGGAAATTAAGGAAAGCTTTTTTTATCTTAATGCGTCCGCCCTTTTTTGAATAGTCGTCTAAAACACGCTCGCTGAAGCTGCTCGGCTTCATGACAAACATACTGAGCAATAGATACCTTTCCTCAAACCTGAAAGTATCCATCCCAAAATTTTCCATGCGCTTTAACAACTCCTCCGCGGAGCTTATGTCGAAAACGCCATGCGCGCTGATGTATTCTAATATCTCATCATTGAAGCATTCGTTTTGGTATACATAAAGCGCGAGTTCTAAGACATTCTTATCTTTGCCTTCCTCATCCTCATCTATCTTGATCAGGGCAAGCTTCATCAAAAGCGCGTTGTCGAAGCCCTCATACCCCATATTATTTATAAGGTAAAAAGCCCTGTCATACTGTCCGAAGTGCAGCAGGAGCTTAAGCGTCTCTTCTTTGTCGATATGCGCATATACAATTTCATCTATGCTCTTTACATAGGGAAGCATTTCCCAGTCATTTGAATTTTTAACGAGATAATCGAGCAGCTTTTTACGAATCTGTTCTCTGTATCCATCGGTAAAAGCCGGATTTTCCGCAGCATATATAAAATTAGATATATTGCGCCGCGTTATCTCCATCTGCCAGCCTCGTTCATGACAAACGGAAAGCTGTATCCCGGTGTTCCATGCTCCGAGCTTTATGCAGGCCTTGGAAAGCCTTTCCGAATCCATCAAGGGAGTAAGCTCATACTCTGTCATTTCGGCAAAACGCCGCTTTTGCCCATCTTCAAGCAATATACATACATCATTTCCGTATATCTTCGGATATGCTGTACCATCGATAATAGGAAAGCTTTCGGTCTCGCAAAGCGCCGCATGGCAGACAACAGCCTTTATCATGTTCGGATTAGAACATTTAAGCTTCCGGCTGAACATGACCTTTGAAAGCAGCTCCGCTGTCTTCCTGTCATCACATTCATCGAAAAACTCCCTATAGAGTATTGCGTAAAACTCGTCTATGCGTTCCGCCTTCAACGATTCTTCGGCAAAATGACGGGCCGCCTCCTTATACAGCTCATAACTCTCGAGGCTCTGCTCCTTGAACTTTATAACGCTCGCAAAAAGAAAAGCCTTTCTTCGTTCCCCATCCGGAAGCGAATACGAAAAATAAAGCTTTACAGCCATAGGCAAAGGCTCATCCAGTGTCTTTGGATGAGTTTCCAGATAATACTCATAGAGCCGATTAAGCCTTATATCACAGCTTACCGCTTTTTCGTACCATTTAAAGTATCGGGGTGAGGTCGGATCGTCATTCATTATATAACGGCATATTGCCTCAAGTATTTCCCTTCTGCCGTATTTTTCATATCCGAGTGACAAAATTGTATAAAGCGACCTGTGAAAGCTTTTTACATTCGCCGCCAAAAAGGCGGTTCGCAAAAGCAGGTTCTCACTCAATAAATCTTCCTGTTGAGCAAACTGCAGCACTCGCATTAAAAACGGTGATAATTTACGTAAAAGAGATTCCTGCGCGCTCAAAATCTTCCATGCGCTGAGAAATAAAAACGGGCTGCGGCAACCAAACTCATAGGCATTTTCAAGTTCTGCCAAATTCCAAACAGAAGAATGATCGTTTTTAGCCTCTTTAAGGTAAAGTGCTAAGATAAGATAGTTCGTCGGGTCTTGACGATAATATGCATAAAGGCGCGGAGCGATATTCCTACCCTCCTGAGGCAAAATATCCGCTTCCTTTGCCAGATATAGGTATACTGCCTTCTCCCATGGTTGTTCCGTCTTTATCTCTCCTGTTTTTATCGGCCAAAGCAACTTGGCAAAAAGGGACATTTCCTCTTTAGAATATGCAAGGAATGCCTGCACGAAGCGCGTGAACAGATCTTGTTTTTCTTCCACCATCTGCTCAACTATTTGCATAGATTCATCATACCATGATCTATAGTCCTTCTTTTTCATCTGCAGCGCTAAAAACAACCTTAAAAGACGCAGTATATTTGCTTTTCGTGAGACAGGAGTAATCTGCTCAATATCCTCGTACGGATACGCCTCAACTTCTATCTCTAAAGTCTGGTATGCGGTCTTTAATGATATTTTACCATGGCAGTGACGCTTTTTAAGCTCATTCTTATTTAGGACAAATTCGAGCCCGTAAACACGTCCGATGAAATCCTCGGAGGTGATAACCTTCTTTTCAAGCTCTATAAATCCGCCAAGCGTACTTACTTCAATACGCGTATATCCCCATGTGCTCTTATATATATACAGCGTATCCTTGATCGAATTATTCAGGACGTAAGAGGCCTTTCCTTGCTTATCCACGCTGAGTCTTACGGCCTCTTTTTTGCCCGTTGCTATAAGGAACTCTTCAAGATGCTGATAAGTGACCGGATTTTGGGAAAGCCCCTTGTACAACGGAATATATCTACTGTTCTTTCCGCGAAGCAGTTCTTTAAAATCCTCGCTTTTAAACAGCAAAAAAGCCTCGCGGAAATCCGCCGAAGCGACGCGAGCGAAGCTTTCCAAATTATTTGCCTTCCTTAAAGAGACTGAGCTCTCCTCCTCTATGAGCGCACAAACGGGAATGTGCAATTCCCCTATACAGGAGAGCACCACGATATTCCCATATATCTTACACTCTGAACTAAGCCCATGCGTATCGATCCCATATACGATAGAGCACGAACTGCCCGAAAATGTATCTGCTGCAAATATGATTCGTCGGTTATTGGAATAGACCGTTCCCCTTATCTTGCGACCGTTTGCCGTCCCGATCCTAAAAGAATCACGGTATACCTTACCGGCCGTTATAGTTACGTTTATCTCTGCTACGGACGACAAAAGCGCAGGGGTATCGAGAGCAAGATTCTCATGCAAAAGCTCTTCAACCCTTGTTTTCATTTATGCCCGTTCCCCTTTCACCAATCGAAATTTCTGAGTCTTCCTTCTTTTAATAGCCCGCCGAAGTTCTGCTGCCTGAGCGCTTCATATAGGATTATCGCCACCGAATTGCTCAAATTCAGCGATCTTATATCGCTGCCCATAGGTATGCGTACGCAGGTATCAGGATTTTTTACGAGTATCTCCTCGGGGAGCCCCGCGCTCTCCTTTCCGAACATTATGTATGCGTCGCCCTCATACGAAACGTCCGTATATACCCTTTTTGCCTTGGTGCTCGCATAGTATATCTTCGCTTTTGCATTCTTTTCGAGAAATTCCTCGTAATCCAAATAGCGCGATACGTCAAGCTTTTCCCAATAATCCATGCCCGCGCGTTTTATTTCCTTTTCACTCAACTTAAAGCCAAGGGGCTCTATAAGATGAAGCCTCGCGCCGGTCGCTACACAGGTCCTGCCGATATTTCCCGTGTTTGAGGGTATCTCCGGCTCATATAAGACTATATTTATCGGCATTTCATATCCTCACCGTTCAGAAGGGCAAAAAACCCGTTGTCCGTCGGTCTGTTCAGAAAGCTTTTAATTCCCCTATGTTTAAGTATACGGTCACTCCCCGCGTTAAGACTACCTATGAGTCTGACTTTTATACCGTCCTCATTAAGAAGACGACATATTTCTTCAGCCTCGCTCGATACAATAATAGCAGCCCCTGACGAAGGTATATCATAAGGATTCAGAGAGAAATATTCGCATATCTCCACTGTTTCCTGCTTTATCGGAACGGCTTCTAAGTCCACCATCGCCCCGATACGCAGCTCGTTTAAGGTATTCCACAGGCAGGATAAAAAACCTTCTCTCGACACATATCGTAGCAAAATAGGCCTTGATTTTAGTGCAAGACCGATCTTTTTATTCACCCGGATCTCGTCCATAAAACAAAGAGCGGTCTTAATACTCTCCCAATAAAACCGCTCGGAAAGCTCTCTTGCCTTTTTTTCTGCCAAAAGCGCCGTCCCTTCCAGTCCAACAAAACCCGCAACGATGATAGCTATATCGGCGCCCTCAAGGAGAGCAGTTTTTAAATCCCTCGCCTCAGGCACTTTCGTCTGTGCCATCGTCCGTTTCGTCCTCTTCTCCGGTATACTCGACTATTCCCCCGACTGCAGCGTTTGCCTGAGAAATATCCTGCGCTTCGGCAGCTTCCTGAAGCGCTGCTATCTGCTCGTCGGTCGCCCCGTTCGTACCGAGATACACTATATGATCTCTGGAATTATAATAGCTTGTATTGATAATCTCCCGCGAAACCTCGACTCCGTCTTGATAGACGATCTTCACCGCCTGAGCAGTTAAACCGTCGTATCCCGCTTGGACTTGATAATAACCCACGTCTAAATCCGGATCGAGCTCATAATAAGTATTTATCTCAAGATAGCTCAAAACCTCGCTTATAAAATCTAAGCTTCTTCCGGCGTCACGGGTTTCACAGCCGTATATATTGAAGACCACCGTTCCGTTACTGATATATCCTTGTATATATATAGGGTAATCCGTGTTGTTTACGAATTTTAAGTCCTTTAAACCTTCGGCTACAGCGGCGTCCATCGACGGATCAACATAGCTGATGGTTCTCGAATGGGCATATCTTTCCGTCACCTCAAGCTCCGCCTCGAGCACGGCCCTATAAAGAGTCGTCGATACTTGGCATAGCCCCCCGCCATAGGAATCGACAATCTCTCCCATCTCAAAAGAAGGCGCAGGCTCGTATCCTGACTCCGCCGAGAAGCTCCCCAGAATCTCAAGCGTAGAAAACTCCTCCCCCGGATAGAGCACAGTCCCGTTTATCTTAGCCGTCCCAACCTCTATGTTTGTCGTGCGGCTCGGATTTTCGCTCGGGTCAAAACTCGTTGTTCCTGAACCGATCAAATCCGTAGACTCGGCAAATAAAGCCTCGTCTTCGTAGGCGGAATCCACGGTTACACTTGAATTTACCTCTCCGTATCCGCCGTGCCATTCATTATTCATGTAATCACAAATAGCAAGGACCGTTTCGTCTTCGTTGACATATATGCCGTCCTGCTTTGCGGTAGTGTATATATAGCCCTCCGAACTCATCGCCAAGGACATATCCACCCTTGACTGATTCAAGGCAACACAGCGTTCTTGAACGATAGCCCTTACGGAATCTTCGGAAACAGCCGTTTGTACCTCAAATATTACCGCTTCTCCGTCCTCAAGCTGTTTGTTTATCGTATATCTCTTCCAGATATTTCCTTCTTTTCCTATCTCCAATATCTTTGAAACGATCCCCGTGTTCGTCTGGTACAGCCCCAGCTCGCCTGCAGTGACCTCCGTAGACTGGCTGCCTACGTTAATGGTTATTATATCGTCTGAATAATCTGCCATTATCTGAGCGATTACCTGCTCTATCTCTTCCTCGTTCATCCCCCCTACGCAGACGTTCTCTATATAAATATTGTCCGCGGCAACTTCGCTCTCGGCAGCGCTCACGGTTTCGGCAGAAGCGAAAAAGATCATCGCCGAAACTATGGCGGCCGCTGCGAGCAAGCCTTTTTTTAGGCAAGATCTGAAAGTCATTTGCGTTTTTCTCCTTTATATTCCCTGCAGTAGCGCGTAAGGAAGCACTCGTCGCACTTAGGATTCCTCGCGCTGCAGATACTGCGCCCGAAAGTGATTATCTGTATATTGTATAATATCCAGTGGTCCTTGGGAAGAACCTTCATAAGATCAAACTCGACCTTTGTCGGATCATCTTCTTTTGTAAATCCGAGCCTTTTTGAAATACGCTTGACATGCGTATCGACGACTATGCTCGGTTCGCCGAATACGTTTCCCCTTATCACGTTCGCGGTCTTGCGCCCGACGCCGGCAAGAGAAGTCAGATCCTCAAGGGACGAAGGCACATGCCCGCCGAAGTTTTCGCATATGGATCTTGCGCAGGCGATGATATTCACCGCTTTATTATGATAAAAACCGGCGGAACGTATATCGTTTTCGAGCTCATTTAAATCCGCGGACGCGAAGGCGTAGATGTCGGGATACTTTACGAATAGATCTTTTGTTATCTTGTTCACACGCTCGTCCGTGCACTGCGCGCTCAATATAGTAGCGATAAGAAGCTGCTCAGGCGTTTCGTGATTCAGATAGCACTTGTATTCCGTCCCGTATCTTTCGTCTAAAAGAGCAAGTATCTCCTTTGTCCTTTTTGTCGTCATCCGCTCCTCCGTTTGTCGATATTACGGCTATTTAATTATACTCACTGTTCATTATCCCTGCAAGTTTTATGAAGAGAAAAAAGGAGAGGGGGCTACGGAAAAAGCCTTGCAATCGCCGTCTCTCTGGAATAAAATACCGAAGGAAGCAATAAATCTGTTCATTTAATGATGGGAGTAAGTAATGAAGCTAATTTACGATGTCGAATCCAGACCCGCCTTCGGAAAACTTATCGTCTTCGCGATACAGCAGCTGCTCGCGATATTGGCGGCAACCATCGCCGTGCCTTCAATCGTCGGGAACGGCATGTCAGAATCGGCCGCGCTCTTTGGCGCAGGTATCGGAACCATAGTCTACCTCTTGTTTACGAAATTCAGAAGCCCGGTTTTTCTCGGCTCTTCTTTCGCCTTTATCGGCTCAATGCTCGCGGCCTTCGCCGGAGCCGTTTCGACTCAGGCGGGATATCTCGGTATTATCATAGGCGCATGCTTCGCGGGAGGCGTATATGTACTCATCGCCATAGCCGTGAAATTAGCCGGCGTGGGCTGGATAAATAAGCTCATGCCCGCTGTAGTCATCGGCCCTACGGTCGCCATAATCGGACTTTCGCTTGCGGGCAACGCGATAAGCGATTCTCTCGCTGGAGCTTACGACAGCACTGCCGAGGCCTTTGTAATGACTTCCAACGTATGGGTCAATCTGATATGCGCGATCATCACCCTGTTCGTCGTTGTGATTAGCTCCGTCTACGGTAAGAGTATGGCGAAGCTGATACCCTTTATCATAGGTATCGTGGCGGGCTACGCGGCAGCCTCGATCTTTACCGTAATAGGCATCAGCACAGGCAACGCCGATCTTATCATCATTGATTTTTCCGTCTTTTTAGATATGCAATGGGTACCCGACTTTACTTTTTTGACAGCTTTCCAAGGTATCGCTGATATAGACGCCCAGTATGTCGCTACGATAGCTGTCGCCTATATCCCCGTTGCCTTCGTGGTATTCGCAGAGCATATTGCCGACCATAAAAACCTCTCAACTATAATAGAAAAGGATCTTCTTAAAGACCCCGGCCTTCACAATACCCTTTTGGGCGACGGCATAGGCTCTATCGCCGGAGCGTTTTTCGGCGGCTGCCCGAACACCACCTATGGCGAATCGGTAGGCTGCGTCGCGATAACGAAAAACGCCTCCGTTGTGACGATCTTCGCCACAGCGATACTCGCGATCATCACCTCATTCATCGGTCCGTTCGTGACTTTCCTCTCCTCGATCCCGGGCTGCGTAATGGGCGGCGTCTGCATCACCCTCTACGGCTTTATCGCGGTAAGCGGACTTAAGATGATACAGGACGTAGACTTGAACAACAACCGCAACCTTTTCGTCGTATCCGTTATTCTCATAGCCGGCATAGGCGGAATGGCGCTTAAGATGGGCGATGTAACACTTACGGAGATCGCCTGTGCGCTGATACTCGGCATAGTCGTAAACCTCATTTTGGGACGCGGCGACAAGAAGGGAGCCGAAGCCTGAAATAAAGGCTGTTAACAATACAAAAACGAACCGCTCATATCTGCTCAGGCGGCAGCTTATGCCGAAAGCAGTAAAGCGGTTCGTTTTTTATGACTGTTTTTTTCTTATCTCTTTAAGCGCTTTTTCGAGCGCGGGTTTGTCTTCCTTATAAGTGACTCCGTACCATTTATCCGACGTAGAAAGGAGCTTTACCCTCGCCTTGCCGGCGGAACGGACAGCGTCCACGGCAAAGGGGAGAAAGTACTCCGCGCCGAGCGGATCCTCTTTAAGATCTTTTTTCAGAAAGCTTGAGAATCCCTCCTCTAGCTCTTTTAAAAAACCTGATGTGAAGCCCCAAAAATTCATAGAGACCGGCGTTCCCTTTG
>CAYXUB010000030.1:0-8812 GCA_964468385.1 uncultured Lachnospiraceae bacterium
AACAAGGGCGGGATCATATTTGTGGATTTGCGCGACCGCTCAGGCATAATACAGATAATATTTGAAAGCCAGGGGATTGACGACGCGATGTTTGAAAAAGCCGCAAAGCTCAGGAGCGAATTTGTCATTGCCGTGACCGGACGTATAGAAAACAGGAGCGGAGCGGAAAACGACAGGCTTGTGACCGGAAAGATAGAGCTAATCGCCGAAGAACTGCGCATTCTTTCAGAGGCGGAGACGCCGCCTTTCCCGATAGAGGAAGACAGCAAGACCAAAGAGGAGCTCAGACTCAAATACCGCTTTTTGGATCTTCGGCGTCCCGATATCCAACGCAACCTCATGCTGCGTTCTAAGGTATGCAGCTTGACAAGGGCTTTTATGGAGGACGAGGGCTTTTTAGAGATCGAAACGCCTATGCTCGGCAAGAGCACCCCCGAGGGAGCGAGGGATTACCTTGTACCAAGCCGCGTGCACAGCAGTTGTTTTTACGCCCTGCCGCAGTCACCGCAGCTTTTCAAACAGCTTCTTATGTGTGCAGGCTACGACAGGTATATACAGATAGCAAAATGCTTTAGGGACGAGGATCTGCGTGCCGACAGGCAGCCCGAATTTACTCAGATAGATATGGAGCTCGCCTTTGTGGACATAGATGATGTCATAGATGTAAACGAAAGACTGCTTGCGCATATCTTTAAAAATGCGATCGGAGCAGAGGTTCCGCTCCCGATGCCGCGTATGACATGGCAGGAGGCGATGGACAGGTTCGGAACGGACAAGCCCGACTTACGCTTTGGAATGGAGTTGGTGGACGTAAGCGATATAGCAAAGGGCTGTGGTTTTTCGGTGTTTTCCGGCGCCATGCAGCAAAAGGACGGCGCGGTCAAGGGCATAAATGCCAAGGGCCTGGGCGACATGCCCAGAAAGAAGATAGACAAACTGGTAGAATTCGCGAAGGGCTATGGAGCAAGGGGTCTTGCCTATATCGCCATCTCGAAGGAAGGCGAGCTCAAGTCCTCGTTTACGAAATTTTTGACAGAGGGCGAAACGACGACGCTTATAGAAAGGCTCGGGGGCGAAGCGGGAGACCTGCTGCTCTTTGCGGCGGACAGGATCAAAATGGTCAGAAACGTTCTCGGCGCTCTTCGGCTCCGGCTCGCGGAGGAAGCGGATATCATAGACAAGGAGAAATTTTGCTTTGTCTGGATAACGGACTTTCCGCTTTTGGAGTGGTCGGACGAGGAAGAGCGGTACACGGCGATGCATCACCCCTTTACGATGCCCATGGAAGAGGACTGGCAGTATATAGACTCGGAGCCCGGCAGGGTTCGCGCTAAGGCCTATGACATCGTGCTTAACGGAGTGGAGCTCGGTGGCGGTTCGGTCAGGATACATAGGAACGATATACAGGAAAAAATGTTCGACGTGCTCGGCTTTACCAAGGAGCAGGCATGGGAACAGTTCAGCTTCTTACTTGAAGCCTTCAAATACGGAGTCCCGCCCCATGCCGGCCTTGCTTACGGACTCGACCGTTTGGTCATGCTGATGGCAGGGGAGGATTCAATAAGAGACGTCATCGCTTTCCCAAAGAACAAGGACGCAGTCTGTGTTATGACCCAGGCTCCGAGCGAGGTTTCGGAAAAGCAGTTAGAGGAACTGCATATAAGAACGCAGGCAGACTAAAAAACATGTAAAGAGAGCCGATTGCTGAAGCGTGTGGCGTGTAATGATTGCGTGGTTTTTCTTTAAAACATGAAAAATAAGCGCGGCCGATCGCGCGCTAAGAATAGGAGAGAAGGAAAAAATGGCTGAAAAACATGGTAATCTATCGATAAACAGCGAAAATATCTTCCCTATAATAAAGAAGTGGATGTATTCGGATCAGGATATTTTCGTAAGGGAGATGATTTCAAACGCGAGCGACGCGATAACGAAGCTGAAGAAGCTGAATATTGCGGGGGAATATGAGTTGCCGGAAGATTACAAGCCGAAGATAGAGGTTCAGGTAGACGACAAAAATAAGACCTTGAGCTTTATTGACAACGGACTCGGAATGACCGCCGAGGAAGTCGAGGAATATATAACGCAGATAGCATTTTCGGGAGCGACGGAGTTTTTAGAGAAATATAAAGATAAAGCGGACGAGGATCAGATAATCGGGCATTTCGGTCTCGGTTTTTACTCTGCTTTTATGGTTGCCGACGAAGTGCATATCGACACGCTTTCATATAAGGAAAACGCTAAACCCGTTCATTGGGAATGCGACGGGAGCACAGAATACTCCATGAACGACGGCGACAAGGCGGAGGTCGGCACACGGATAACGCTTTTTATAAACGAGGATTGCCTCGAATACGCGAACGAATACAGGGTGCGTGACGTGCTTGAAAAGTACTGCTCTTTCATGCCCTATGAGATATTTGTAACAAAGGCAGACGCGCCCGAAGAATATGAGACGATAGACGAGGAGGATTTAAAGGAAACCGACAAGGTTGTTGAGCGTATCCATGTCGAGGCGAAGACTGAGGAGAGGGAAAACGACAAGGGCGAAAAGGAAACGGTAGAGATCTCGCCGGCCAAGGAACAGGTCAAGATTGTAAAAAGACCGATTCCGGTAAACGATATCCACCCGCTTTGGATGAAGCACCCGAACGAATGCAGCGAGGAGGAATATAAAGCCTTCTACCGTAAGGTGTTCAGAGATTATAAAGAGCCATTGTTCTGGATACACCTGAACATGGATTATCCTTTCAATTTAAAGGGCATACTGTATTTCCCGAGGATAAACACGGAATACGAGTCCATTGAAGGCACGATAAAGCTGTACAACAATCAGGTGTTTATCGCAGACAATATAAAAGAGGTCATACCCGAGTACCTTCTTTTATTAAAGGGCGTCATCGACTGCCCCGATCTGCCCCTGAATGTATCGAGGAGCGCGCTGCAAAACGACGGCTTTGTTACTAAGATCTCGGATTATATCTCTAAGAAGGTAGCGGACAAGCTCTCGGGCATGTGCAAGACAGACAGGGAGAACTACGAGAAATATTGGGACGACATTTCGCCATTTATTAAATTCGGATGTCTGAGGGACGAAAAGTTCTCCGAAAAGATGATGGACTATACGCTCTATAAAAACCTCGAGGACAAATACCTTACGCTCAAGGACCTTATTCCTGAGGAAGATAAAGAGGAAGAAGAAAAGGAACAGGACGAGGCAAAGGGCGAAGAAGAAAAGGACAAAGAGGGCGAGAATGAGGAAACCGAAGAAAAAGAGGACAAGAAGACCGTCATTTACTATGTGACGGATCCCGTGCAGCAGGGGCAGTATATAAAGATGTTCAAAGAAGAAGGCAAAGATGCCGTCATTCTGATACACAACATCGATACGAGCTTTATTTCTCATATAGAAAGACTGCATGAAAACCTGAGTTTCCAGAGGATAGACGCAGAAGTCGCAGACGATTTTAAAGAGGGAGAAGAAGACCTGACCGAGGAGACGGAAGAGATGGAAAAACTCTTTAGAAAGGTTCTTGGCAATGAGTCGCTCAGTGTCAAGCTTGAAAATCTTAAAAACGAAGGCACCTCCGCGATAGTCACCGTTTCCGAGGATCAACGCAGAATGCAGGATATGATGAAGATGTACGGCATGGGCGACACCACTTTTGAGCCCGCTCCAACGCTTATCTTGAACAATAAAAACCCGCTCGTCAAATATGTACGCGAGCACAAGGACGATGAAAACGTAGGAATTGTCTGCGAGCAGCTTTACGACCTCGCGCTTATCGCGAACAGGCCGCTTTCGGCAGAGGGAATGACGAAATTTGTCGAGCGCAGTCAGGAAATACTGCTAAAGAGCATAAGCTAAAAAAAACAAGCAATCGCCAGAGCCGAAAAAAGCGAAGGGATTGCTTGTTTTTTTACGTTGACATCTAAAAAAGAGAGAGGAAAAGCAAGGTTGCTTTTAACTAGCCTCAAGATTAGTTATATAATTTTCGATTGCAGTATAATCGGTATAGTAATAGGTCACTTCATTATATATCTGATGCATAACGACAGAGACACAGAACCAGACAGCCAAAGCGGCAATAACGCCAAAAACGGCTATCATCGATGCTTTCTGCTTCCGCCTTTCCTTTTTCATCATTTCTTGGCGGCGCGCTTTTTCCTGTTTATATTTATTAACCTTTTCTTGGCTCATGGTATGCTCCTAATGCTTTAAGATTTCTGTACCTGTGCAGTATACAACATAAGCACCGAAAAAGCAAACGCAGAAATTTTCATAGGGATATGTTGGTTTTGAAGGTGCTAGGACTAGATAAAACACCGCACGGACAGCCGTATGACCGTGCGGCATTTTGTGTTGATGAATGGCGCTCTCCGCTTTTTTATTTTGGCGGATTTACTCGTTGAAAATCGATCGCTTTAACGAAACCCTCATTGTCGGGAATATACTCCCGCATATATGTGGACGCCGGTTCCGACACCTTATAGGCGTGTATAATATGATGCGGGCTGCACGGCTTTCCCTGAAGTGAAAGATGGATTCCTTTTTTTCGATAGAAGGTCAATTCATCTTTAAGGGCGATTAGGCGATCATTCTTTCGCATTTTTTTCATAAAACTTGCCTTTTCGCACATCTGTCGCTGCGACAACAAAAATGCGCCTTTCGCTGTTTTCTGAGATATTAGACGACGGTGCCGGATATTTATTCTTTAATATGTGCTTTGTTTTAAAAAAAGGTAACCTTAGGAAATTTGAAGAAAATGCTTTAGATGCGACTTGAGTCGCAAAAGAACCAAGAAAAAATAGAACTAACTTTTATATATAATGACTTGCTTTTTAGGCACCACCTCCTATGCGGATGCCCGTCGACTATATCTGAAATGAATTATAAAACATCTTCAAAAGAAAAGCAATTGTTTTTTGTCTCCGTATGTTTTAAACTTAAAAAAGTTCAGCCGTTAATGCTGTATATAAAGGAGGAATGATGAGGCGCAGACGAAAATATTCTGTAACAAAAAAGACGCTTTCAAAAGATGGTAAAATATCACTCATTTTGGGGGTGGTCTCTGTGGCGGCGTTTGTTTTTTGCATCTGTGCATCTGCGCTTTCAAGAGGCGAAGGGGCATCATATATAGGAGCGATAGGCATTGGAGCGTCGCTTGTTGCGCTGTATGGCTGTGTGCTCGGGATAAAAGAATTTGCGTCTCAGGATACGGCACATGGAAAGCCTTTCGTCGGGACGATATTAAGCGGAGTCATATTTATCGTTTGGCTTGCGATTTTTTTAAGCGGCATAAAGGCTTAATATACTTGAAAGGGGAGCCTGAATATTGAGTAGGAGTTATATGGAGGAGAATGCAAAGCCGGAGCTTGAAGAAAGACTTAAGATATACGAGGAAAGGCTTGCATTTATCGGCGATGAAAAGCTTGTAAAGAAACCGTTCACAGAATTTTTTAGTCTGGAAGCCGATTTCCTTTTATATATTATAAAGCTGTATAAGAGTATCCATGAGGTAAGTGTTTTTGAAACGCCGATGGAAGAGCTGCGGGAAAGGAATCTTAGGCTTTATAAAGAACTGTTTCGAGAAAATTACAAGGCCTGCCCCGGGAACCCTGATTATGCTTGCGCGACATATGGAGAAGAATATGGCGCGCTTTTTGCGGCGCTTTACAATGAGCTTCGAGGAACGATAAGTTTTGCGTATGAGGATTTGCTCTGGGATCTTACCGTATGTATAGAGCTTTTTCTGGAGGTATACGGAGTCTTTGCAGACGAAAAGACTCCGCCTGCTTCGGTACTTAAAAACATAATCTCATCTTATAACCATGACTATTGCGCCAAGTTTACAAAAAACAGGACGGCAAGGAAGCTTGATGCCGGATATGATTTTGCAATAAAGCTTATTACAGGAGCGGATTTAAACGATCTGAGATATCTGTATGCTTTTGGTGCGTATGTTTCGGAAAACGAACTGAAGACGGCAAAATATCTAAATTCACTTTCCGAAAATGAAATAGATGACATGGCTTCGGTATTTGTCAAAGGCTACAAGCTCGGCTTTGCGGCGACGGGCAAGGACATATCCAAAAAGAAGACCGTGAGCATAGAGTACGCCCTCGGGTTTGAGCGGCTGGTGAAAAGTGCGATAGCTCAGTTTAGAGCCATTGGGCTCGAGCCCGTAATATATACGGCGCCCGCACATTGCGCCGACAAAGGAGGAGCCCGAAACGGCCTTATCGGTACGGATCCGAACCCGCAGTTTACCTTCGACCATATCGAAGACGAAGCCATATATACGGACGAGCGGTACATAAGGGAAAAACTCTCCGCATTGCGTCTTTCTCTTGAGGGTCTTAAGAACGAGGCTTGTGCTTATGCCGGGCCCGCAGTCATAGAGACTTTCGGGAAAACTTCATTTTCGCCTGAAATAAAGAAGACTGCACTGAAGCTTTCGGAGGAGCAGCAAGAACTTAAAAAACGTTATCTCTCCGAAGCGGCTCAGATAAGGGACAGATACATAAAAAGCGATGAGACAAGCTATACTATTATTGCCTATCCTATACCTGAAATAGGCGAACATTTTGAAGAAATATTTGCAGAGACCGCAAAGCTCAATTCACTCGATTACGACTTGTACAGGAATGCTCAGCAGCGCATCATAGACGAGCTGGATAAAGGCCATAAGGTCATAGTTGAAGGACGGGGGGAAAACGAGACAAATATTACCGTAATGCTGCACGAACTTGGGGACCCGGAGAAACAGACGAATTTTGAAAATTGCGTTGCCGACGTAAATATCCCCGTCGGAGAGGTTTTCACCTCGCCCGTTCTTAAAGGCACCTGTGGGCGCTTGCACGTTTCAAGGGTATATATAAAGGGAATGTGTTTCAAAGATCTCAAGATAGAGATAAAGGATGGGATAGTGGTCGGATATTCGTGTGCTAACTATGAAGATCCAGAGGACGGAAAAAAGCTCATAAAGGAATATATCCTTTGCAGACATGAATCTCTGCCCATGGGCGAATTTGCAATAGGGACGAACTTGGCGGCATATAGAATGGCTGAAAAATACGATATAGCCGATAAGCTTCCCATACTTATTGCCGAAAAGACGGCGCCGCATTTTGCCTTTGGAGACACCTGTTACAGCAGAGAGGAGGAGGTCCCTACCTACAATCCCGACGGCAAAGAGATAATAGCAAAGGAAAACGAGTTTTCAAGAAAGAGGAAGGAGGCTCCTTCAGCAGCATATTTCAATTGCCACACTGATGTGACGATACCGCTTGAAGAACTCGGAAGCGTGACCTCCGTGTCAAAGGACGGGGAAAAGCGATATATAATAAAAGACGGAATCTTTGTAGTGGACGGCGCAGAGTTCTTAAACTTATAAAAGAGAATACAAAACCCCTCCGTATAGATAGTAAAATCAAAGGGAGGGGTTGTTGTATATGCGTTTTGATGAATTATTTGTGGTTGTACAGAGAGAGAAAAGAGGGTATAATGTTACTCAATGCCGCATGCGGCGTTAAATAATATATGCAGTTTGGAGGACGGCATGAAAAATAAAGTTGGAAAAGTCCTAAGTGTTATCTTAGCTGCGGCTTTGACCGGAGGTGCTTTATCTGCGTGCGGAGATTCAACGTCGATAGACGGAAGCGCTACCGCTATTGTTATAAACGGAGAGGAGATACCTTACGGAGAAATAAACTTTTATATAAGATATCAACAGGCAGAGATTTATTACTATATGGAAAGCTTTGGGCTTTCAAGCAGCTCGTTGTGGAGCAGCGACTATACTTATACCGTGGAAGAAACATCTGAAAGCTCTGACACTTCGGAAACCTCCGAAAGCTCCGATACTTCGGAAACATCTGAAAGTTCTGACACCTCGGAAACCTCCGAGACTTCAGAGGACAGCAGTTCGACTTCTTCAGAAAGCTCGTCGGAGGATGAAGCTGAAGAGATAACGACGACTTACGGAGAATATTTCAAGGAAACAGCTATAGAAGTCTTTACACAGCTTGTAGTGACGAGACAGAAAGCCATAGACGAATATGGCTTAGAATTGTCTGAGGAGGATTACGAGGATATAGAGGAAGCCGTGGCGGAATTCATGGAAGCCAATTCTGATGCGGAGGAGATTTACGGCATAACAACAGAGATGTTGGAGGATCTGCTCGAGCTGTATGCGTACGAGGTAGCGCTTGAGCCTTATGCTACCGAAGACGTAGATAAGGAAGTATCCGATGAGGAAGCTGCACAGACCACTATCATTTACGTAAGAATAGCCAAGAATGACGACAGCGAAGAAGAGGAAGCGCTCGAAAGCGGTGAGACGAAAACGAATGCCGAGCTTGCCGAAGACGCTGAAGAAGTACTAGAACTCCTTTTAGAAGAGGAAGATTTTGATGCAGATGAGGCGAATGATATTGCCGATTCGGTAAACGAAGACTTCTTTGCGATGGAATATAGTTTCAGTACATACGATAATGATACCTTTCCGGATGAAGTAGACGAGGTTTTTGATACGCTTGAGGATGGCGAGGTTTACGGAGAGGTTATCGATACCGATGATTACTACTATATAATAAAGATGGTTGCTTATTTCGACGAGGAAGAGACTGAGGCGGAAAGGGAATATATAATCAGTCAGCGAGTGAGTGAAGCCTATACCGCCCTTAAGGAGGAATGGGCAGAAGAAGCGACCGTCGAAAGAATGGAATGTTTAGAAGAGCTTACACTGGACGATCGACATGTTTACAGCATGACGACGAGCACAACATCCGACACAGATGATTCGTCCGAGAC
>CAYXUB010000030.1:8912-13224 GCA_964468385.1 uncultured Lachnospiraceae bacterium
TTCGTCCGAGACGAGTTCATCCTCATGATTCAAAAACGAGGTAATGTATAAACTCAGGAGAATAGAATGTATAATGATTTGTTTTCGATAGGATCGTTAACGATACATACATATGGACTCATGACCGCGATAGGGATCATAGCCGCCTATTTTACGGCGGAATACAGAGTAAAAAAGAACGGTCTTGACGAAACGAAGATCTTTGGATTCCTTATTTGGTGTCTGGTGTTCGGCTATTTATGCTCGAAGATACTATACTGGATAACAATTTTGCCGTCCATTATCGATGATCCTTCTATAATTATAAGGACGCTCACAAATGGCTGGGTCGTGTACGGCGGTATATTGGGCGGAATACTTGGAGGATTTCTTTATTGCAGGCGGAATAAACTCCACACTCTAAGATATTTTGATATTGCGGCCGGCAGTCTCGCTCTTGCCCAAGGCTTCGGACGCATAGGCTGTTTTTTCGCCGGTTGCTGCTATGGAGTAGAGACAGATAGCGCGTTCTCTATAGTGTTCACAAACTCAAGCTTTGCACCGAATGATGTTCGGCTTGTACCGACACAGCTTATCTCGAGTGCGCTCGACTTTTCCTTATTCGTACTGCTTGTGTTGTTGTACAGGAGAAAGAAGCACAAGCCGGGGCAGTGCGTAGCGGCATATCTCATATGCTACAGCGTCGGCAGGTTTGTGCTTGAGTTTTTCAGAGGAGATGTACAGCGCGGTTCGGTGGGGATTTTGTCCACATCTCAGTTTATCGCTATATTCACCTTGCTTGCAGGCATTCTATTGTTTTTATATATAAGCAAACGAGGGGATACAATGGAAAAGAGCGAACGCAAGGCCGCTATATTCGACCTCGACGGCACTCTTTTGGACACGCTTGAATCCATAGCCAAGCCTACGAATGTAGCGCTTAAAAAGTTCGGATATGAGGAACGCCCTATGGAAGCATTTAAGACTTATGTCGGAGATGGCTATAGGAACAGCGTTAAACGTGCGCTTGCCGACTGCGGAGAGAATGATGAAGAGATGGTCGAAAAAGTGTATGAATATGGCATAAGGCTTTATACCAAGTATCCGACATACAAAAACAAGCCCTATCCTAATATAAAAAATACGCTTCAAGGCTTAAAAGAAAAAGGAATAAAGCTTGCGGTACTCACAAACAAGCCGCATGTCGCGGCTCTGGCGGTCATTGAGAAGTGTTTCGGTGAAGGCTTTTTTGACATAGTTCAGGGACAGGAAGACGGACATCCGAAAAAACCTAAACCCGGCTGTGCGGACAATGTACTGGAAACACTTGGAGTCTCTGCGGCGGAGTGCGTTTATTTTGGAGACAGCAATACCGACATGAAAACCGGAAAAGAAACGGGCTTCTATACGGTAGGTGTAGCTTGGGGATTTCGGCCGGTGAGTGAGCTAAAAGAAGCCGGTGCGGATCTGATAATAAATGAGCCTAAGGAAATAGCGGAATTATTCCAAAATATAAATTTTGGTGAATATGTCTGGGAAAAATTTCACAATTCTTGACTAATTATGATGAAATGTTAAAATATTTGCCGGGTAAGGAAAAAAATATAGGAGGAAAATTCATGGCAAAAAAGTGGGTATATTTGTTTACCGAAGGGAATGCCGATATGCGGGAGCTGTTAGGCGGAAAAGGCGCTAATCTGGCAGAGATGACAAAGATAGGACTGCCTGTGCCGCAAGGTTTCACTATCACAACGGAAGCCTGCACGCAGTATTATGAGGACGGACGAAAGATAAACGACGAGATCACCGCCCAGATAATGGAGTACATCGAAAAAATGGAAAATATCACCGAAAAAAAGTTTGGTGATAAAGAAAATCCTCTTCTCGTATCGGTACGCTCAGGAGCAAGGGCTTCTATGCCGGGAATGATGGATACGATCCTCAACCTCGGACTCAATGAAGAAGTTGTCGAGGTCATGGCGGAGAAATCCGGCAATCCCCGTTGGGCTTGGGATTGCTACCGAAGATTTATACAGATGTTTTCCGACGTTGTTATGGAGGTCGGAAAGAAATATTTTGAAGATCTCATAGACGAGGCGAAAGAGAAAAAGGGTATAACCCAAGATGTGGATCTTACGGCTGAAGACTTAAAAGAGCTTGCGATGAAGTTCAAGGCCGAGTATAAATCCAAGATTGGAGAAGATTTTCCTACCGATCCGAAAGTACAGCTTATAGAGGCTGTTAAGGCTGTATTCCGTTCATGGGACAACCCAAGGGCAAACATATATCGTCGTGACAACGACATTCCCTATTCTTGGGGAACGGCCGTAAACGTACAGATGATGGCCTTCGGGAACATGGGCGATGACTGCGGAACAGGCGTTGCCTTTACTCGCGATCCCGCAACAGGCGGTAAGGGTCTTTTTGGAGAATTCCTTACGAACGCTCAGGGTGAGGACGTTGTTGCCGGCGTGCGTACCCCGATGAAGATCAGTGAGATGGAAAAGAAATTCCCTGAGGCCTTCAAGCAGTTCCAAGACGTTTGTAAAACGCTTGAGGGACACTATAGGGACATGCAAGACATGGAGTTTACCGTCGAGCACGGCAAACTTTTTATGCTTCAGACAAGAAGCGGTAAAAGGACGGCTCAAGCGGCACTTAAGATAGCCTGCGATCTTGTGGATGAGGGCATGAGAACGGAGCAGGAGGCTGTACTCATGATAGACCCGAGAAATCTTGACACCTTGCTTCACCCTCAGTTTGATTCGGTTGCGCTTAAAAATACTAAGCCGATAGGGAAAGGCCTTGGAGCTTCTCCGGGAGCCGCATGCGGACAGATAGTATTTTCCGCGGAAGATGCAGAAAAATGGAACTCCGAGGGCAAAAAAGTCATACTTGTGCGCCTTGAGACTTCACCCGAAGATATAACAGGAATGAAGGCGGCTCAGGGTATACTTACGGTACGCGGAGGCATGACCTCTCATGCGGCGGTTGTAGCGCGCGGAATGGGCTCGTGCTGCGTGTCCGGCTGTTCCGAGATAGCCATGGACGAGGAAAACAAAAAATTCACTCTCGCCGGCAAGGAGTTCAAAGAAGGTGACATTATATCCATCGATGGATCGACCGGTAATGTATATGACGGAGAGATACCGACCGTGGACGCTAGTATAGCAGGGGAATTCGGCAGAGTCATGGCATGGGCAGATAAATATAGAAAGCTGCGCGTAAGGACGAATGCCGATGTCCCGGCAGATGCGATAAGAGCGCGTGAGCTCGGTGCGGAAGGCATAGGCCTTTGCAGGACGGAGCATATGTTCTTCGAGCCCGACAGGATAAGTGCGTTTCGCGAGATGATATGCGCTGACACCGCGGAAGAAAGGGAGAAGGCGCTCGACAAGATAATGCCTATGCAGCAGTCAGATTTTGAAGCGCTTTATACCGCGCTCGAGGGAAATCCGGTGAATATTCGTTTCCTCGATCCGCCTTTGCACGAGTTCGTACCGACCGCGGCGGAAGATATAGAAGCGCTGGCCAAGGCGCAGGGAAAATCTGTCGAATTCATTAAGGCTAAGATACAGGAGTTGCATGAGATCAACCCGATGCTTGGGCATAGGGGCTGCCGCCTTGCGATAACATATCCCGAGATCGCGAGAATGCAGACAAGGGCGATAATCCGCGCAGCCGTTAACGTCCAGAAGGCGCATCCGGAATGGAAGATAAAGCCTGAAATCATGATTCCTCTCGTAGGAGATGAAAAAGAGCTCAAGTTCGTCAAGAATATAGTTGTAGAGACCGCAGAGGCTGAGATAAAGGCAGGAGGCGTTGAGCTCAAATATGAGGTTGGAACGATGATAGAGGTTCCGAGGGCTGCTCTTACGGCAGATGAGATCGCGAAAGACGCGGAGTTCTTCTGTTTCGGCACGAATGATCTTACCCAGATGACCTACGGCTTTTCGAGAGACGATGCCGGTAAATTCTTGAATGCGTATTATGACGCAAAAATACTTGAGAACGATCCCTTTGCAAGGCTTGATCAAGTGGGCGTCGGGAAGCTGATGAAGATGGCGGTCGAGCTCGGAAAACAGGCTCGTCAGGATCTTCACTGCGGTATATGCGGAGAGCACGGAGGCGATCCGTCTTCGGTTGAATTTTGCCATAAGCTGGGACTTGATTACGTTTCATGCTCGCCGTTCAGGGTGCCGATAGCAAGGCTCGCTGCAGCTCAGGCAGCTATCAAAGATATGGAAGGCTAAAGCTCAAAGAGTGTTTTATTTGCCGGAAAAACAAAGTTAAAATAGTAAAAATCGTCACTTGACTATGAGTGGCGATTTTT
>CAYXUB010000031.1:0-13120 GCA_964468385.1 uncultured Lachnospiraceae bacterium
TTTCCCATGTGACTGGGATAAGACACTAATAAATGCGTCGCAGGTAATAAATCCGCCGATAGACCCTTTAAGAGAGCCCATGGAAACCAAGGTTTTCCTAGGAAAAAAACCTTCTAAAATAAGCAGGAACAAGGACGGAAGCATAAAAACCGAAATAAGCCCGCAACTTGAGCTCTCCATGCCGGTCATGTTCTCTGCAATGAGCTATGGCTCTATAAGCTACAATGCGCATGCGAGTCTTGCAAGAGCCGCGAAAGAACTGGATACATATTACAATACCGGTGAGGGCGGACTACACGAAGATTTTTACGTATACGGCCCGAATACCATAGTCCAAGTTGCTTCGGGACGTTTCGGCGTACACCAGAATTACCTTGAGACAGGAGCCGCCATAGAAATAAAAATGGGTCAGGGTGCAAAACCCGGTATTGGCGGTCACCTTCCCGGCGCGAAGATTGTCGGCGACGTATCGCGCACCCGAATGGTCCCGGAGGGAGCCGATGCCATCTCTCCCGCCCCGCACCATGATATCTATTCTATTGAAGACCTTCGTCAACTTGTGCTTTCCCTCAAGGAAGCTACTAATTATAAAAAACCGGTAATCGTCAAGGTCGCTGCCGTACACAATATAACCGCAATAGCAAGCGGTATCGCGCGCAGCGGAGCCGATATAATAGCAATAGACGGTTTTAGAGGCGGTACGGGTGCCGCTCCTACCGTGATAAGGGATAACGTCGGCATACCGATAGAACTTGCCCTTGCAGGTGTCGATAAACGGCTGAGAGATGAAGGCATAAGGAACAACGTTTCTTTAGTAGTGGGCGGAAGCATAAGAAATGCTTCCGACGTCGTTAAAGCCATCGCACTGGGAGCAGACGCATGCTATATCGCTACGGCGGCCCTCTTAGGACTCGGCTGCCATCTGTGCAGGACCTGCCAGAGCGGCAAATGCAACTGGGGAATAGCAACTCAGCGAGAAGATCTCGTAAAGAGGCTAAATCCCGATATTGGAAGCAAAAGACTTGTAAACTTGCTTACCGCTTGGAAACACGAGATAAAAGAGTTAATGGGCGGCATGGGCATCAACTCGATCGAGACGCTGCGCGGCAACCGGCTTATGCTTCGCGGCGTGAGCTTAAACGAAAAGGAGCTTGAGATTCTCGGTATCTCACACGCAGGACAATGAAAAGAGTATACGCTGATGAAAAATGGTGCCTCGGCTGTCACCTATGCGAGTATAACTGTGTTTTTGCGAATTCAGGGGGAAAGAACATGTATCTCGCCCTCAAAGACAGACCCATATATCCTAAAATACACATAGAAGAGGCCGAAAGTAACAAAAAGATAACTTATGCAGTACAGTGTCGGCACTGTACCGATCCCCTATGTGTCAACAGCTGCATATCGGCTGCGCTTTCAAAAAAGGACGGTGTCGTTCAAATAGATCAGGACAAATGTATAAGATGCTTTACGTGCATGCTTGTCTGCCCCTATGGCGCAATAAGCAAAGGAGAAAACGGCGTCGTTCAAAAATGCGAACTCTGTCTTTCTAATTCGTGCGGCTCTCCGGCCTGCGTCGAAGGCTGTCCCAATAACGCTTTGATATATGAGGAGAGGTGATAAGATGAAGCAATATGTTATAGTCGGAAACGGAGTCGCCGCGGCCGCTTGCATAGACGGCATCAGGAGTATCGACAGTACTTCCAAAATAGTGGTGATCTCCGAAGAAAAACACCCTGTATACTGCCGCCCTCTCATCTCTTATTATCTTGAGGGAATGACTACGCTTGAAAAAATGAAATACAGGCCGGACGACTTTTATGAAAAAAACAACTGCGATGTTATCTACGGAAAGAAAGCCAAAAAGATAGACACAAAGTGTAAGACCGTGTACCTTGACGACGGCTCCGAGTACCCTTACGACTCGATATGCATCGCTGCCGGTTCTTCTCCTTTTGTGCCGCCCTTCGATGGCCTCGACAGCGTTAAAGACAAATTTTCATTTATGACTATCGATGACGCGCTGTCACTTGAAAAAGCACTAAAGCCTTCTTCAAAGGTGATGATAGTCGGAGCCGGTCTTATCGGACTCAAATGCGCCGAAGGAATCCATGGACGCGTTGGCTCTATAACGATATGCGACCTGGCTCCCAGAATACTTTCGAGCATTCTGGATGACGAATGCGCCGCGCTCATGCAAAGCGCTATGGAAAAGCAGAATATAAAATTTATGCTTTCAGACACTGCCGTTAAATTTGATAAAAATACCGCATTTATGAAGAGCGGAAAAAAAGTCGAATTTGACATCCTCATACTTGCGGTCGGCGTCAAGGCTAACACCTCTTTAGTAAAAGATGCCGGAGGTGAAGTCAACCGCGGGATCATCGTCGACGATCATATGAGAACTACTCTCCCATGCGTGTACGCCGTTGGAGACTGCGCAGAGGGTTTTGATTTTTCATTAGGGGGCCACAGGGTGTTGGCCATACTCCCAAACGCCGTGCTCGGAGGCAAATGCGCCGGTGCGAACATGGCCGGAGGAGACGAAGCCTTCGGCAACGCCATACCTATGAACTCGATTGGCTTTTTTGGGATACATGCGATGACGGCCGGGAGTTACTTTTCAGAAGAAGACGGCGGGGAGCTGTATGAAGAAAAAGGCGAAGCTTATATAAGACGACTATTTACTAAAGACGGATATCTGACGGGATTCATTATAATCGGAGACGTCGATACAGCGGGCATATATGTAAATCTCATACGCAATCATATCCCGCTTTCAAACGTCAATTTCGACCTTATTAAAAAATCCCCATCGCTTGCGGCCTTTTCAAGTGATTATAGAGAAGCAAAACTTGGAGGTGTTGTTTAAATATGAAATCCATTAATGTTTCGAATTTAGGCCATAAAGAGATAAACGATGAATTGAGGAAGGCCCATACCGACTGCAAGCTTTTTGGCTGCATCGGTCAGAGATTTATAGGAGCGGGTCTTTCCGAAAACACTATTTCAATAGAGGGGACTCCGGGAAACGCACTCGGAGCATATCTTAACGGCGCTCGTATATTTGTACACGGAAATGCACAAGATGCCGTAGGCGATACAATGAACGGCGGCGAAATAGTTATAGACGGCTGCGTCGGCGACGCCGTAGGTTACGCTATGCGCGGAGGCTCGATCTATATTAAGCGAAATGCCGGTTATAGAGCAGGAATCCATATGAAAGAATATAAAGAGAAGGTTCCTAATCTCATAATAGGAGGCTGTGCAGGAAGTTTTCTAGGAGAATATCAGGCAGGAGGCAGGATAATCGTCCTTGGGCTTGAAAGTGAAAATGGCAATATCGTAAGTAATTTCCCCGGAACAGGCATGCACGGAGGCAAAATGTTTCTACGCTCCAAATGCGAGAACATTATTTTCCCAAAGCAAGTAAACGTTTTTCCTGCAAACGAGGACGATCTAAAAGAAATAGAGCCTTTTATAAAAAATTTCTGTTCGTATTTTAATCTGGATTGTGATAAGATTATCGCATCAGAGTTTACGGTTGTTACTCCAAACAGCAACAATCCGTATAAACAGATGTATGTGGCAAACTAAGGCATAAGGAAAGGCGAATGCAAATGAATTATTCCAATAATGAGATCATACAATTTGTCAAAGAAGAAGACGTAAAATTTATACGTCTGACTTTTTGCGACGCATTCGGAAAGCAAAAAAACATTTCCATAATGCCTAACGAGCTTCCAAGAGCATTCGATCAGGGTATCGCCTTCGATGCCTCTGCGGTCAATGGCTTTGCAGATGAATCAAAGAGTGATCTTTTGCTTCGCCCCGAGGCAGATACGCTCGTTTTTTTACCATGGCGTCCAGAGCACGGAAAGGTCGTCCGTATGTATTCAAACATCGTATACCCCGACGGCACTCCTTTCGAGTGTGACACGCGCGCCATATTAAAGAATGCCGTGGCAAGGGCTAAAAAAGCAGGCTATACTTTTTCTTTTGGCTCAGAACTTGAATTTTATCTCTTGGAACTCGATGAGGAAAGAAAACCCTCGAAGATACCCTACGACGACGCAGGTTATATGGATATCGCTCCCGAAGACAGGGGTGAAGATATCAGGCGTGAGATCTGTCTGACTCTTGAACAAATGGGCATCTACCCCGAAAGCTCACACCATGAGGAAGGGCCCGGACAAAATGAGATAGATTTTAGATATTCCGACGCCCTTACAGCGGCCGATAACACGATGACATTTGAGACCGTTGTAAAAACAATAGCACGGCGTAACGGACTTGCCGCGGATTTTTCCGCAAAACCTCTTGAGAACAAGCCCGGAAACGGGTTTCATATCAATATTTCTGTCAAACCGGACGAAGATAGATCCGCTTTTAAAGCGATGATCGCCGGCATCCTTGATAAGATAAACGATATGACTATCTTTCTTAATCCTACGCAGGCTTCGTATGACCGTCTCGGAAAGGACAAAGCTCCCGGATATGTTTCATGGTCTAATGAGAATCGCTCTCACCTGATACGCATACCTGCGGCCGTCGGTGAATACCGTCGTGCTGAGCTCCGTTCTCCCGACCCGGCCGCAAACCCATATCTCGCCTTTGCACTTTTGATATATGCCGGTCTTTATGGCATAGAGAACAACTTGTCTCTTAAAGAAAGTGCAGATATAAATCTATATAAGGCCGACAAAGAGACTTTGTCAAAGATGCAAAAGCTGCCTGAAAGCCTAAACAAAGCGCGCAGTGCCGCGGCTAAAAGCGATTTTATCCGTGAATATCTGCCGTCAAAAGTTATCGATATCTATTGCCGCTAGCTTTAAGAGTTAAACAAAGATCTTATTTTAGGTTCTGATAATCATTTATAGAGGAGGGGGAAATTTGGATCTGAAACTTCGGGTTTACAGCGTTTTGTTCGTTTCTGCATCTGAACAGATCAACAGCGCCGTCTATTCCCTTCTTCCTAAATCAAAATACGACCCTATCTTGACTGTTTCGGACGTGAATACGGCTAAAAGGACTTTTATTGACCGAGATTTCGATTTTGTTATTGTCAACTCTCCGCTCCCGGACGAATCCGGAGTCAGTTTTGCAATAGACGTCTGTGACTCCAAAAACACGGTCGTACTCCTGCTTGTACGTAACGAGTTTTATACCGAGATCAGCGATAAGGTCATTCCTTACGGCGTTTTTACCCTTCCAAAGCCTACATCAAAGTCTTCTGTAGCCCTTGCACTCTCTTGGATGGCCGGCGCAAGGGAAAAGCTACGCAAATACGAAAAAAAAGCACTTTCTATCGAAGAAAAGATGAAGGAAATCCGTGTTGTAAACAGAGCTAAATGGCTCCTTATCTCCGAGCTTAACATGAACGAGCCTGATGCTCACCGTTATATAGAAAAGCAGGCTATGGATCAGTGCATTTCAAAAGGGCTGGTAGCCGAAGAAATTATTAAAACCTATGCCTAAAAAGCAAAACACAATGTTTATATACCAAAAACTATAAGTAATTACGGAATTATCAGATGATAATAGATAACTTTTTCCTGAAAAAACTTCAAAAATCTAAAGAGCTTTTTATTCTTTTTTCCATATCTACCAGAAATCCGTTTCTTGTTTGTGATAAGGAAAGCTTCGACGATAAGATCTTGGCCTTTAAGGACGGTGAATCCGCAAAGCAGGCTGCGGACACATACAGAAATGACGGTTATTCTATATCGGTAATAAAAATACCTTCACAACGTATAAATAAGTTTTTAATGTCACTTTATTTTCTCGGCGTGAATTCTTTTGTCTTTAATGACGAAGATGAGCTCTCGATACCGCTCGAGCAGCTTGTTAAGAAGCCGGATATAGAAAAGCTCATGAACGACAAAATCCCGCGAATCAATCCCAAATTGCAGATAACAGCCTTATATTTCCTCCAAGAGGCAAGAAGAAAAAATGAAAAAACCGCCGACGAGAAAAAAAAGCTTAAATCTATGGAGGAAGAACTGGCTGTCAATCTTTTTGAATCGCGTTTTATCATAGCTTTTGATATAACCGGGACAGATAATCAGATTACTTCTGCCGATAAAATTCAAAAACACAAGCTCGTAACCCTAAAAACCAAAGATAACGAGATTTTCTTGCCCTGCTTTTCAGATTTCAATGAATTCAGCAAATTCAGTATTGCAAATAAAAAGGGGAAATTCAATCTGATATCACTGCCATTCGACAAGCTTTGCGGCGTATTCCATGACGCAAAAGGAATAGTCATAAATCCGACAGGCTTTAACCTGATGTTAAAAAAAGATGCTATAGAACGACTAAGGACAATGTACGCATCGGACTGATATCTCAGCCCTCATATATATAAAGCTCCTCCGATTCGAGACGATATATATCCTCTCTCCTACTCTTAAGAGAGGGAATCTGATTCCTTGCCTCATTGACCTTTGAAACATCCATATCAACAATGAGCATTCCTTCTTCTTGTTCAAGTTCTCCGAGAACCTCACCCCAAGGATCTATAAACATAGTATGCCCCCATGCCTTGTAGCGGTTTTTTTCGCCGCATTGATCAACAGCGGCAACAAAGCAGCCATTTTCTATGGCACGAGCTCGGGCCAAGCTTTCCCAATGCGCCCTTCCGGTGTTTTCGGTAAAAGCAGAACTGACTATAAAAAGTTGAGCCCCTAAGCTTGCCATTATCCTATAAAGCTCAGGAAAACGCAGATCGTAGCATATGGACAATCCCATAGTACACATGCACGTTTTAAGGACAGAAATGCGATCGCCCTTCATTACCTTTTTTGACTCTTTGATGTTCGGTCCGTTGCATATTTCCACATCAAACATATGAAGCTTCCTATATAAGGCAATCTGCTCTCCATCGGGATTAAATACAAGGGAGGTGTTGTAGGGAAGGCCGTCGCCGTTTTTTTCCGTCATGCTTCCACAGTGTAGGTAAAGCCCGTGTTTTTTTGCAAGCCCGGCGTAAAATCTGCTTTGCTCCCCTGGTATATCCTGCGCATAGTCACTCCCCCTTGCTCCAATAGCGTCGGAATGCTCAGGGAATATAATAAGCTGAGCCCCTGCGTCGGCAGCATTTTTTGTGAATCTTTCTATCCCTATTTTATTTTTTTCCAAATCTTTACCCGTATCGGTCTGTACGAGCGCAAGCCTTACTTTATCTCCCATAAGATTCACCTTTCTTATTGTAAGTTTTCGGCTATCGTATTTTGAAACGCCAGCCATGCAGACTCGTTATCGACAAAATATTTAGGACACCCTTTTCCTGTAACATCATAATGGCGTATGACATCCTCTGAGCCAAGGGAAAATTCCTCGCAGAGCCAAGTAACCAGATTAACTAAAGACTCATAAGTCGCAGCAGTAAACTCCCCGCTTTCGTCAGGGTGACAGCATTCAATCGAAATTGTGTCTCCGTTTCTATTGTTTGAAGCGTATGCTATCTCATTTAACGGAACACATTGGATTATCTCACCGTCAAGCCCGATGATAAAATGACTGCTCGCATATGTACCATCAGTCCCTTCTTTTAGATCCTCAAAATAATCCCTGTTCTGAACGGCAGTTGTTCCCGGATTCCCCGTATAATGTACGACTACACCGTTTACTTCCGAGAGCTCTGTCGTTGGACGCGAATATTCGTTCGGAGTAAGCAGCATATATTCTACTTCAATTTCTACACTGTGTGATATATCTGAATAATCTTCCGATATATCCGTATGATCTTCTGAAATTCCGCTTGGCACCGAATATGTTATTGTTTCCTCAGAATCCGTGTCTCGAATAAAAGAGAAATAAATTATTAATACCACAACAACGACTGCAATCACAGCAATTAAAAGCTTAAAACGCCGCTTTCTTTTACGTTGTCTACGCGATTTGGAACTGCTTCTCCTTATATTTCGTTTGTTTCGCATATTTTGCATGTTATTCCTGTTCTACTTGACAGTTTAATTCATTAATTTTTGTGCAAATAGTGTAATCACGGTTAATCTGCACACAAGTATAGCAAAAGAATTATGTAAAATAAAGCATGCAATGCAAATTATTTTTGACGTGTAAAAGCATATATTTAACTGAATTTTGCTTTTGTAAAAAACTATTGACATTATCCAGAGAGCAAGTCTATGATGATATAGTTGCTTTTGGCGACAGGGTTATAAACCGTAAAAAGGAGTTAGATGAAATAAATGAGTGCTTCAGCCGTTTTTCAGCAAATGCTTATCATATTGATACTTATCATCATTGGATATATGACCTATAAAAAAGGATATGTAAATGATGAAGGCGCAAAGACACTTTCGTTTCTCGTCGTCAACATCACAAGCCCTCTTTACGTTATAAGCACCGCATTTTCAAATGACATATCTATTTCTCATGATGAATTTATATTTGCCCTGCTTTTGGTTTTTGCCATATATGCGATCCTCATAATCTTCAGTTATCTGTTACCTATACTTTTACGGGTCCAGAAGCAGGAGCGGAAAATATATACTATGCTCAGCATATACACGAACACGAGCTTCATCGGAATCCCTGTTGCTACGGCGATTTTAGGAACAGCCTCTCTCGTTTATGTAGCCATGTTCAATATTGCTTTTTCTCTGCTTTTCTATACTCATGGCCATATATGTTTGCTTAAAGGCGTAGAAGGGGCAGGCGGCATCAGTTTAAAAAGATTTATAAATATTGGAACGATTTGCACAGTAATAACACTATTGATTGTATGGTTTAATCTTGACTTGCCGGAAATAGTCGAGGATACCCTCACTTATGCAGGCAGGGCAACTACCTTTATGGCAATGATCGTACTTGGAGTATCTTTTGCAAAGATGCCGCTTAAAAAACTTTTCGGAAACAAGAAAATATATATGTTGATAATAGCAAGATTCCTTCTGCTCTCTCTCGTTTACGCTCTTGTCCTTAAACAGCTTTTCGGAGATAGCCTTATGGCGCGTACAATGTCGCTTTTGCTGTCCTTGCCTTCCGGCAATTCTCCGCTGCTTCTCGGAACCCGTCACAATATGGACATGGAAACAATGACAACGGGCATATTACTGACGACGTTTTTCTCTGTCATAACCGTCCCTATTACTGCACTTGTCTTTAGCTGAGTGTCAGAAAACCGGCTCACCAAGCGCACAGTCAGAGGAAAGCAGCCCTGAAACTTTAAGTGTAAGCAACATATTTTTCAGTTCTTTTTCTGTAGCTACCGCGACCTTTTCATAGCGTTTGGTATGCCCGGTCCAGATTAGCTTTCCGTCCTCCTCATGCTTCTCCTCAATAAGCACCTCGACCTTTTTTCCGTTCATGCTCAGAAGGTGAGCCTGTTGCTTTTCTGCACTTAAACGTATGAGGCGAAGCGCCCGTTCTTTTTTAACGCTTTCAGCCAACTGGCCGCACATACTAGCCGCTTTAGTCCCCTTCCTTGGCGAAAATGGAAAAACATGCGTCTCAAAAAACGACATAGAATCCACAAAACGATAGCTCTCTTCAAAATCCTCTTCGCTTTCCCCCGGAAACCCCGCTATAATATCTGTCGTTATAGAAGGGCTCATGAAATATTCACGAAGAATATCACATTTTTCCCTGTATGTCTTTGTATCGTACCTGCGGTTCATAGCTTTTAATATCTTATCGCTTCCGCTTTGGAGCGAAAGATGAAAATGCGGACAGATTTTTTCCATAGAGGCGAGTTTTTTTACAAAATCCTCTGTTATTATCCCGGGTTCAAGTGAACCAAGCCGTATACGGCTTATTCCCTGTACGCGCTCTAAGCCCTCGAGAAGCATCGCAAGGTCCGTATCCTTTAGGTCTTTTCCATAAGAGCTCAAATGTATTCCGCTTAAAACTATCTCTTTACAGCCTGACTGCGCGAGCGCCTCGGCTTCCTCAAGCGCGTCGCTTAAGCTCCTGCTGCGGCTCCTTCCCCGCAGATAGGGTATTATACAGTAGGAGCAAAACATATCGCAGCCATCTTGGATCTTCATAAATGCCCGTGAGTGGCTTTGCCCTCCAAAACAAGCTACGCTCTCATATTCCCGTGAATTCCCAAGCTCATCTATACTTGTTTTTTTTCTGTTTAACTCATAGGCTCTTATAAGCTCCGCAATCGCTCCCTTATTTTTATTTCCGATGACTATATCGGCACAGGAAGCCGCCGCTTCTGCTTCAGCCTGTACGTAGCATCCCATGGCAACTACGATGGCGTCAGGGTTAAGCTTCTTCGCCCTGTGTATCATCTGCCTTGATTTCCTATCTGCAATATTAGTAACAGAGCAAGTGTTTATGACATAAACATCAGCACTCTCGGAAAAAGGCACGATCTCATATCCCGCATCTCTTAAGCTGCGAGCCGCCGCATCCGTTTCGTATAAATTTACTTTGCATCCCAAATTATGAAAAGCAGCCTTTTTTTTATGCACATTTCCCTCTTACAACTTGACTTGTTTGGAATTTATATTTAAAATAACAGCGTTAGACATGACATCTATATGTTGTTATATTACTTATGGTTTCTTAAGGGAGGCAATTAAAAATGAAAACAGTAAAGATTACACTGAACTCTATCGAGAAAGTTAAATCTTTTGTAAATATGATAGTAAAATTTGATTGTGATTTTGATCTCGTTTCGGGAAGATACGTCATTGACGCAAAATCGATAATGGGAATATTTAGTCTTGATCTTTCAAAACCTATAGAATTAAATATCCACACCGACGGAAAAGACCTTGACGTCATATGCAAGGTTCTTGCTCCTTATATGGTTTCCGAATAACACGGAAGCCCTTATCCCCCTATCTCAATAATCTCGACATTTTTAATTGCATATTCGACCATCTCTTCTACAAGGCCTTCGAGTTTTCGCTCTGAACTTTTTATTTTGTTCAAATTAGGCTTAGTAACAGGATGTTTTGCGACAAATATCGTACAGCAATCCTCAAAAGGCAAGACCGAGGTCTCATATGTTTCTATTTTTTGCGCTATGTCTATTATATCCTGTTTGTCAAAGGCGATAAGAGGCCTGAATACCGGAAGTTCACAGACTTCGTTCGTACATACAAGGCTCTGCATAGTCTGACTCGCGACCTGTCCAATACTTTCCCCTGTTATAAGCCCCTCGCAACCATCATTTTTCGCAAAACTCTGAGCAATTCTCATCATATACCGGCGCATTATGATCGTAAGCTCATCGTGGGGGCAATGGTCGTATATAGCAAGCTGTATCTCTGTAAAATTTACGATATGAAGTTTAATCTTTCCACAGTATGATGATATCTTTTCCGCAAGCTCGATAACTTTTTCCTTAGCCTTTTCGCTCGTATACGGCGGAGCATGGAAATAGACCGCTTCTATCGTTACTCCTCTTCTTGAAACCATATAGCCGGCTACAGGCGAATCAATACCTCCCGAAAGCAAGAGCATGGCTTTTCCTGCTGTTCCTATCGGCATTCCGCCTGCTCCTTGTATAGTATGTGAATATATGTAAACCCGGCTGCGAACCTCGACCGTCAATACAATATCAGGCTTGTGTACGTCCACTCTCATATCCGGAAAGGCCTCGAGTATTCTGTTCCCGACAAGCGCATTTATCTCCATAGAATCAAGAGGATAATTCTTCTTCGAACGGCGCGCATGCACCTTAAAGCTGGCTTTTGAATCAGGATAAACCTCTTCTATATAAGATACAGACTGTTTCGCAACGTTTTCAATATCGGTATCCTCAACTATTACAACGGGACATATGCCTACGATCCCAAAAACGTGACGCAGTGCTTCTATGGCTCCTTCGTAGTCATAGCCTTCTTTGGCATTTACATATATACGCCCCATTTCCTTTGTGATCGAGAAGCTGCCTTCTACCCTTGAAAGCACCCGTTCCATCTCGCGCACAAGCGCGTCCTCAAAAAGATATCTGTTTTTTCCCTTTATTCCTATTTCCGAATATTTTATTAAAAAAGCTGAAAACATAGTACCTCCGGACTTAACGACGCGTATATCTGCGCAGTATCGGCAAATTCTCCCGCACGGCGCATAAAGCGATATCTATCTCTTCCTCACTGGTGTCCTCACAAAAACTAAAACGCAGGGCCGACTCTGCCTGGGCTTTTGTACAGCCGATCGCCAAAAGCGTAGGACTCAAATTTTTTTTATGGCTTGAGCAGGCGCTTCCTGACGAAACGTATACTCCTCTTTCCTCCAAAGCATGAAGCATCACCTCGCTCCTTATGCCTTCAAAAGAAACATTTAATATGTGTGGAGCGGACAATTCGTCATCGGGCGTATTAACACTAACTCCTTCAAGGCTTAAAAGCCCGTCCTTAAGTCTGTTTTTGAGGGCATACATTTTTTTTGTATTATCTTCCCTCTGCGAATATATCTTCTGCGCAGCAGATGCAAATGCGGCTATACCGGGTACGTTTTCGGTTCCTGAACGTATATTTTTTTGCTGTCCTCCACCATGCATCAAAGGCAAAATACGAGCTTTTTCAGAGACATACAGTATGCCCACTCCTTTCGGTGCATGAATCTTATGTCCGCTTAAAGAAAGCAAATCTATGCCATACTCTTTAGGATTTAACTTGTATTTGCCAAAAGCCTGTATAGCATCAGTATGAAAGAGTACATCGGGATTTTTTCCTTTTATGATCCTGCTCATCTCCCTTAGGGGCTGGCGTGAGCCAATCTCGTTGTTGACCGTCATTATGGATACAAGAATGGTTTCGTCATTGACGGCATTTTCCAACTCATCGAGTCTTACTATGCCATTTTTGTCAACGCCTATCCTTAGCACCTCAAAGCCTTGAGACTCTAAAACTCTAAGCGGTTCAATTACGGAAGGGTGTTCTATAACAGAGCTCACTATACGTCTTCCTTTTCGTTCATAAGCTCTAGCCGTTCCGATAAGGGCCAAATTGTTGGACTCTGTTCCTCCTGAAGTAAAAAAAATCTCTTTTTCCTTCACCCTTAAAAGAGCGGCGATTTTTTTTGTCCCATCCTTTACAATGCGCTCTGCTTCAACGCCTTTTTTATGCAACGATGAAGGATTACCGTAATCGCTCCTCATCATCTCAAGCGCAGCCTGTTTCGCCTCAGG
>CAYXUB010000032.1:0-12560 GCA_964468385.1 uncultured Lachnospiraceae bacterium
GGTAACCTTACTACCAAATCAGTCAGTTTTCAAGCCTTTATTAGAAAAAAGATTGCGCAAACGGGCGACAGTAAATCCACGCGAGACGGCACGGTTTTTTTCGTTGACAGCTAAAATTATAGATGTTACAATGCTTAGCGGTATAAAGGACTGTAAATGAAGGGAAACGAAATGGACTTCAGGTTGATTTCTATAATTTCATATTTTAGCTTTACGCAGGCTCGCTTTTGGGGGAGCTATTATTTTCACGACAAAAATCGAGGAATTGTCCGGGCGTAAGGTGCAAATTCGATAAAGGATTTCAAGCGGCTTTGTCTTCGGACAAAGCCGCTTTTTTATAGAAAACCGAGCCATGCGGCTTCACACAGCTGCAAGCATGCTTGCAAAGCTGTGTGAAGACATATGGCGACAAAGAATAATGAGCATGGGCTTTGCGAAGCAAAGCGAAAAATGCGAATTATTCTTAGCAATCGCGGGAGCAAGGCGGAGCGATTGCTTGGTTTTCTATATAAAAGAGCCGAGCCATATGGAGAAAAAGTTTTAAAAGGAGGCGTGGCATGAAAATAGCCTATAGCGGTATTAAAGGGGCGTTTGCCCATATAGCCGCAAAAGAGCTCTATCCAAACGACGAACTTATTTCATATAAAAATTTTAAAGAGGCATATCGGGCGGTTGATAAGGGAGAATGTTTCGCCGCGGTCATTCCGATAGAGAACAGTTTCGCCGGAGAAGTCGGTCCGGTGATAGACCTCATGTTCTCGGGTTCGCTCGAGGCGGACGAGGTATATGAAATGCACATTACCCAGAATCTGCTCGGAATAAAGGGGGCGAAACTCTCCGACATACGAAAGGTCATAAGCCATACTCAGGCACTCGGTCAGTGCGAGGGCTTTATAGAAGAGAACAAGTTTGAAAGTGAAGCCGCGGTAAATACCGCAAGGGCTGCGGCAGAAGTCGCAAAGATGGGGGATATCCGTGTCGCGGCAATAGCAAGTGATGAGACGGCGAGGCTTTATGGCCTCGAGATAATTGTCCCCGATATCAATGATAGTAAGGACAACACGACGCGCTTCGCTGTTTTTAAAAGACCGGAAGACATAGAAAGGGGAGGAGAGGATAAGAATGGTTTCATACTCCTCTTTACCGTTCCGAACATCGCCGGTGGTCTTGCGAAGGCGTTGACGATAATCGGAGATTATGGCTTTAATATGAGCATACTCAGGAGCCGTCCAATGAAAAGCCTTGCATGGAATTATTATTTTTATGTAGAGGCCGAAGGGGATATAAACAGTGAGCGCGGCAGGGAAATGATCGCAAGGCTGTCTTTCTGGTGCGAAAGCGTGAAAATTACAGGACGTTACAGCATAAAGAAAAGTTCTTAAAAAAGCGGAGAAAAGAAATGATAATACCTATTGAGCTTGGAGCGAACAGCTACGAAATCGTATTGGGGCGTGGAGTTATATACGCGGCCGCAAAATATATCAATTTAAACAGAAAAGTGTTCATAGTGACAGATAAGGGAGTGCCGCCTGAATATGCCGAGACTATAGCTAAGCAATGCGCAGCGCCCCTAGTCTGCAATATAGATGGGGGTGAAGACAGCAAAAGCCTTGAGGTATATGAGCGTTTGCTGGTAAAGATGCTGCGTGCAGGATTTACCCGTAAAGACTGCGTTGTCGCCGTCGGTGGAGGAGTCGTAGGAGATTTAGCGGGCTTCGTAGCTGCAAGTTATATGCGCGGGATAGATTTTTACAACATTCCGACAACGCTGCTTGCCCAGCTCGATTCGTCGATAGGCGGAAAGACGGCGGTAAACTTAGACGGGATAAAGAATATCGTGGGAGTATTTTATCAGCCGAAAAAAGTGCTGATAGATCCCGATACACTAAAAACCCTTCCTAAAAGACAGCTTTCAAACGGAATGGCGGAAGCGGTGAAGATGTCGCTCACCTCTGACGCGGAGCTCTTTTCAATAATAGAAAGCGGTGATATAGAAGGCAATATCGAAACCATAATAGAACGCTCGGTCAGGATAAAAAAGGACGTTGTAGAAAAAGACGAAAAGGATAGCGGATTAAGAAAGATATTGAACTTCGGGCATACACTGGGACATGGGATAGAGGTGACGCATAAAGACATATACCACGGCGAAGCTGTCGCCCTCGGAATGTTGCCTATGTGTTCCGAAGAGGTAAGAAAGAGGCTTATCCCGCTTTTAAAACGTCTTTCGCTTCCGGTAAAAAACGAGGTCGATCCCAAGAAGGTATATGAAGCAGTGCTGCATGACAAAAAAGCTTCCGACGGTCATGTAAGCCTGATAAAAGTGTATAAGGTTGGAAGCTATGCGATAGAAGAAGCCGATGAGGAAGAGCTAAAGAGCTACATATTTAAAAATACGGAGAATGACTCATGAAAAATACATTCGGCAGCAGTGTTGCGGTTACATTGTTTGGAGAAAGCCACGGCGAGCAAATAGGCGTAGTGATAGACGGAATGGCTCCGGGGATAGAGGTGGACGAGGATTTTATCAGAGAGAGGCTTGAGCTGAGACGTCCCTTCGGACAGATATCCACGTCTAGGCGGGAGCAGGACCGCTTTCGGATAGTAAGCGGTGTGTTCGAGGGAAAGACGACAGGGACTCCGATATGCATTATAATCCCAAATGAAGACACGAGGAGCAGGGATTATTCTAAAATCCATTTCCTTGCCAGGCCGGGGCATGCGGACTATACGGCCTATTGCAAGTACCATGGTTTCGAGGATTATAGAGGCGGCGGGCATTTCAGCGGGCGTATAACGGCAGGACTTGTTGCAGGAGGAGCCATTGCAATGGCGGCGCTTAAAAAATGCGGCATAAGTCTCGGCACACATATTTGCAGTCTCGGAGGTATTCCCGACAGAGACTTTAAGAATTATGCTGCCGATATAGAAGAGTTGAACAAAAAACGCTTTGCCGTGCTCGATGAAAACAGAAGCGCCGAAATGATAAGGCTGATAGAGGACGCGGCGGCGGAGGGAGACAGTGTCGGCGGCGTACTTGAAACGGCAGTAACAGGAGTGCCAAAGGGTGTTGGGGAACCGTGGTTTGATTCGATTGAAAGTGTTCTGGCTCGCGCGCTGTTCGGCGTGCCTGCGGTCAAGGGCATAGAGTTCGGAGCGGGTTTCGGTCTCGTCAATGCTCGCGGCAGTGAATACAATGATGCATTTTATGTAAATAATGGCGAAATATGCACAAGGACAAACAATAACGGCGGCATAAACGGAGGGATAACGAACGGTATGCCAATCATTTTCAGAACCGCGATAAAGCCGACTCCTTCCATATATAAGATTCAAGACACGGTGGATTTCTATAAAAATGAGGACACGAAGCTGCAGATAAACGGAAGGCACGACCCGGCTATAATACACAGGGCAAGGGTTGTGGTCGACAGTGTGGCGGCGCTCGTGTTGTGTGACATACTTGCGGGGCGCTTCGGGACAGACTTTTTAGCATCAGGAGAAAAATAATGGAATATGGATTGATAGGGGAGCGTCTCCCGCACAGCTTTTCTAAAACCATACACGAATATATCGGAAATAATGCCTATGAGCTCTGTGAGGTGGCAAAAGATGAAATAGATGTCTTTATGAAACGCAGGGATTTCAAGGGTATAAACGTAACTATACCTTACAAAAAGACGCTCATTCCCTACCTGAATGAGATAAGCGACAGGGCTATGAGCATAGGCGCGGTCAATACTATCGTAAATAAGGCTGGTAAACTTTACGGAGATAATACCGATTTTGAAGGGCTGTCTGCACTTATAAAAAAGCTCAGGATTGAGCCTAAGGGGAAAAAAGTGCTGATACTCGGGACCGGCGGAACGAGCAATACGGCATATGCCGTTTTAAAAATGATGGCTGCAGAAGTGATATATAAGGTAAGCCGGACAGACAAGGCCGAGAGCATAACTTACGATGAGATGTATGAAAAGCATACTGATGCTGAGCTGATAATAAATACGACTCCCTGTGGTATGTATCCGAATTCATACGAAAGGCCGGTAGACCTTGCGAGATTTTCGAAGCTTGAAGCGGTTTTGGACGTGGTATACAATCCGCTTGAAACGCCTTTAGTCATTCAGGCGAAGAGCCTTGGGATAAAAGCACAAGGAGGGCTTTATATGCTCGTCGCACAGGCGGCTTTCGCTGAGGAGATATTTACGGGCATAAAGGCGGATAAGGAGCTTTTAGACTCGATATATGAGAGGATACTGAATGAAAAACGCAATATCGTGCTCACAGGCCTTCCGTCGTCCGGAAAGACGACGGCGGGGCTCAGGTTATCCGAGCTTACGGGGAGACAGTTTTTAGACAGTGATACGGAGATAGAAAAGCAAGAGGGCATGACGATATCTCAGATATTTGAAAGATATGGCGAGAGTGTATTTAGGGAAAAAGAGGCGCGCGTCATTGCAGAGCTTTCAAAGAAAAACGGAGTGATAATAGCGACCGGAGGCGGAGCCGTGCTCAGGGCTGAAAATGTGGAGGCTTTAAAGACCAATGGAATAATAATTTTTTTGGACAGGAAGCCCGAATCGCTCGTCCCGACGGAAGACCGTCCCCTTTTTAACGAAAAGGACCAGATAAAGGAGCTGTATATAAAGCGCTACCCTCTTTATACGATGGCTGCGGATATATGCTATAAGGCGGACGGTGGCTATGTGGAGGCGGGAGATGAGATATATAAGATGATTTTCAAGGAGCGTAGTAAAAAAAGATGAAGATACTCGTGATAAACGGACCGAACCTCAATATGCTTGGCATACGGGAGCCTGATATCTACGGATCGGAAACGTATGAATCGCTTTGTAAGATGATACGCGGCCATGCCGAGGCAAATAAGGTGGAGGTCGAGTTGTATCAGTCGAATCACGAAGGCGACCTTGTAGACAAGATCCAGGCGGCTTATGGCGACGCCGAAGGTATAGTCATAAATCCCGGAGCTTATACGCATACGAGCGTTGCACTGCTCGACGCCGTAGAAGCGGTAAAAATACCGACGGTTGAGGTGCATATTTCTGACGTGGCTTCGAGGGAAAATTTCCGTCAAATCAGTTATATACGGCTTGCTTGTATAAAGACGATCTCGGGACACGGTTTTAAGGGTTATTTAGAGGCAATGGATCTGCTGATCGAAAGAGATAAAAAGAAATGAAAGCGTACATAAAACCGTCAAAGGCTTGCGGGATCATAGAGGCTCCGCCGTCGAAAAGTATGGCCCATAGGCTGCTCATATGCGCCGGGCTTGCCGAGGGTGAAAGCGTAATAGAAAATGTCGCACTGTCGCAGGATATACTCGCGACCCTAGACTGCCTTGTTGCGCTCGGCGCGCAATATTCATTTGAGGACGGGACGGTCAGGATCCGCGGTACAGCTTTTGAAAGAGACTTGACAGAGTCTGTACTTAATTGCCGCGAATGCGGGAGCAGCCTGAGGTTTTTTATTCCTATTGCCTTGCTGCTCGGCGTTCCGGTCAAGTTTATCGGAAGCAAGACACTGCTTGAAAGGCCGCTTGACGTATATGAGAGTCTCTGTGCCGAAAGAGGGTTTGTGTTTGAAAAGGACGAGTGCGGGATAAGGATATGCGGCAGGCTTGAGTCCGGAGAGTATGAAATCCCAGGAAATATAAGCAGCCAGTTCATAAGCGGCATGCTTTTTGCGCTTGCGAAGCTGAAGGGGAGCAGTACGATAAGGATAACACAACCCATAGAAAGCGGGCCTTATATAGATATTACGATTCAGGCGCTTCGTATTTTTGGCATAGAGGTAAGCCGCAAAAGCGAAGAACTTATCGAGATAGAAGGAGGAAGCTATACTTCGGCAAAAACGCGCGTAGAGGGCGATTACTCAAACGCGGCTTTTTTAGACGCGCTGAATTTGGCAGGCGGTGACGTGCGAGTAGAGGGGCTTGATCCTTGCAGTCTGCAAGGTGACAAGATATATGCTCGCTTCTTTGAAGATATGGAAAAGGGCTTTGCACGTATAGATATATCAGACTGTCCCGATCTGGGGCCGATATTGATGGCCGCTGCTGCAATGAAAGACGGGGCCGAACTCACAGGGACGAGCAGATTGAAGATAAAGGAAAGCGACAGGGGTACGGCCATGAAACTTGAGCTTGAAAAGTTTGGGATAAGCTCCGAAGTCGCTGAAAATTCGATAAGAGTACATAAAGCTGTTTTAAAGAGGCCGAGGGAAGAGCTTTACGGACATAATGATCACAGGATAGTAATGTCGCTTGCGGTACTTGCTTCGATTACGGGAGGTGTAATAGACGGGGCGCAGGCGGTATCTAAGAGTTTTCCTGATTTTTTTGAAAGGCTTAAAGCGCTTAAAATAGAGGTGGACATAGATGGAATGGATAAGTAAGAGCGATATACTGATAGTGGGCTTAGGGCTTATGGGAGGCAGCTATGCAAAGGCCCTAAAACGGCTTGGATACCATGTGAGCGCGATAGACACAAAGAAGTCGAGCATAGATTATGCCTTGAGTAAAGGTATCATAGACAGGGGTTTTTCAGAGGTCAGCGCCGAAGCGGTCGGAAGTGCAGACGCAGTTATATTCGCGCTCTATCCCGGAGTGTTTATGGATTGGCTAAGCGAGCACCAAAGTCTCTTTAAAAAAGGCGCTTTACTGACGGACGTCACCGGTGTGAAGTCCTGTATAGTATATAAGATACAGGACATGTTGCGGAATGATGTGGAATATATCGGGGCGCACCCGATGGCCGGGCGAGAAGTATACGGAGTAGAAAACAGCGACGACACTATCTTCAGAGACGCGAACTACATAGTTACGCCGACGCAGAATAATACAAAAGAAGCGATAGAGTGGTGCAAGTCCTTAGGGAAGATACTCGGTTTTAGGCATATATCTGTTCTCTCACCCGAGGAACACGATGAGATGATAGGTTTTCTTTCGCAGCTCACGCACGTAATAGCCGTTGCTTTAATGACCTGCACAGATAATCAGCATCTTGTCGATTACACGGGGGATTCTTTCAGGGATTTGACAAGGATAGCCCGTATAAATGAGAACATGTGGAGTGAGCTTTTTTATTTAAATAAAGACGTGCTCATAAGGGAAATGGATATTTTCGAAAAGGAATTTAAAGAGATGAGAGACATGCTCGCGGCCGGTGACTTAGATGGGCTTAAGGAGAAGATGCGGCTGTCTACAAAACGCCGCGCCTATTTTGACAGACAGTAAGTAATGAGGGGTCAATAGGAGAATATATTATTATGATGAATATGATATTTGAAAAAAAGCTCACGATACCCATGGAGGTAAAGGAGATGTATCCCGTGAGCCCGCAGATGGCGGAGCAGATCGAAAAAAGGGACGCTGCGTTGAAAAGGATCTTTTCGGGAGAGGATAAAAGGCTCGTAATGATAATAGGCCCGTGTTCTGCCGACAGGGAGGACAGCGTTATAGATTATATATCTCGGCTCATAAAGGTCCAAGAAAGAGTGGCAGAGAAGATACTTATCGTACCAAGGGTGTATACGAACAAACCGCGGACAACGGGAGACGGCTATAAGGGGCTCATTCATCAGCCGGATCCGCAGAGCCGGCCTGACATATTCAAGGGGATAATAGCAACACGCGAGCTGCATATGCGCGTGCTAAAGGAAACGGGCTTTTCCTGTGCCGATGAAATGCTGTATCCGAGTAATTACAGGTATTTAGATGATCTTTTGGCCTATGTTGCGGTTGGAGCGAGATCGGTCGAAAATCAGGAGCATCGTCTTACGGCGAGTGGCGTGGGAGTGCCGGTCGGAATGAAGAACCCGACGAGCGGAGTGCTTTCCGTTATGTTCAACGCAATCCATATGGCGCAACATAAGCATTCGTTTATATACAGAGGCTGGGCGGTACATTCCGAAGGAAATCCATACGTCCATGCCATTCTTCGAGGATATACGAACAAGCAGGGCGGCTCTCTTCCGAATTATCATTATGAGGATCTTGTCAGGCTCAAAGAGCTCTACGACGAAAAGAAATTGAAAAATCCCGCGCTTATTGTAGATACAAATCATGCAAACTCGGGTAAGGATCCGTTTGAACAGCCGAGGATAATAAAAGAAGTCCTTCACAGCTGCCGTTATAATCCGGAGATCGGGAAGCTCGTGAAAGGCTTTATGGTCGAGAGCTATATAGAAGACGGGGCGCAGAGTGTAAACGGAGGCTGCTATGGTAAATCCATAACCGACCCCTGTCTCGGCTGGGAGAAGTCGGAGAGGTTAATATACGATGTGGCCGACGCTATGTGATTGGGAATGCAAAATCTTTGCAGCTCAAGAAACTGTTTAGCGCAGTGAGTCAATAACGTCGGTTATATCTTTTGAGCGTGCGTATATCTGATATTCGGGCTCGTGTATATCTTTAAGATAATGAGCATCTGAGCTGCAAAGAGGTTTACAGTCTTTCAAATATGGGAATTCAGCGCAGAGGCGGTGAAGGTTTTTGAAATCACGGTATTCGGCGCAGGTAAATACGCTTTCGGGAGGGATAAATCCTAAGTTTGAGATAAGGCTTGTTGAGGATTTGTCCAGATGGGCGGGGTATGCAACAGCACCATATTTTTGAACAAGTGGAAAAACGTCGTCGAATGCGATAGAGGTCGCGTTTATAAGGAGGTTGTCAACAGTTCCTACAACCTCGTCTTCTTCGTTTAATATCTGCTGTTTCCCAAATACTTCCTCTTTATTGCGGACCGGAAGCAGTTTTTCTTTATATATGAGGTCATCAAAATCCATTGCGGCCTCAAGAGAGGGGAAAAGGCAGATAACGTGTATCTCCTCTTCGGTCGTAAGCTCCATGCCGGGAATAACGGTCAATCCGTATTGCTTGGCATGATGCATCGCTGCGGGGACGTTTTTACAGCTGTTGTGGTCCGTCAATGCGATGACGTCCAATCCTTTGAGCGCAGCCATTGCGATGATGTTGGCCGGAGTCATTTCGTCGTCTCCGCAGGGCGAAAGGCAGGAATGTATGTGTAGATCGTAATAGAGGGGAGACATAACTGTGCCGCCTCATGTATTTTTAATGCGGCGTCAAAAACCGGCAACTCTGTTGACAAAACAGATATTCCTTCTTCGGTTGCTTTTTCAAGCGTGGCTTCGTCCATGCCGACGCCTTCGGCAAGTATTATGCAAGCCGTATTTGTCAGGGAGGCTACCGCAACAGCGTTCCTGTTCCCCATGACAGTGACCCAAACACCGTCTGAAGGAGCCCTGCTCATCGCTATGCTCAAAAGATCACAGCAGTATATCCGCGATATTTCGCGCTCGGGGTCTCCTAATGTATGCAGCTTAAAGTCATTAAGTTCATGGATTGATTTTAGTTTCATTTTCTTTCCGTATTATAGCCGCTATAAGCTACGTATTTTTTACTTTTTTGTCTTTTCGGGGACGCCGAATGAGGCCAGTTCGGTTGTAAGTTCATTTATGTATTTGCGGAGCGTTTCATTCTCTTCCTCCGAGAGTTGCTTGTCGGGCGAATCGGAATTTATGAGTGACTTTATCTTGTCTGACATATTCGCTATGTTTGAACGGAGTACGTAAATACAGTCGTTCGGCGCGGCGGCTCCGCGCACGATATCCTCGGCGAGAGACTGGCAGGTCGGAGCCCCGCAGGAACCGCAGTCAAGCCCCGGAAGATCTGCCGCTATTTTTTCCACCTCGTTCATCATCTTAAGGCTCTCCTTGAAGGAGTTGCCGAGACGGAATACCGGTTCGTATTCTACATTATCGGTCCAATATATATTCTTTAATTCTGAGTTTTCACTTAAGGAGTTTCTGGAAACGGGCTGGTATTTTGTAAGGTGCTTGGTCTTTGTATTCGCGATATAGGCGTTTTCGACAGTAAGGGCGCCTCCTACGCAGCCGCCATCACAGGCGTTAAGCTCAACGAAACTAAGGCTGTGAAGCTTTTCGTCTTCCAATTCTTCCATTACGCGCATTATGTTTACTATACCGTCGGCTGCAAGGTAGTTGTCTATGAGAAGACCTCCGACTTCGCCGCCTGCACTGTTCCAGCTGATACCGATACGTCCTGAGTTAGAAAGCGGTACAAGCTGAGATTCGTTGTGCTGCATGTGAGGCAGTAAGAGAGGATAGACATCTTTTATTGCAATAACATTGTCTATATTGCTCTTTTCAATACCGAGCGGCGATTTAGCATACGAAACCTTTGAAGGACAGGGAGAAATAAATATTATTCCTATATCCTCAGGGGGAAGACCTGTTTTTTTGATCGCTCTTGCGCGCGCTATTTCAGCAGCGATCTCTACAGGGGGTTTGATAGGTAAAAGGCGCGGTATGAGCGAAGGGAATTTCACGCGGATAAGCCTTATTACGGAAGGGCAGGCCGAGCTTATGAACGGGGCTTTGTTTGAGTGGGCACGTATATACTTTCTTGATGCCTCTGATACGAGTTCGGCTGCCGCACTCACCTCGTATACATCATCAAAGCCGAGCTTTAAGAGCGCGTTGAGTACAATATCTACGTTCGTCAGATTATTGTACTGGGCGTAGAGCGAGGGAGCGGGGAGCGCAACGGTATACTTAAAGTTATTTATAACGTAAAGCGGATCGTAGGCGGCTATCTTCGCATGGTGCGGACAATAGCTTATGCACCTGCCGCAGTCAATGCAGAATTTATCTATGATATGGGCCTTTCCGTTGTGTACGCGAATAGCCTGCGTCGGACAGTATTTGATACAGTTTATACACCCTTGGCAGGCTGATTCATTTAGTTTTACGGAACGTATGAATTTATTATCGCCCATAAAAAGACACCTCCTTTTTTAGAGGTTGACCTTCATTGTTATGGTAGTACCGACACCTATATCGGTGTCTATATGGAAATAGTCTGTGTAATTCTTCATGTTGGGAAGTCCCATACCGGCCCCGAAGCCTAAAGAACGGACTTCTTCTCGTGCCGTGGAATAACCCTCTTGCATAGCTTTTTCAATATCAGGGATACCGGGGCCCTTGTCGGCCAAAACCATAGTGATGTCATTGTCAGAAACTGTGACGGTGATGACGCCGCCGTTTGCGTGTATGACCATATTGATCTCCCCCTCGTACATAGCGATAGCGACTCTGCGTATCAAATCGCTGTCAACCCCGATCATTTTCAGTTTGTTTTTTATCGAACCGCTGGCTTCTCCGGCGCGGGTAAAATCGTCCCCGTCGATATTAAAGGTGAACACCAGTTGTTCGTTCATTTACGCTCCTCCTCTTAGTCCGTTTTCATACAGCATTCCGCAAGCCGTGAACATATAGTGTTTGGTGGCAAGGAGTGCGATGTTTTTGTTCATTGCCAACGAGAGAACATGCTCATCTGGCATTTTTCCACGCACGAAAATGATGCAGGCGATATCCATCATTTCGGCAGTGCGTACCACTTGAGGATTGCAAAGCCCTGTCATGATGATAGAGCTTTTACTTCCGTATCTGAGGACATCACTCATCATGTCAGATGAGAGGACGAAATCCACTTCTAAGTCTGCGAGTTCTTCGCCGTAGAGGAGCTCGGCGTCTAAAATTTCCTGAATTTCGTGAATAGTCATAAAAGCAACCTCCTAAATTGATAAACATAACCGAAACTACGAACCGCCGTTGCTATTGAAAATTGTGTAATTTATACAAAGCGGTGAAAATAACCCATTTTCGTTCACTATAACATTTAACGATATAAAAATCAATTGAATGATTACCTCAGTTCTGTTGCAAAATCTGGGCGTGCTTCCCGTGCCGGTTCCGAACGCTACATTCTCGCCCTTGTCATATGCATCGCCAACAACAACGGGAATATCCGACGTCTTCACATAAAACGCCGTTTCGTTCTCCTGTACACCGTCTAATGCCTCAAGGCCTCCGCCGAAAAAGTCGGCAAAATATGACCTTTTCTGGAATACTGCTTGAAGCAGCTCTTTGAACTCCAACTGATGCGCTTTTGCGGCTCGCTGCCTGTCGTGTCGCTCGTCGCTTCGGTAGCACTTGCCGCTGCGTTGATGATTTCTTCTGCAAACATCTGTAAATTAAATTCTTTCATTTTTATCCTTTCCGCCTTTTCCAAGGCACTCCGTAGCTTTGTCGTCCCTCCCGGGATTTCGGTTCCACGCCTGCCAATGCGTTTTAACGTGTTTCGGGTGCTCGTCCTCAATCAGGCGAACACCAACAAAAAAGGACTCAACGAGCAGCCTCGCGGCCTCAGTCAAGTCCTTGTAATATATATCAGCCTTTCCAGACGATATTTCATATTCGATTTTTTCGTGCGCCAACTGTTCAAGCGAATCAATCAGCTCGCCCATCAGCGCGCTCACTCCGGCGCACACTATATCTATGCCTCTCGGCGCGTAGTTAGCGTGCCCGTATATGCTGATTCCGTCCTCGCGGACGGTTATTTCAATCAAATAGCATCACTCCTTAAAAATTTGCATAAAAAAAACACCAATCGCTTGACTGGTGGTTGATGATTTCATATTTATGCTAACCAAACAGTA
>CAYXUB010000033.1:0-12493 GCA_964468385.1 uncultured Lachnospiraceae bacterium
CTTTGACCTCGGAGGAATGATGCGTCTGATCGTATTTTGTTATAATGAAGGGGTCGCGTCCACGCTCTTGAAGCTCCGCGAGCTTGTCGCGACGAACCTTTAACAACTGATTTATATCCTGATTTTGATTCTGCTGTGACATTTTTCCCTCCAGATTCCCGTCGCAATGGCGGCGGACAAAAAATAAGATGCCTTTCCGGCATATAATATCTCGGAAAGGCTCTAAAGGTCTTAAATATTTCTCGCTATGGACAATACCTTAAATTTGATAACCGTGTTGTCGGGTGTTTCTACCTTAACCATATCGCCGATCTTCTTTCCGATGAGCGCCTTGCCGAGAGGCGATTCGTTTGAGATCATATTATTAAGGCTATCGGCTTCCGTGCTGCCTACAATATAATATTCCAGCTCATCGTTATATTCCATATCAAACAGTTTGACCTTGCAGCCTACGTTTATGCTGCTCGTATCTGCCTCGCTTTCATCAATGACCTCGGCGTTTTTGAGTATCTTTTCAAGCTCTTCGATCCTCGATTCTATATCGCGCTGTTCATCTTTGGCAGAATCGTATTCAGCATTTTCCGAAAGGTCGCCCTGTTCTCTGGCTTCTTTTATCTTTTGAGCTATCATCTTTCGCTGATTTACTTTAAGATCCTCTAACTCCTTTTCAAGCTTTTGAAGACCGGAATATGTCAAAATATTTTTCTTAGTTTCCATTTTACAAAGGCTCACTTTCAATTAAAATCTATAATTGCCGAGTTATTATACGAGATTGACCTGTCGATGTCAAGAAAACAAAGTGCGCAGATCGGAGAGTTTTTCAACAGAGTTTATACGCCCGCGAAGCTTTGAGGCACTCTTAAAGCCTTTGAGATAACAAGGGGCATGAGTCCTCATCTGACGAACGGCGGCGTATTCGCCGTTTTGTGCACAAAGGAGCTCGGCATGACGCAGCAGCATTTTGAATATCTCATCTTTGGGCGGGCGAGGAGGCTCCTTGCCGTTTTCAAGAAAAAGCCTTATCCGCTCAAAGATCCACGGGTCCCCCATCGCGGCCCTGCCTATAGAGATTCCGTCGCAGCCGGTAGTTTCGAGCATTGCCTTTGCCGAAGGGCCGTCGTGGACATCGCCGTTGCCGAATACGGGGATAGAAACGGCTTGTTTCACCTCGCGTATGACATTCCAGTCGGCATTTCCGGAGTAATATTGCTCTCGTGTCCTCGCGTGCACGGTTATCGCAGAAACTCCCGCCGCTTCAGAGACTTTCGCAGCCTCGACCGCATTTATATGTTCTTTGTCAAAGCCCGAACGAATCTTGACCGTCACCGGCTTTTTTGCATGCGTCACGAGGGCTTTTATGGCAGACTCGGCTTTTTTCAGATCCTTTAAAAGCGCGGAGCCGTCGCCGTTTTTCACTATCTTGGGAGCGGGACAGCCCATGTTGAAATCTATGAAGTCGAAGGGGAGCTCTCCTATGAGTTCACATGCTGCCGCGAGGCTTTCCGGCTCGCTTCCAAAAAGCTGTACCGCTGAAGGATGCTCTTCTTCTCCTGTTTGGAGGAGGGCGTAAGTGTTTTTATTTTTATAAACTATGGCTTTTGCGCTGATCATTTCCGTACATACGAAACCCGCGCCGTGTTCAAGACAGATATTTCGGAAAGTAAGATCCGAAACTCCTGCCAGTGGCGCGAGTCCGATAGGTACTTCAATGCTTACATCGCCTATACGGACAGCTTTAAGCATCAAAAATCTCCTTTAAACAGCTCGGCGGACGCTTCGCCCTTGATAAAAATGCGGTAATAGAGCTCAAGCGAAGAAAACAATTCTTGATTTTTTGACAAAAGCTGTTTTATACGAAGCTGCGAGCCTATTTCATCATAGGCGAAGTCATTTTCTTTTGCGGCTGTATTCAGTTGAAGAGAGCCGTCGTCGTCAAACTCCATCGTGAATATACCGCCTATTTCCTCCGTATAGGTCACACATAATATTCGCAGTTCGTCTTTTATCTGAGCGGGCAAAGAGGAAAACTCCGGATTCAGATAATATTTTCTTTCATAAGCGCTCGCGCCGCATAGGGAAGTCATACAGCCCCCAGAGTCGCCGCCATGACGGCCTTTATCGTATGCATTCGGTTTTCGGCCTCGTCAAAAACTTTAGAACGCTTGGAGTTGAACACGGAGTCGCTGACTTCCATGTCAGTAATGCCGAACTTGTCGTGTATCTCCCTGCTTATTTTCGTATTCAGGTCATGGAAAGAGGGAAGGCAATGTAAAAAGATTGCCTTTGGCGATGCAAGCTCCATTATCTCGGGCGTTACCTTATATGGAGAAAGATCATTGATACGCTTTTCCCATACCTCGTCGGGCTCACCCATGGAAACCCAAACATCGGTGTAGATTATGTCCGCGTTTTTCGCGGCAGCCGTTATCTGCTCCGTGAGGGTTATCGAGCCCTTGCTCTCGCTAGCATAGTCCTCGCAAAGCTCTATAAGCTCTGCTTTTGGGAAATATTCCGAAGGCGCGCAGGCGGTAAAATGAAGGCCGAGCTTCGAGCAAGCTATCATCAGAGAGTTACCCGTGTTGTAACGCGCGTCGCCGAAATAGACGAGACGCAGTCCTTCAAGAGTTTTAAAATTTTCCCTGATTGTAAGCATATCAGCGAGCATCTGTGTAGGATGATACTCATTTGTAAGCCCATTCCATACGGGAACGCTCGAGTATTTCGCGAGGGATTCCACGATCTCCTGACCAAAACCCCTGTATTCTATTCCGTCATACATGCGGCAGAGTACTCGGGCCGTATCAGCTATGCTCTCCTTTTTCCCTATCTGTGAGGCCGCAGGATCGAGATAAGTCGTCCCCATCCCTAAGTCGTGAGCTGCCACCTCGAACGCGCAGCGGGTGCGCGTACTTGTCTTTTCAAAAATAAGGGCGATATTTTTTCCGCGCAGTCTGTCGTGCGGTATGCCTTTTTTCTTTTTTGTCTTATAATCTGCCGCAACGTCTAGCAGATATATTATTTCTTCCTTCGTAAAATCCTTGAGTGTGAGAAAGTCCCTTCCTTTTAAATTCATTGTAACCCCCTATTATTATAATAATTTTAAAGCGAATATAACCATTCATCGGTAGGCCTCAGCGGATCGAAGACCAAAGTAGAATCGAAGAGATCGCTTAGGCGATCGGTTCCGCCGTATACCGCAGTATAAAGGCGGTAGCCGTCCAAGTTGCGTCTTCCCATTCGCAGGTATTCATCGCCTATCTGCACAAAATACTGCGTTGAATCGACGTTACAGAATATATCGAAGCCCTGGCTTTTCAGATATTGAAATTTCTCGGTAGAAGCATAATCCGCATTCCAACTCGCTATATCCTCGCCGTGGGCAAAGACGATAATATTGGTTTCTCCGATAAGAGGCTCTACATTTTCAAGCCATTTTTCGGTATCTGTCTGTAAAGTTTCAAGAGAAGTATTATCTCCGACCAGTATATGCCCCCAAGTGTGGCTGGCAAAGGTCCAGCCGTCCTCTTTTAACGCTTCCGCAACGGCCGTGGCTTCCTCACATTCCTCTTCCCAGTCAAAATCCGGGTGTTCATCAAGCCATTCTTGTTGGTAACTATTAAGGCCTGTCCGATCCCTATAAGTGGAATCGGTGCGGTATCCGAAAATGCCGTTATAGCCGGTCAGAGCTATCGTTCCCTTCGCTCCCTTGTAGGAAAAATCAGGATGTTCTTCTATAAAGTCATCTATCAGCGGAACACAGTCGTAGGAGCCGACGAGAAGGTTTCCATCGGCATCGTAATATTCGCAGGTCACCGTGCCGTCGTCCCCTATTATCAGTTTAGATGCTACTCCTCGATCATCATAGCTGTGATAGTACGAGAGGTCGTCTATTGAAAGGACGAACGGGGTTTTTCCCTCGGGTAGATATATATCCTTTGCCGTTATATGCGTCGTGCCATCCTCATCCTCCGTAATCTCTATAAGATCGTATATGCTTACAAGCACATAGCCGTTGTTATACATTTGCTCGATTATAGAATTAAATTCGTCGATCGTCAGCATCCACTGGCAAAAGCCCGGGGTAAGCGAATTCCAATCTCCATCGCCAGTGAGCGAGAACCCGCGTTCGGGATCGACTATCAGTGAGTGAAAGAATACATGCGTGACCTGCGTCGCGGAGGTTGCGACCAGATTGCTCTTTTCCGATTCATACTCAATAATGAGCGAGATGACATCTGCGTTCTCATCATAGCCCTCTATCGTTTGGAGAAGCTCTATAGCGCCGTCATAGTCGTATCGCATCGCCATTATCTTCGCCTCGCTTATTATATCGCTCGTACTCGGCGTAGATATAGATGATGTATCGGAACTCGTCAGCTGCACGGAGTTTTCATCTGTATCTTCGGTATTATTGAAAAATCCGACCAGATACAGTATCACAAAGATAAGCAAAGCTATCAAGGCAAAAAATATGCTTGATTTTATTATGATAACCCGTCTTCGCCTTCGACGACGCCGTTCTTTTTTTGATAAAGGACGTTTTTTAGCCATGCTCAAACTTCTCCTCGTGTCTTTTATGGTATACGCAGTACATGAGGACTGCGGCTGCAACGGAAACGTTCAGGGATTCAAGCCTTCCTTCCATCGGTATGCGGACAAGCATATCGCATTTTTCGGCAAGCGAAGGGCTTAAGCCTTTGCTTTCATTTCCTATAAAAATTGCCGATGCAGCTTTATAATCCGGCTTTGTATACGAAATCGAGCCGTCCAAATGCGCGCCGTAGCTACGCACGCCATTTTCCGCAAGCCATAAAAGAGATGAACAAAGATCCTCCTCGTATATAAAAGGAAGCCTGAAAACGGAGCCCATAGTCGAACGTATCGTCTTGGGAGAAAACAAATCCGCGCAACCCTTTGAAAGCAATATCCCGCTCGCCCCCGCACCCTCGGCGGTACGCATTATAGTCCCGACGTTTCCGGGATCTTGAACGTCCTCGAGTGCGACTATGAACGGGTTGGAACTTAAAAGAGCGCTGCGTTCATATACCGGCTGCCTTAAGAGCGTTATTATGCCCTGAGGAGTCTTTGTATCACATATTTTGTTGAAAAGCGATTCGGCCACAGTCTCGTAAGGCAAACCCGATAAAATCCCTGCGTTTTCTTCTTCAAAGGACGGAGTTACGAAGACACGCTCGATAAGTTCTGAAGGGGCTTCTAAAAACAGCTTGATTCCCTCCGCCGTAAAAAGACCCGACTTTGCGCGTTCCTTACGCTTTTCATTGAGCGCGATTATCTGTTTGATATGCTTATTGTGAACGCTTGTAATCATATTACATATGCCATGAGCCTATTTTTGGTAATTATAAGACAGTGCCTTTGATATCTCGTACTGGTATTCCGGCAGATCTTTCTTCATGGCAAGAGCCTCGTCTATGTCTAAATCGGTAAACTGTCCTTTAGACTGTACAACAACGCGGTTTTTCTTGCCGTCTATAAGCAGATCCGAAGCGTAAGCTCCCATTACCGAAGCGTACATTCTATCCCTACAGGTAGGGCTTCCGCCTCTTTGCATATATCCGAGTATCGTGGCTCTTGTCTCTATGCCTGTAGCTGCCTCTATTCTTTTTGCCATAGCCGCGGAATGGCCTATCCCTTCGGCGTTGATGATTATATGATGGGTTTTGCCTTTTTTTCTGTTCGTAATGATGTTATTGATGATACGTTCTTCATCATAGTCGTATTTTTCGGGGAGCAGGATATCCTCGGCCCCGCTTGCAATGCCGGTCCACATTGCGATATAACCCGCGTTTCTCCCCATAACCTCGATTATACTGCAACGCTCATGGGAGGTAGAGGTGTCGCGCACCTTGTCTATTGCCTCCATGGCGGTATTCACGGCAGTGTCGAACCCGATTGAATAATCGGTACAGGTGATATCGAGATCTATCGTTCCGGGGACGCAGATAACGGCGACACCGTGTTTGGAAAGCGCCTGTGCACCTGCAAAAGAACCGTCGCCTCCGATGATGATAAGTCCGTCGATCCCATTGGCACGGCAATTTTCAGCCGCTTTTTTGCGACCTTTTTCGGTGTGCATTTCCTTGCAACGAGCGGTATAAAGGATAGTCCCACCGTGCTGTATTATGTCAGAAACGTCCTTGGCACTCAAATCCTTCATACGATTGTTCAAAAGACCCTCATAGCCCTGATAAATACCCTTGACATTGACGCCTCTTAGAAGCGCCCGTCTTGTAGAAGCTCTTATGGCGGCGTTCATGCCCGGAGCGTCGCCTCCGCTCGTTAAAATGCCTATAGTCCTAACCGCTGATTCCATAACCTTACCTTTTCCTTTAATTCAAAACAGATTTTTATGACCTTAGCACAATATTCCTCTAAAAATAAAGATGCGACCATTTTATAACATTCGCATGGTTTTGTGAATAGTTGAGCGTCGTATAAAGATGATAAACACGGCCAAATAATATGTTTAATCCAAGGGTATCTTGGCTTCGACCGATCTCACGTTTCCTTCTCCGAAGCTTTTACGCAAATTGCTCAAAAGCTCATCACAGAGTTCTATACCGGGCCCAGATGAAATCCGCTTGATCGCCTTCTCCTGCCTCAGGTATATGACCGCAGTATCATTGCCGGGATATGAAGAAAGCAAATTGGACAAGCTATCCTTTGCCGCACTGTAGGAGGCTCTATCTTTAAATTGTATCCAGATCTCTTTGCGGAAGTCGTCAAATCTGCGTGCATTTTCGAGTATGAGTTTTGAGGGGCGGTCGTCTTCTGCCGAAACTTTCCCTTTGATGAAGAGCTTTTCCCCTTCCGACAGTATGGTCTCATAACGTTCGTAGTCTTTCGGAAACACGACAATCTCGACCGTACCGAACATATCCTCAAGCGTGACAAAGGCCATCGCCTGATTTTTTTTCGTATATTTTACAACTTTTTCCGCGACCATACCGCCTAAAACAGCCCTTGAGCCGTCGCGCAGCATCGCTTCTCCCGTTTCCTCATTGGGTTGGAAATCTGTAGAGGAGGCCGTCGTGTTCTTTCTCCATTTTTCCTCGTAATCCTCTAGCGGATGTCCGCTTATGTATATTCCGAGCACCTCTTTTTCAAATGAGAGGAGCTCTTCCTTGTCAAATTCACTAACCTTTGGCAAGACAAGTTCAAAGTCGGCTCTGTCCTCGTCAGTCATCATATCGAAAAGCGACATCTGCCCCGATATGCTATTTTTCTTTTCCTGCTGTACATGCTCTACTATTTGCGAATAGACCATTAGAAGTTGGCGCCGGTTCGCCCCGAGGCAGTCGAATGCGCCCGCCTTTATAAAGCTTTCGATGGTTCGCTTGTTCACTTCTTTTGAGCTCAGGCGCTCGCAGAAATCCCGTAGGCTCTTATACGGACCGCCGGAAGCCCTTTCTTTTGCGATCACCTCCATGACGGGACGCCCTATGCTCTTGACAGCGGTGAGCCCGTAGCGTATCATTCCGTCCTCGACGGAAAACACCCCTTCGCTTTTGTTTATATCGGGCGGGAGTATTTTTATTCCCATATGCTTGCATGTAAGTATATAATTGGCAACCTTATCGGGGTGATCCATGACGGAGGTCAAAAGTGCCGCCATAAATTCCACGGGATAATAATATTTAAGCCATGCCGTCTGATACGAAACGATCGCATATGCAGCGGCATGAGACTTGTTAAAGGCATATTTCGCGAAGTCGAGCATACTGTCGTAAATCGCTCCCGCCGTTTTTTCGTCTATGCCGTTTGCGATACAGCCAGGGACCCCTTCTTCCTTATTGCCGTATATAAAATTTCTTCGTTCCTTTTCCATTACGTCCGCTTTTTTCTTGGACATAGCTCGCCGCAGAAGATCGCTGCGCCCGAGTGTGTACCCCGCAAGGTCGCGCACTATCTGCATAACCTGCTCTTGATAAACTATGCAGCCGTAAGTGGATTCGAGTATTGGCTTAAGCTGAGGACATTCGTAGTGTATATCCTCCGGGTTTTTCTTTCCTTTTATATAATTGGGTATGAAATCCATAGGCCCTGGTCTATACAGGGCAATTCCTGCAATAACGTCCTCGAGCGAACCGGGGCGGAGTTCTTTCATGAAGCTCTTCATTCCCTCGGATTCGAGCTGGAATACTCCCTCGCATTTTCCGGAGCTTATCATCGCGTATACATTCGGATCCTCGTAGTCTATAGAGAGCATGTCTATCTTTTTGCCCGTAGATCTTTCGGCCATAAGGCGCGCGTTTTGGATCACGGTCAGCGTGCGAAGGCCTAAAAAATCCATTTTTAAGAGACCGAGGTGTTCAAGGGTAGTCATTGTAAATTGAGTGACGATCGTACCGTCCGCCGCCTTTGCAAGGGGAACATACTCCTCGACCGGTTTTTGCGAAATAACGACGCCGGCTGCATGCATGGAAGAATGTCTCGGAAGTCCTTCAAGGCGGCGCGACATTTCGATAAGGCGAGCGACCTGCGGGTCTTCGAGCGTCATGCGCTTAAGGGCAGGATTCATATCCAATGCCTTGTCTATCGTTATGCCGAGTTCCATCGGCACCATTTTGGCTATGGAATCGACGGCTCCGTAGGGCATGTTCATGACACGCCCGACGTCGCGTATCACGCCGCGCGCCGCCAGCGTTCCGAATGTTATTATCTGGGCAACGCAGTCTTCCCCGTATTTGCTAACGACGTAGTCGATGACCTCTGGACGGCGCTCGTAGCAAAAGTCCACGTCTATATCGGGCATGGATACGCGTTCGGGGTTCAAAAAACGTTCAAAGAGCAGCTGATATTTTATCGGGTCAAGCTGGGTGATGTCCAAGGTATAGCTTACCAGCGAGCCTGCAGCGCTGCCGCGCCCGGGGCCGACGATTATATCGTGCTCGCGCGCGTATTTTATAAAGTCCCATACGATCAGGAAGTAGTCGACATAGCCCATGTTCCTTATCGTTGTCAGCTCGTATTCAAGTCTTTCCTCAAGCTGTGGAGTTATTTCCTTATATTTGCGCTTTAAGCCCTCTCGGCAGAGCGTATCCAGATAATTGTAGGCGCTATAGCCGTCGGGGACGTCGAAATGCGGCAGCTTGGTATGGCCGAATTCGATCTCGACATGGCATCTGTCGGCGATCCTTTGGGTATTTGCGAGCGCCTCGGGCACATAGGTAAATAAAGAGGACATTTCCTCCTCGGATTTTAAATAAAACTGGCCACCTTCGTAGCGCAGGCGGTTTTCGTCGTCCAGCTTTTTGCCGGTCTGGATACAGAGCAGGATATCGTGAGCCTCCGCATCGTCCGCATTCGTGTAGTGTACGTCGTTGGTGGCGACAAGAGGAATGCCGGTTTCTTTGCTCATACGCAAAAGCTGGGCATTGACATTAGCCTGCTCTGCCATGCCGTTATCCTGCAGCTCCAGAAAATAGTTGTCGGGACCGAAAATATCTCTATATAAAAGAGCGGTCTCCTTGGCCTTTTCATATGAACCGCGCAAGATCTGTTTCGGCACCTCTCCCGCAAGACAAGCGGAAAGCGCGATGATTCCTTTGTGATATTTTTTCAATATTTCAAGGTCGACGCGCGGCCTGTAATAATAGCCGTCTATAAAGCCCTTGGAGACTATGTGCATCAGATTGGCATAGCCCTCATTGTTTTCGGCGAGCAGTATAAGGTGATAGTAGCGGTCGTCGTCTGCGGAGGGCTCTCTGTCGAATCTCGAACCGGGAGCGACGTATACTTCGCAGCCGAGAATGGGGTTTATATTCTCGGCCTTAGCGGCTTCATAAAAATCTATACAGCCGTACATGACACCGTGGTCGGTTATCGCACCCGCAGTCATACCAAGCTCTTTAAGACGCGAAACATAGTTCTTGATCTTGTTCGAGCCGTCGAGCAAGCTGTATTCGGTATGAACGTGTAGATGGGTGAATGCCATTTTATCCCCTTTTAAGTTACAGACGAGAGATGCGTCCGTCTGATATTTTTATCTTTTTTTCCTTATATAAATGTCCGACCGCCCGCTTGAACGCCGCCTTCGAGATACCGAAGGTTTCATTTATGAGTTCGGGAGAGGCGTGGTCATCAAAAGGCAGAGTTCCACCGTATTCTACTATTTTTTTGTATATGGCCTCTGCGTCAGGCTTTATTTTTAAATATGCCTTTTCGTTCGGAGACACGTCGGTGCGGCCGTCCTCCCTTATGTTGACAACTCGCACGAGCAACATATCGCCTACCTCAAAGGAGCCCTTCGCCTCCTTGTTTGGGATAAGACCGCTGTACTTATCTTCGATGGCGACGAAAACTCCATATTTCTGATTTATATTATACACCCTTGCGGAGAGCATATCTCCGATGAAATAAGGCGGATTCAGGCTCAGATATGAAAACACCTTCATTGTAGCGCAGAGCCTCTCGCTCTTGTCTAAATATAGGGCGATAAGGACATCTTCTCCGACGGAGAGCCTCTTTGTCTGCTCTTTAAACGGCAGGAAAAGATCTTTTTCGAGCCCCCAGTCTAAAAAAGCGCCTATCTTTCCTATGGAAGTTACCTTTAGGACGGCGGTTTGCCCCAAGAGGACGTAGGGTTCTGCCGTCGTTGCGATAAGGCGGTCCTGCGAATCACGGTATATAAAAACGTCTATCTCAGCGTCTAAGCCGCAACCGGAGGGGACTTGCTTTTTAGGCAAAAGCACACGCTCCGAAGCGGTCTCGGCGCTCTGTGCAAGATAGACGCCGAAGTCGGTCTTTTTGACGACCTTGAGAGTCTGTTTTTTCCCAAGTTTAAGCATAGTCGCCTCCTGAGCTTTGAGCATCGAAGGCCCATTCGGCGATAAAATACGGCTTTCCATCGGAATCGTAAAACCTCATCTGCACAGTGTTTTCAGAGTACGAGCGAGAAGGGTACAAAACGTCTCCGAGATGCGCCTGCTTTTTGTATTCCGCGCGGAAGCAGTTAAACTCCATATCCCTTGGGATAAAAGACATCGCCGTTTTTATATACTGTGAATTATTCACATGCTTGTTTGTATCTATCATGTATTCCCTGACAACTAAGGGTTCAAGGAGCTCCTCCTCACCTGCGGCGGCGATCTTTCTGGAAAGGCCGAGATCTAAGTGCGAGTCGGGCTCTAAACCGTAACCCTCTACAAGATAGTTCGGTATGCGCTCCTGAAGCTGCTTCTTCGTATCCATCAGCACATATTGTGTATCTGCGGCGGCGCATAAATTTCCGTCCAAGTCGCTAAGGCTGTAGTTCCTAAGTCCTACGCAGCCTTTAAATGCATAGGCCCAAGTCGAAAAGCGTACATAGTCGTCAAGCTTCGGTAGGGCGAAGATCCTGACCTGCCAGCCGGAGAGTACCCAGGTCAAGTCTTTAGAAGCTAAAAACTTGATCGAAAGCCCGTTATCTTCTCCGTGAAAGGTCGAGGTGTCCTGAAAGTAGTCCATCATCGCCGGGAAAGTCAGAAAGCTGTCTTTATCGGTCTCGCTGTATCTTATCCTGCTTTCAAATGAGTATTTCATGGTTAATGCATATCCTTTATACGCTAAATGAGAAATAAAGCCGCTGCAGGGTCGTGCAACGGCTCGCTGTACAGGGCTACTAGGATTCGAACCTAGAAATGACGGAGTCAGAGTCCGTTGCCTTACCGTTTGGCGATAGCCCTATTTTAGAACAAGCAGAATTATACATTATGAAAATATGAAATTCAAGCTTTTTTGATAAAATGCATACCGTGTCTCAAAATCCAGCATCGTCTCTCAAATAATTTCAAACGGCTCATCATCCTGCAATTCCGCAAAAAAGCCCGCCTTTGAAAGCTCTTCTCCTATGGCATCGAGTATGCGTTCGCTCTCTGCGGCGACCGTATGATAATGATAGCCGGAGGTCGCGTTTTTTAAAAAACTCGACTTCCCGGCGCGAATATTCTCAAGGAAAAGTTTAAGATCCCGCCTAGATCTTATGTTCATTTTGGCGCGAACGACATTATATACCCTATGATATATGAACACGTCCTGCACTCTGCCGCCAAGATCTACAATGATCGACAACTCTTTTTCGGTATCCTCGTCCGAATGTTTGACTTTAAAAACACGGACGGACTCATTCTTCTTGTTTACTATATATCCGCGATGTGTCGATATTATATCGGCTCCTGCGCTGCGCAAGAGCATTATATCCTGAACTATGATCTGACGACTTACAGAAAAAGCGCGCGCAAGAAAGGCTCCCGAAAGGGGTTCCCTCGCGGCATTAAGCATCTCAAGCAGTTTTTTCCTTCTCTCGTTTCCGCCCATTCGAAAATGACACCGCCTTTTTATCCTTCTTCCGTGCTTCCCTCTTCTTCAGCCTGACTATTGCTTATCTCGATTATGCCCGTTGCAACCTCGGCGTTTACCTCCTCTATGCCCGTTTCAGTCACATAGTTTCCCGCAGAAAGCTGGGCAACATAAATTTGAGCGCTTGCCGCAA
>CAYXUB010000034.1:0-12176 GCA_964468385.1 uncultured Lachnospiraceae bacterium
CCGTTACGCGAGAACAGAGCGCGAGCGGGTCCCCTGTAGAAAATTTTCTTGTCTTTTTCTCCATATAAAAACACGCAATCGCTCTGAGCGACTCACATTAAGAAATCTTCAAGTTTCTCTCTGACAGCGAGGATAAAGTCCCTGCTGTTTAATACGGTCGGATTTTCAAAAGTAGTCAAAAGCGCGAGGTCTTTAGTCATCTTGCCGGACTCTATCGTATCAATAGTAGCCTTTTCCAGCTTGTCGGCAAAGTCGGAAAGGCTCTCGATCCCGTCTAATTCTCCTCTTTTCCTGAGCGCTCCCGTCCAAGCAAAGATAGTAGCGACCGAGTTCGTAGAGGTCTCCTCTCCCGCTAAATGCTTATAGTAATGTCTCTGTACCGTTCCGTGCGCGGCTTCGTATTCAAAATAGCCATGCGGTGAAACAAGCACGGAGGTCATCATCGCAAGCGAACCAAAAGCCGAGGAGATCATATCGCTCATTACGTCTCCGTCATAATTTTTAAGCGCCCATATGAAACCGCCCTTTGATTTAACTATGCGCGCTACCGCATCGTCGATAAGGGTATAGAAATATTCTATATTGAGTTCTTCAAATCTTTCTTTGTATTTACTATCGTATATCTCTTGGAATATGTCTTTGAACCTATGGTCATATTTTTTCGATATGGTGTCCTTCGTAGAGAACCAAAGCGACTGTTTCGTGTCAAGCGCGTATTCAAAGCAACTCGTGGCAAAGCTCGTGATGGACTCGTCTGTATTATGCTGCCCCTGGGCTATGCCCGGTCCGTCGAATTTATGCACATCAAGGGTTTCGCTTATAGTGCCGTCGTCTGACTTATATACCAAAGAAACCGTACCCGCCTTTGGAATGCGCATTTCTACGTTTTTGTATACGTCGCCGTAAGCATGACGGGCAACGGTGATAGGCGCCTTCCATGACGAAACCGTAGGCTCTATGACGCTGACAGCGATAGGCGCGCGAAATACGGTGCCGTCAAGTATAGAACGAATAGTTCCGTTCGGGCTTTTCCACATCTCATGAAGCATGTATTCGGACATTCTTGCAGCGTTAGGAGTTATCGTCGCGCATTTTACGGCGACCTTATATTTTTTTGTCGCTTCCGCGGCGTCAAAGGTCACCTGGTCCCTCGTCCTGTCTCGATACTCTAAGCCTAAATCATAATACTCGGTCTTGAGCTCTATAAAGGGGAGCAAGAGCTCGTCCTTTATATATCGCCAGAGTATCCTTGTCATTTCGTCTCCATCCATCTCTACGAGCGGAGTCGTCATTTTGAGCTTTTCCATGTTGCTTTACTTCTCCTATATTTTTATTTAAGCAAATCTGTTAATATTTCCCTCGCAAGCGCGGGATCCGCTTTGCCCTTCATCTTCTTCATAAGCTGTCCGACCAAAAAACCCAAAACCTTAGTTTTCCCGGCCCTATACTCATCAGCGGCTTTTTTATTTTCCTCTATAATCTCTTCAGCGACCTTCCTCAGCTCGTCTTTATCACTGACAGTCAGCAGTCCATGCTCCTTGACGTAGCTGATCGGGTCTATGTCATTATCGTACATCTTGGCAAAGACTTCCTTTGCGACCGTCATGTTTATCGAGCCGTCCTCGGTAAGTCCTATAAGCGCGTTCAGATTCTTCGCCGAGAAGCGTATATCCTCGGGGTCTTCGCCCTTTTCCTTTAATAGACGCAGGGTCTCTCCCATAAGCCAGTTTGAGACCTTCTTAGGCTTAGCTCCGCATGCGACGGTCTCTTCATAAATATCGGCTGTCTTTTTTGAATCCGTTATTATGCCGGCGTCATATTCCGGAAGCCCGAACTCGGCCACATATCTTTTTCTTTTATCCTCGCGCAGCTCAGGCTGGGCGTCTTTGAGCCTCTGTATAAAATCCTCGCTTATTCGCAAAGGCGGCAGATCCGGATCCGGAAAATATCTATAGTCCTTCGCATCCTCCTTCGAGCGCATAGGATAAGACTCGGAAGCCGTATCGTCCCATCTGCGCGTCTCTTGGACAACCTCCTCTCCCGCCTCTATCAGTTCTATCTGCCTCGCCATCTCGCCTTCTATAGCATGAGTTATAGCCCTGAAAGAGTTGAGGTTTTTCATCTCGGTACGAGTCCCGAGCTCATCGGCGCCCTTTCTTCTGACCGAGAGGTTCACATCGGCTCGCATAGAGCCCTCCTGTAGCTTACAGTCAGAAGCCCCCAGATATTGAGCGATCATCTTTAGCTGCGTCAGATACGCGATGACCTCTTCCGCGTTGCTTAAGTCGGGCTCGGATACGATCTCTATAAGCGGAACACCGCTGCGGTTGAAATCGACATAGGAATATTCTCCCCATTCGTCGTGTATAAGCTTGCCGGCGTCCTCCTCCATATGTATCTCATGTATGCGTATCCGCTTCTTACCCTCATTTGTCTCTATATCTATATATCCGTTTTTGCATATGGGAAGATAGAGCTGGGAAATCTGATAATTTTGCGGATTATCGGGATAGAAATAATTTTTTCTGTCGAATTTAGAATATTTATTTATCTCGCAGTTAGCCGCAAGCCCGACCGCGATGGCGTATTCGACGACCTTTTTGTTGAGCACAGGTAAAGTCCCCGGCATTCCGCTGCAAACCGGACAGGTGTGAGTATTCGGCTCTCCTCCGAATTTTGTCGAGCAGCCGCAGAATATCTTTGTTTGGGTAGCCAGCTCGACATGCACCTCAAGTCCGATCACGGCTTCATATTCATGTTCCATCCCTTTTACTCCTTTGCGGCTTTTTCATATGCGTAGGCGGCTTTAAGTATCGTTCTTTCGGAAAAGCAGTCCCCTATGAACTGCATTCCAATAGGCAGCCCTTGCGAATCTTTCCCGCAGGGAACAGCCATTGCCGGCAGTCCGGCAAGATTTACCGATACGGTATATATATCGCTCAGATACATCTTCATCGGATCGGAGAGCGAACTTCCGAGCAAAGGAGCCGTCGTCGGAGCCACCGGAGATAATAAAAGATCATATTTTGAAAAGGCATCGTCAAAGGCTTTTTTGATAAGCGCCTTCGTCTTTAAAGCCTTTAGATAATAGGCATCGTAGTAGCCCGAGCTCAAAACAAATGAGCCAAGCATGATCCGCCTCTTTACCTCGGCGCCGAAGCCCCTTGAGCGGGTCCTCTTATACATATCATGCAAGCCATGGTATTCGCTTTCCCTGAAGCCGTATTTCACGCCGTCAAAACGTTCCAGATTTGAACTTGCCTCCGCCGAAGCGATAACGTAATATGCAGGAATGGCATAGTCCAGCATTCCGAGGCTGAACTCCTCTACCACGGCTCCTTTTTTTCTTATATGCTCCGCGACGGAATATATGCTTTCCTTTATCTCAGCCTGAAGCCCTTTGCCGAAATATTCCAGGGGAAGACCAATTTTGAGCCCCTTTATATCTTCATCAAAGCCGTGGTCTATGCCGTCTTCATTTAGGCAAACAGAGGTAGAATCCTTATCATCCTTGCCGGCTATGATATCAAAAAGCGCGGCACAGTCACGCACGTCCCTTGCTATCGGTCCTATCTGATCGAGCGAGGAGCCGTAGGCGATAAGCCCATAGCGCGACACCGCCCCATAGCTGGGCTTTAGTCCCGTTACTCCACAATAAGAACAAGGCTGCCTAATAGAGCCTCCCGTATCGCTTCCAAGGGCGATAGGTGCCTCATAAGCCGCTACCGCGGCGCAGGAGCCTCCCGATGAACCTCCCGGGACCCGAGTCTTGTCCACGGGATTTGCCGTAGGTCCAAAATAAGAGGTCTCGGTCGTCGAGCCCATCGCGAATTCGTCCATGTTCGTCTTGCCGATAATAACCATATCGGCAGCCTTAAGCCTTTTGACTGCCTCAGCCTCGTAAGCAGGGGTAAAATCTTCGAGCATTTTTGAGGCGCAAGTCGTCCTAAGCCCTTTAGTGCATATATTATCCTTTACGGCTATAGGCACTCCGGAAAGCGGGGAAAGGCTTTCCCCTTTATCTATCTTTTTTTGTATGCGTTCGGCGCTTTTATAGGCCTCTTCCTCATCGAGCGTTATAAAAGCGTTTATTTCCCCATCTTGCCTTTTTATAGAATCAAAATAGGCGTCCAACGCTTCCTTGACAGAAGTCCTGCCATCCTTGATCGCCGCGGAAAGTGCCGTCGCCGTAAGTTTTGTAAGCTCCATCTTCTCTCCTACTCCAGCGTCCTTGGCACTATGTACTGCCCGTCCTTTTGCTCGGGCGCGTTAAGCAGCATGCTTTCTCTATCGTCTCCGTTTGTAACGATATCTTCCCTGAAGACATTGTCTATCGAAAAGACATGAGACATGGCTTCCACGCCCTCTGTATCGAGCTCGTTGAGCTTATCGATATAGTCAAGCATCTCTTGCATATCACTTTTTGCCTGAGCCTTTTCTTCATCGCTTAGAAAAAGCTTCGCAAGTATGGCGACCTCTTCTATCACAGCGTCGTCTATGATCTCTGCCATGAGTACTCCTTAAAGTTTGTTTATGCGTTCTATCGCCTTTACTGTGTTTTCATATGTACCAAATCCGGTCAGGCGGAAATAACCTTCTCCGCTTGGCCCAAAGCCCGAGCCCGGAGTCCCGACAACGCCGGCTTTTTCAAGCAGCATATCGAAAAAGTCCCAAGAACTCATGCCTGAAGGCGTTTTGAGCCAAATATAAGGCGCGTTTATGCCGCCGAAAACGGTGTAGCCCGCGGCCTTAAGACCGTCATATGTGGTCTTTGTGTTCTTTTTATAATATGCGATCTGCTCGGAAAGCTGTTCCTTTCCTTCTTGGCTGTATACGGCTTCCCCTGCCTTTTGGACTATATAGGGCGCGCCGTTATATTTTGTTCCGTGTCTTCTCGCCCAGAGAGCGTTAAGGCTGACATCATCCTTTTTAATGTCCTTGGGAACGACGGTGAAGCCAAGACGCAGTCCTGTAAAGCCCGCGTTTTTGGAAAAACTTCGGAATTCTATGGCGCAAGTCCTGGCGCCGTCGCATTCATATATAGAATGAGGCACATCATTATGTGTAATATAAGCCTCGTATGCGGCGTCATAAAGAATGATAGCTCCGTTTTTATTCGCGTAATCAACCCAGGACTGGAGCTGCGCCTTATTGAGCGTGGTTCCCGTAGGGTTATTAGGATAGCAAAGATATATAAGATCGGGAGTCTCTTTCGGAAACTCGGGAACAAAATCGTTTTCTGCCGTGCAGGGCATATATATTACATTGGTAAACATCCCTGCAGCTTCGTCCCAGTCTCCGGCACGTCCCGCCATTACATTTGAATCCACATAAACAGGATAGACCGGATCGCATACCGCGATACGGCAATCAGCGCTGAATATCTCCTGTATGTTTCCGCAGTCGCATTTAGCGCCGTCGGAAACAAATATCTCATCGGCGGAGACATCAATACCGCGGCTTGCGTAATCTCCTTTTACGATCGCTTGACGCAAAAAATCATATCCGAGATCCGGAGCATAGCCCTTAAAAGTCTCCTTAACCGCCATTTCATCCACTGCCTTATGTAACGCGTTTATTATAACCGGCGCAAGAGGCAAAGTGACATCGCCTATGCCAAGCCTGATGATGCTTTTATCCGGATTAGCGGCAGTATATTCATTTACCTTTTTTGCTATGTTAGAAAAAAGATAACTCCCCGGAAGTTTAAGATAGTTTTCATTATAATTCCACATTGCGGGCCTCCTTGTCATATTCATAATCGCTCTGGATTATTATATATATACGAATATATTTTTTCAAGGAAACTTCTGCTATTCTTTTAATCCCTTATTTGCCCTCGGCAAATGCGGTCAAAGGCTTTCACTTGCTCTTCTTTTTTTCGGAAAGCCGCAGTTCAAATCTGTCCTTTCTCGTGTCCTTGGGTATGGCTGTAGGATATTTACCTGTGAAGCAAGCACTGCAATAGCCCTGTCCGTTTGTTATCAGATGAAGCATATCAACAGGAAAAAAGCCGAGCGAATCGACTCCGATACGCTTGGCTATTTCTTCCGTATCGCATCTGTTCGCGATCAGATTTTCCTTTGAATCTATGTCGGTTCCATAGTAACACGGATTTAGAAAAGGAGGAGAAGCTATTCGCAAGTGTATTTCCTTCGCCCCTGTCTCACGCAAGAGCTCAGCCACTCGGCGAGTAGTATTTCCGCGTACTATGGAATCATCGACCAAAACCACTCTTTTTCCTTTTACTATATTCTCTACGGCAGCCAGTTTTATCCTTACGGCATCTACCCTGTCATCCTGTCCGGGAGCTATGAAGGTCCGTCCTATATATTTGTTTTTTATAAGCCCCATCCCGTATGGTATCCCGGAGGTCTCAGCAAAGCCCAAGGCGGCGTCAAGCCCCGAATCCGGGGCCCCTATGACTATATCCGCCTTAGCCGGATGCACCTTCGCGAGTATCTCACCCGCCTTCAGCCTTGAGGCATGAACCGAAACACCGTCTATAACGGAATCCGGACGGGCAAAATAAATATATTCAAAGACGCAAAATCTTTTTCTTCTTTTCCCACAATGTTCCGTCCTTGAAACTATGCCGTCTTTGCTGAAAACCAAGATCTCACCGGGTTTTACATCTCGTATCACTTCCGCTCCAACAGCCTTTATTGCACAGCTCTCCGATGCTACGACATAGGTTCCATCTTCCGTAACTCCGAAACAAAGCGGGCGAAAGCCATATGGATCCCTCGCGCATATGAGTTTTTGCGCCGACATCAGGATAAGCGAATAGGCACCGTCTATCTTATCCATAGCCTTGCTGAGTGCATCCTCGATGGACAAGGAGTCAAGCCTTTCTTTCGTCACTATATAAGCGATTATTTCCGTATCGCTTGTCGTATGAAAGATCGCTCCCGAAAGCTCCAGCTCGTCCCTGAGCGCCGCCGCGTTGCTGATATTGCCGTTGTGCGCCAGCGCCATTCTTCCCTTCTGGTGATTGACCTCAATCGGCTGGCAGTTCCTCCTCGTCGTGTCTCCGGTGGTGCCGTACCTCACATGCGCGACAGCCATAGTCCCATACGTGAAATCCGACATGACGCTTTTAGAAAACACCTCGCTTACCAGCCCCGTATCCTTATAAGACGAAAAAACCCCGTCGTCATTTACAACTATCCCGCAGCTTTCCTGTCCCCTGTGCTGCAGGGCATATAAACCATAATAAGCCATTCCCGCGGCGTCAAAAGATTTTTTTGATATAAGGCCGAAAACCCCGCATTCTTCATGTATGCTCATCTTCCCATCTCCAAGAATCTTAAAAATACACTTTAGTATACGGAAAACAAAATATCTCCATAAGTCGGGAAGGGCCATAGATCCTTCTTTGTCAGCTTTTCCGCCTCATCGCAGGGTATCCTGAGCTCGCTCATCTTAGTCAAGACTTCATCTCGTATCGTCTCTGATTCTTCAATGATGTCCTTAGCGTCATCTAAGCTAAGCAACACTTTCTTAAGCTCCTCCGCCCCTTTATCAATATTGGCAGCAAGCTTTGAAAGCTTTTTGACAAGCCCTATCTCCAGATCGCAAGGAATAGACGCGTCCAAAGCCTTTTTAGCAGAGGCCGAACGCGAAAGCTCTTCTATATAAGCTTCTACCGCGGGAACTATCTGGGTCTTTGCCATATCGACCATGGTATTTGCCTCTATAACGATGGTCTTGCAATAGTTATCAAGCATGATCTCGCATCTCGACTTAAGCTCCGCCTCAGAAAAGACCTTGTGCAAGGTAAGCATTTCAACATTCTTTTTATCTAAAAGATGCGGCATGCAATCCGCGGTCGTCCTGTAATTGGAAAGTCCCCTTTTCTTCGCTTCTTCTATCCACGCTTCATCATAGCCGTTCCCGTTAAAGATGATCCTTCTGTGATCCTTGATAGTTTTCTTTATCATTTCATGCAAAGTACTGTTGAAATCCTCTGCACCCTCCAGGCGGTCGGCATATATCCTTAAAGATTCGGCTACCGCCGCGTTCAGCATCATGTTGGCGCAGGCTATGCTGTTCGATGATCCGAGCATTCTAAATTCAAACTTGTTGCCGGTAAAGGCAAAGGGAGAAGTCCTGTTCCTGTCAGTGTTGTCCCTCGTGAATCTTGGCAGCACATCCACTCCAAGCTTCATCCTCTTCTTTCCCTCATCGTGATATTCGGTGTCGTTTTCGATGGCTTCAAGGACCGCGTCGAGCTCATCGCCTAAAAATATCGATATAACCGCGGGCGGAGCTTCGTTCGCACCGAGCCTATGGTCATTTCCGGCTGTCGCGACCGCAAGCCTCAGCAGATCTTGATAATCGTCAACTGCCTTTATTACGGCGCATAAAAACAGTAAAAAGAGGGCGTTTTCAAAAGGAGTATCGCCGGGCGACAAAAGATTTGTTCCGTCATCGGTCGATATAGACCAGTTGTTATGCTTTCCGCTTCCGTTTAATCCCGCAAAGGGTTTTTCATGGAGCAGACATACAAGTCCATGCCTGTTGGCCACCTTTTGCATTATCTCCATGGTAAGCTGATTGTTGTCCGTAGCTATATTGGTAGTGGTATATATGGGAGCTATCTCATGCTGAGCCGGAGCGACCTCGTTATGTTCTGTCTTCGCATAGATTCCCAACTTCCAAAGTTCTTTATTCAAGTCCTCCATATAGGCGGCAACCCTTGGCTTTATCACGCCGAAATAGTGGTCGTCCATCTCCTGCCCCTTAGGAGGCGTAGCTCCGAAAAGCGTCCTGCCGGTATATTTGAGATCAGATCTTTTTTCGTACATTTCCTTAGTTATGAGGAAGTATTCCTGTTCAGGGCCAACAGCAGAACTCACATACTTAGCGCTCGTATTTCCAAACAATCTCAATATCCTTAAAGCTTGTTTATTTAGGGCTTCCATCGACCGTAGCAGCGGTGTTTTCTTATCAAGCGCCTCGCCGCCGTATGAACAAAAGGCTGTCGGTATGCAAAGAGTTTTTCCCTTGATGAAGGCATAGGAGGTAGGATCCCATGCGGTATAGCCCCTTGCTTCAAAAGTAGCCCTGAGTCCTCCGCTTGGGAAAGAAGAAGCATCCGGTTCGCCCTTGATAAGCTCCTTGCCTGAAAATTCCATTATAACTCCGCCATCCGGAGCAGGTGAGATAAAGCTGTCATGCTTTTCCGCCGTGATGCCTGTAAGCGGCTGAAACCAATGCGTATAATGGGTGGCACCGTTTTTGAGTGCCCATTCCTTCATCGCTTCCGCGACGATGTTCGCGACGCCTATGTCTAGTTTCGCGCCTTCATCGATCGTCTTTTTTAAAGAATTATATACATCCGCAGGCAGGCTCGCCTTCATCTTCCTATCGTCAAACACCATGCAGCCAAAATAATCTTTTACAGTAGTATCAGTCATCATATCATCCTCCTGAATAAATAAGAAAAGCGCCCCCGATGCCTAAACATCGGAGACGCCGTTGCCTCATACTGTTTGTATACACCTCCCAAAAAAAATTGTCAAGTATTTAAAAGCTTTTTTAGAAACTTTTTACCAATTTTTCATCCCGCTATCGTGGGCAGCGCAATTACTTCTTTTTTATATGGCAAAACTTTCGCCCTTATGCTAAACTCAACTTCATGGATACCACATATACAAAAAACAGGGCTGCTCTCGTCGAGTATTTCAGCAGCTCGGCAAATCCGGATACAAAACGCATCGGACTTGAGCTCGAGCATTTTCTCTTGCACTTAGATGGGACGCCCGTTTCCTACAGTGAAAAATTCGGAGTTAAAGACTTTCTCACGGAGCTCGCGGAACATTTTGAAAACCTTTATTATGTTGACGGCCAGCTTATGGGCATGTATAACGACGACTATTCCATTACGCTTGAACCCTCGGCTCAGCTCGAGATAAGTGTAATGCCGCGCTGCCGCATAAGTCAGATAGAGGAGATCTATGATTCTTTTTCAGCGCTGCTTTCTCCCTATCTTTCAAAATACGGCTTTAGCCTCGTAAACTTTGGCTATCATCCCACCGGACGTGTTTCCGAATTGGAACTTATACCTAAAAAAAGATATGAATACATGGACGCTTATTTCAAAAAGAGTGGAAGCCATGGAATAAATATGATGCGCGGGACCGCGTCTACGCAAATTTCGATAGATTACGAGGATGAAAAAGATTTTGTCAAAAAATACAGATTGGCATATCTGCTCGGCCCTGCCTTTAAATATATCTGCGACAACACCCCTGTTTATGAAGGGAAAGAAAACCATACTCCGCTTAAGCGCACATATATCTGGAGGAACACCGACAAGGCGCGCTGCTCCCCGCCTCCCGATCTTTTTTCAAAGAACTTTGGCTTTTCCTCTTACGCGGAATACCTCTTAGGCGTAGCGCCTATCTTTATTTTTAAAGATGGCAAAGCGATTTATACCGGAAAGAAAACGGCTGCAAGCCTCTACTCTGACCTGCTTATGTCAAAGGCTGATATAACTCATCTGCTTTCCATGGTCTTTCCCGATGTGCGGCTTAAAGGCTATATAGAGATACGCGGAGCCGATTCCCTGCCTAAAAAAGCAACTCTCGGATATGCCGCTTTAGTAAAAGCTATTTTATATTCCCCCGAAGTCGTTGAGGGTTATCTGGATAAATATCCCATTACCTTAGACGACATCACGGCAGCCGAGGATGCTCTTTCAGAGCATGGTCTTTCCGCTTCGATATACGGTGTAGGCGCAAAAACATTTATAGACGGAATTTTTTGTGACGCCAAAGAGCATTTACAAGATGACGAACGATACAATTTGGAATATCTCATAGAACATTTTAAAGCTTGCAATGAAAAAGATATATAAGGAATACCTTCATTTTATCAAAGAAAATCCCGAACTCTGTAAAAAGGCCGCAAAGGAACTGATGAGCTATCTGCGCTCCTCCTCTGTTTCGTATCACGGTCGCTGTGTATATACCCTTCTTATACCTAAAATTTTTACAAAAACCGACATAGAAAGATTCGAGCACATAACAAAGGTCACATACGGTATTTTTGAAAAGATAATAAACGCCTTTCTGCAAGAGCCACAATACCGAAACTGCTTTCCCTTTTCCGGAGAGCTGAAAGAACTCATTCTTACCGAGCGCGGTTACCCTTCGCCGCTTCCTATAGCAAGGTTCGACATCTTCTATAATGAAGACAACGGCGATTTTAAATTTTGCGAGATAAATACGGATGGCACAAGCGCGATGAACGAGGATTATGTTCTGAATCAGGCATACGCCCTAAACCCGGCGCATGAAAGCATAACAAAAGAGCATAGGCTTCAAGCATGGGAGCTCTACGACAGCTGGGTAAGCGAGTTCGCCGATATATATGCCAGCTATGACAATAAAGTTGAACACCCGTATATAGCCATAGCAGATTTTTTGGCAACCGGTTCCGTTACCGAATTCGAGGAATTTAAATGCCGCTTTGAAAAGGCCGGTTATGAGTGCGAAGTGTGTGAAATAAGCCAAATGAGCTACGATGGGAAGCGCCTTTATTCGCCGAAAGGCAGAGCCGTCGACGTCGTGTATCGCCGTGCCGTAACCTCGGACGTAATAAGGCGCATTGATGAGGTTCGTCCCTTCGTAAATGCAGTAAAGGACGGGAATGTCTGTATCATCGGCGCCTTCTGTACCCAGATCATACACAATAAATGGCTTTTTAAGACTCTTCACGAGGAAGCAACCCTAGCCCTGCTCACGGAAGAAGAACAAGCTTTCGTCAAAAAACATGTTCCTTATACAAATCTACTTACGGCCGAGGCCTGCAAGGCGCATGACCTTATAGCCGATAAGGACAGATGGCTCATAAAACCGCTTGACTCCTATGCTTCAAGGGGCGTTTTCGCCGGTTGTGGCTGCACTCCCGATGAATGGGAGGCTCATATAAATGCCGCCTTTGGCAATGATTATATATTTCAGGAATACTGTCCTCCGTATCTTACAAAAAACGTAAGCTATCTGAATGATAACGATCGTATTTCGGACTATTCGAATATGTCGGGGCTCTTTGTTTACAACGGAAAGTTCAAAGGCGTATACTCACGACTTTCAACAGGCGAAATAATAAGTTCGCAATATAACGAAAGAGCAGTGCCCTCTTTCATGCTTTTGTAAATAGACAGT
>CAYXUB010000035.1:0-11370 GCA_964468385.1 uncultured Lachnospiraceae bacterium
CAAAAGATAGGTCGTCCATATAGATGATAAATCTATAATTGCGATTTTTTATGCTGGATATGACCGCGGAAAGCTCCTTAAACTGGTGCTTATATATCTCGATCATACGCAGCCCGCAGGGGTAAAATTCGTTTACTATCGCTTTTACACTCGTGGACTTGCCTGTACCGGAATCGCCGAAAAGCAGACAATTGTTCGCCTTTCTTCCTTCAACAAAGGCCTTCGTATTGTCGATCAGCTTCTTTTTTTGCATCTCGTAGCCGATAAGATCATCGAGCATGACTCTATCCATGTTGTTTATCGGGTGAAAAACGAGCTCACCCTCCGCGTTCCTCGAAAACCTGAAGGCCTTATTAAGCCCAAACATCCCGACCCCGAACTTCTTGTAGAAACCGGTCACAAGATCGAAGAACTCGTTTTCATCCTTTGCCGCATCGAGCTCTTTACTTAAAGCACAGACCTTCTCGCTTACGTTTTTATTGTACATAAGCTCCGGCTTTACGATAGCCTTGTAATCACATATTACGCTGAAACAATCTATGCCAAGTTCATCCTCGAGCCATTTAAAAGAATAATGGAACAACTCCAAGAACGCCTTGAAATCATGCTTCGCGAATATATTGACGCTCCCCTCCTGCGCTCCTGTTTTTTCAGACGTAAGCGTGAAAGGATTTTCGTCGGTTATCAAGATATATGTAAGATAGCACTGCCAAAGATTTCTGTCAAAACCGAAATCGGTTGCTAACTTAAGCAGCCTCTTTACCTGACTGAAACAGCGTGTTATTAACAAATCCCTTTGCTGCGTGCCTTCTCTTACCTTTTCGCATATATCCGCTAACTGCATCAATATACTATCCTTAGGCATATCGCCGTATACAAGCAGTTTTGAAGTAATATGATCCATATGACTGTAACTACCACCTTTGCCTATGCAGCATATGGAGAAGCTCCTCATTGCTGCAAGTGTGTGAAAACATGTTAAGTATATTTTCCGCGGCTTCTTCCGCTTTGAGTCCGTTCAGCGCCCTGCGCATACGATTTACCGCCTCAAGCTCATCTTTTGAGAGCAGTAGATCCTCCCGTCTTGTTCCGGACTTTATTATATCTATGGCAGGGAATACCCTTTTTTCCTGCAGCTTTCTGTCAAGGACGAGCTCCATATTGCCGGTACCCTTAAATTCCTCATATACAACATCGTCCATCTTGCTGCCTGTATCGACAAGTGCGGTCGCAAGAATTGTAAGACTTCCTCCCTCACGCATATTCCTTGCCGCTCCAAAAAACTTCTTTGGCATATGCAAGGCAGTGGGATCAAGTCCGCCAGAAAGCGTCCTGCCGCTGGTAGGCACAATTTGATTATAGGCTCTTGCAAGGCGCGTTATACTGTCTATAAAAATTATAACGTCCCTCTTGTTTTCGACGAGCCGTTTTGCGCGCTCTATGACCATTTCCGACACTCTTTTATGATGCTCCGGCATTTCATCGAAGGTAGAGTAAATGACCTCGACATTATCGCCTCTTACTGTTTCCTTCATATCGGTGACCTCTTCCGGTCTTTCGTCTATAAGAAGGATAATAAGATGCATTTCCGGATTATTCCTGAGAATCGACTTTGCCATATCTTTAAGGAGGGTTGTCTTTCCTGCCTTCGGAGGCGAAACTACCATTCCCCTTTGACCTTTTCCTATGGGACTTATAAGATCCACGATCCTCATAGCAAGACTTCCACCCGGTCTTTCAAGATGTATCCTCTCATCGGGGAAGATCGGCGTCATATTTTCAAAATTTGGTCTGTTCAGACTTGACGATGGTTGAATCCCATTTACGCTCTTTACATATAAGAGCGCTGAAAATTTTTCGTTTTGTGATTTGATCCTCGTGTTTCCATAGAGCATATCGCCGGTCTTAAGATTGAAACGTCGGATCTGCGATGGGGAAACATATACATCATTTTCCCCGGGAAGAAAATTATCGGAGCGGATAAATCCATATCCGTCTGCCATCACCTCTAAAATACCTCTTGCCTCAAATCCGCTGTCCAACTCTTTTATATTTGATTTAGGGCCGTTGTCGAGATGTCCGGTATGTTTTTCATCCTCGTGGCGTTCCTGTTCATGCTCTTCTTTTATCTCTGTTTCGCCGACTCCTCTTTTTACCGCTGTTTTTTGGCCGCTTTTAAGCTCCTCCTTTGCATCCTCTGCAAGCATAACATCGATCAAGTCTTTTTTACGCAAAGCAGATACCCCTTTAAGCTTACGAGCTTTAGCAAGCTGTCTTAACTCACTGAGAGGCAGCGTTTCATACATTTCTCTTGTCATCATCATCTCCTGAGCAAACAAAAAATATATTATTATGAAATAGTTTTAAAATCTGTAAATGGGAGTTTTGCGAAAAGCATTTCTGCAAGGGAATAGAACTGTAAGGTATTGAAATCGATTAAAATTAAGCGGCCGAACCATTCACGATCCGACCGCAATGACTCAACTTCTGTTCTTTAAAAAATCAGGTATTTGTATGTCTTTTTTCGGAACGTTGCTAGTAATATGAACATTGCTCTGAGGTAATACCGTTCCAGCCTGCTTAAAGTCAATATTTTTTGATGCTTGTTCAGCATTGGTATTCGGAACTTTAAAGGTGGGGATATTTCCTGCAAATCCTTTATTTGCCACACCCTTGGCGCTCTTGGTGTCTTTTTTCGCCCCATCATTCTCCTTAATCCCAGTGGCAATAACCGTAATCTTTGCATAGTCCGGCACCGCATCATCATACATCGCGCCGAAAATTATATTTGCATCTTCTCCCGCAAGATTCTGAACATAGCTCGCGGCATCATTTGCATCCATAAGGCTTATATCACCGGATATGTTTATAATAACATGTGACGCGCCTGTAATAGTCGTTTCAAGCAGGGGACTTGAAACGGCCTGCTGAACCGCTTCAAGGGCCTTATCGTCACCTTTACCTTCACCAATACCGATATGAGCGATTCCTTTGTCCGACATAACTGTCTGAACATCCGCAAAGTCAAGATTGATAAGAGCAGGCATATTTATAAGATCCGTAATGCCCTGAACCGCCTGATTCAATACCTCATCTGCTTTTTTTAGAGCCTCTGGCATAGTCGTTCTGCGATCTACTATCTCTAAAAGCCTGTCATTCGGAATGACAATAAGAGTATCAACGCTCGCCTTTAATTTCTCTATCCCGGATATAGCATTGGTCATACGAGTCTTTGCTTCAAAGCGAAATGGCTTTGTGACAACACCGACCGTAAGTACGCCCATTTCCTTTGCAACCTTAGCGACAACAGGCGCTGCTCCCGTACCGGTACCGCCGCCCATTCCGCAAGTAACAAAGACCATATCTGCACCTTCCAGAAGAGCTTTAATCTCATCTATACTCTCCTCTGCGGCTTGCTGCCCAACTTCGGGCTTTGCGCCCGCGCCGAGTCCTTTTGTGATTTTTTCGCCTATCTGAAGAATCGTAGGGGCTTTGCTTAAGGAAAGCGCTTGGCGGTCAGTATTTACTCCGATAAACTCAACTCCGCCTATCGCTTCATCTACCATTCTGTTAACTGCGTTATTACCAGCTCCCCCAACTCCGACAACAATTATTCTAGCTTCAGATTCCGCTTCATTCGTCATTATTTCTAACAAGGAAGGATTCCCCCTTTTCCGTTGATTTTTCCCGATCCCCTTCTATTAAAACAATCCTCTTTTATAATATCTTTTCCACTTTAAAAAGGCAACATTTTTTTTACTTATCACGCCAAATAATACGCCCCTTATCAAGATCATAAGGCGATAACTCAATCGTGACTTTATCACCGGGTAGGATTCTTATAAAGTTCATTCGCAGCTTTCCGCTGATATGCGCCAAAACGACGTGCTTATTTTCAAGCTCTACCTTAAACATCGCGTTCGGAAGCTTTTCCAGAACCCGGCCTTCGACTTCGATGAAATCTGATTTTGACATGTATTTCCTCCTAATGTTTTATTGGCTTAGCGTAAGTATCTCGGGATCACCTTTTGTAATCAATACAGTGTTTTCATAATGTGCAGAAAGTTTCCCGTCGGCGGTAACCACAGTCCATTCGTCATCAAGCACCTTGACTGTATATGTTCCCTCGTTTATCATCGGCTCAATAGCAAAGGTCATCCCCGCCTTTATCCGTATTCCCCTGCTCCTACATGGGAAGTTTGGTATGGCCGGATCTTCATGAAGCGAAGTTCCGATACCGTGCCCGACAAGATCTTCGACAACTCCGTAACCGAAGCTTTCGGCATAGTTTCCTATTGCGGCTGAAATCTCATGGAGATGGCAACCGTCCCTAGCAAACTTTATCCCTTCGAAAAAAGATTGGCGTGTTACATCGATAAGCCTTTTTGCGGATTCGGAGATCTTTCCAACAGGAAAAGTTCTGGCCATATCGGAATGGTATCCCTTATATATAAGCCCGCAGTCAAGGCTTATGATATCGCCTTCTTTAAGAACGGCATTTTTATTAGGTATACCATGAACCACAGCCTCGTTGATCGAAGTGCAGACTGAAGCCGGAAAGCCGTTATAATTCAAAAAATTCGGGAGGCAGCCTCTCTTTCTTATCAACTCTTCGCCTATCTTGTCAATATCCCATGTCGTTATTCCAGGCGCTATCTGCTCAGAAAGCATTAAAAAGACCTCTTCGAGCAGTCTTCCGGCATGACGCATAAGCTCAATTTCTTTTGGAGATTTTATGGATACGGACATCTTTCACTCTCCAAAAAGATCCTTTATCTTCCCAAAGATCTCATCTATATCGCCTGTTCCGTCAAATTCATAAAGCACACCTAAATCTGTGTAGTACTTTATCAAAGGCTGAGTATGGCTATGGTATACTTCAAGCCTTTTGCTCACGGTCTCGGCCTTATCGTCATCCCTTAGAACCAAAGCCTCTCCGCATTTATCGCAAACTCCTTCTTTGGCAGGCGCCGCATATTCGACATGGTAAGTTGCGCCACAGCCTGTGCACGCCCGTCTTCCGCCCATACGTTTTATGATCTGTTCGTCCGGAACCTCTATATTGATAGCATAATCTATGCTCTCGCCTTTTTCTTTAAGAGCATTCGTCAAAGCCTCGGCCTGTTCTATCGTCCTCGGAAAACCGTCAAGAACATATCCCTTTGCCGCGTCCGGCTGGGAAATCCTGTCTATGACAAGATCGCAAGTAAGCTCATCCGGTACAAGAAGCCCTTGATCCATATATTCCTTGGCTTTTTTACCAAGCGCTGTACCATTTTTTATATTGCTCCGAAATATATCACCTGTGGAGATGTGCGGGATAGAGTATTCTTTTGATATGATCTTTGCCTGCGTTCCCTTCCCCGCTCCCGGCGCTCCTAACATAACTATTTTCATGATTTTTTCTCCAATCCACCTTAAAATGCAGATAGGTTTTTACAATATCAACTTTAGGCTGCGGCAAAAACCGCAGCCTAAAGAATATTTTTTACCTTAGTCATTCAAAAAACCTTTGTAACTTCTCACAAGCATCATAGATTCTATCTGCTTAAGCGTCTCAAGTATGACTGAAGCTATGATTATAAGCGACGTTCCTCCAAAAGAAACGCTCGCACTAAAGAGCCCATTGAATACAAAGGGTATGACCGCTACAATGATAAGCCCCGTAGCACCAATGAATATAACGTACTTCAATACCGACTGAAGATAGTCGACCGTAGGCTTTCCAGGTCTTATTCCGGGTATAAAACCTCCTTGCTTCCTCAAGTTATCCGCAATCTCAACCGGATTGAAGGTAATAGCCGTATAAAAGTATGCAAAAAACACGACCAAAAGAACGTAGACTATAAGTCCAAGTGTCAAGATCCAATTGTCCGGATCAAACCAGTTGCTCGAGCTGAGCATCTCAACGACCGTTTCACCCCAACCCTCAATTGAAGCCCCGGTAAAACTTATTATTATTGATGGGAAGGACATTATCGTAGATGCGAAAATTATAGGTATTACTCCAGATGTATTTATCTTAAGCGGTATGTGAGACGAACTTCCTCCAACAGACCTTCGTCCTACGATCTTTTTTGAATACTGTACGCTTATGCGTCTTTCCGCACCGTTTAGTATAAGCACGAGAATGATGACAAATATAATGACGGCAAAGATTATTATCCATGCCACCGTCGCCCTGGCAATCGAACGTCCACTGACAAAATTATCATACAGAGTAATAAAATCGCTCGGAACTCTTGAAAGTATGTTTATCAGAAGAACGATAGAAATACCGTTCCCTATGCCCTTGTCATTTATCTGCTCTCCAAGCCACATAAGGAAACAGCTGCCGGCCGTGAGCGACAAAACGACGATTATAACGTTCATTACCGTAAGATCGAGCAACAACTGATTACCGAAAGCTATACACATAGCAACGGATTCGAGCAAGGCAAGCCCAATCGTGGTGTATCTTGTTATTTCTCGGATCTTTTTGCGTCCCTGCTCGCCGTCCTTTTGCAGCTCCTCCAGCTTAGGAATTGCAATCGTCAAAAGCTGAACTATGATCGATGACGTGATATAAGGCGTTATACTCAATGCAAAAATTGAGAAATTACTGAATCCTCCGCCCGTAAATGCATCGATGAAGGCAAAGGCATCAATCGAACTCGAAGAAAAATAGTCGTCGAAAAAAGAGGTATCTACTCCGGGGACCGGAATCTGTGAACCCAATCTTATGATGACTAATGCCAACAATACATAAAACAATCTACGGCGAATTTCACTGACACGGAGAGCATCGCGTAAGGTTTTAAACATCAAATCACCTCGGCTGTTCCACCTGCCGCCTCTATTTTAGCCTTTGCGCTTTCACTAAAGGCAGACACTTTCACTGTAAGTTTCTTTTCAAGCTCGCCGTTTCCGAGTATCTTAACACCATCTCTCGGATTTGACACATGTCCGCTTTCTACAAGAAACTCGACGGTTATCTCAGTACCATCTTCGTATCTGTTCAATTCCTCAACGTTGAGCGCAACAATTTCTTTTGAATTCCTGCATTTAAAGCCTCTCTTAGGAATCCTTCTGTATAAAGGCATCTGACCGCCTTCAAAGCCAATCCTCGGCGCTCCAGAACGTGCTTTTTGTCCTTTATGTCCTTTTCCAGCCGTCTTTCCGTTCCCCGAGCCGTGCCCGCGTCCTCTACGGAAATTATCATTGTGCTTCGAACCAGCCGCCGGATGTAAATTAGATAAGTCCATTATGGCACCTCCTGTAGATTTATTCTTCCACCTTTACGAGATAGTCGACTTTTTTTATCATGCCGCGGACAGCCGCGTTGTCAGGCATCTCGACGGTTTTATTCAGCTTCCTAAGCCCGAGCGCTTCAACTATCTTTCTGTGCTTCGGGATACAGCCTATCGTAGATTTCTTTAATGTTATCTTTATTTTATCTGCCATTTTCCAAGTCCCCCTTAAGCGTAAATCTCATCGACCGACAATCCGCGAAGCCTTGCGACCTCCTCGGGGGTCTTAAGCTGTCTAAGCCCTTCTATCGTAGCTAAAACTACGTTCTGCTTATTATTTGAGCCTAAGGATTTGGCGCGGATATTTGTAACACCGGCAAGCTCAACGACGGCACGCGCCGGACCGCCGGCGATTATTCCCGTACCCTCAGGAGCCCTCTTCAAAAGCACCTGTGCGCTTCCGAATTCCCCGATGTAATCGTGCGTTACGCTGTTGTTCGCATCTCTTGCCACGTTGATAAGGTTCTTTGCGGCATCCTCCTTGCCTTTGCGTATAGCTTCAGGTATCTCTGTAGCTTTTCCGAGCCCCGCTCCGACATGGCCGTTCCTGTCTCCTACTACTACCAAGGCGGTAAAACGCATGTTACGTCCACCTTTGACAACCTTTGTAACTCGTTTGATCGAAACGACTTTTTCTTCTAATTCCAACTGTCCTGCGTCAATGATATTGTGTCTCATGTGTTTTCCTCCTTTCCTTAGAATTCAAGCCCCGCCTCACGGGCAGCATCTGCAAGCGCTTTGATCTTTCCGTGGTATATAAAACCTCCGCGATCAAAAACGACTTCCTTTATACCGGCTTCAACGGCCTTCTTACCTATAAAAGTCCCGAGGTGAGCGGCAGCGGCAACATCGTTCGTCTTTTCAAGATCTGCCTTGACGTCCTTTTGCAGCGTTGAAGCAGAGACAAGCGTGTGACCGGCAACATCATCAATTATCTGAGCATACATGTTATTATTGCTCCTAAAAACCGCAAAACGCGGCTTTTCGGCTGTGCCTGATATATGGTTACGCAACCTTCTATGCTTTTTCTGGCGAACCTCGGCTCTGGATTTCTTATTTATCATGACCTATACTCTCCTCGAATTATTACTTACCGGACTTGCCGACTTTCTTACGGATAACTTCGTCTATATACTTTATTCCCTTGCCTTTGTATGGCTCGGGCTTTCTCTTTTCTCTGATCTCGGCAGCGTACTGACCAACCTTTTCTTTATCAATACCCTTAACGACGATCTTGTTTCCGTCTACAGTCGATTCCAAACCTTCGGGATCGGTCATCTCAACCGGATGAGAGTATCCAAGGTTTAATACGAGTTTCTTTCCCTGCTTTGCCGCACGGTAGCCTACGCCATTGACCTCCAAAGTCTTTTCATATCCGGTGCTGACACCGGTCACCATGTTCTGTATGAGCGTTCTCGTGAGTCCGTGCAGTGATTTCATCTTCTTCAGGTCGTTCGGCCTTGTAACGACTACGCTTCCGTCTTCAAGCTTTATAGTCATTTCCTCGGGAAGTGTTCTTTTAAGAGTTCCCTTCGGCCCCTTTACCGTCACCTCGTTTTTTTCTTTTATATCGACGGTAACGCCGTCGGGGATATTGACCGGCAATCTGCCTATTCGTGACATTTTATTGTCCTCCTAAAAATAACTTAGATTTTCGGAAAGAGCCTTGTGCTCCTTCTGTTTTCAGTTTATAGGGCAACTTGCTTAAGTTTACCAAACAAAGGCAAGAACCTCTCCTCCGACCTGAAGCTTTCTCGCCTCTTTATCGGTTATCACGCCTTGATTTGTAGAAATGATAGCGATTCCAAGCCCTCCCAAAACCTTGGGAAGTTCTTCTTTATTTACATATACGCGAAGACCGGGCTTAGATATTCTCTTTAAACCGCTTATTATTTTCTCATTTTTGTCTGCGCCATATTTTAAAGTTATATGGATATTTTTAAAACCGTCCTGATCTACGACTTCATATTTCTTTATATAACCTTCACGCAAAAGTATATCGGCTATGGAAACCTTCATTTTCGACGCAGGAACATCGACGGTATCGTGCTTTGCAGCGTTGGCGTTACGTATCCTCGTAAGCATATCTGCGATAGGATCACTCATTGACATATGTGTTTCCTCCTTATTTTTTATGATGTTGGGGTCAAAAGCCCCCAACTACGATGCCCACGGATTGTTCCGTGCTGCGCACTCCCACAATCCTGCCCGAGATTCGCATACCGTGGGATATACATCCTACTTTCATGCTCATCTCGGGGCGGATCCCAAGGTCTTTCGCCCACTTATGAGCAAGCTCATATGGGCTTAGACCTTTTGACCCTGGCATCTTTGCATTACCAGCTTGCCTTCTTTACGCCCGGTATCTGGCCTTTATACGCTAATTCACGGAAACAGATACGACATATGCCGTATTTTCTCAGATAGGCGTGCGGACGTCCGCAAATTTTACAACGGCTGTACTCTCTCGTGGAAAATTTAGCCTTGCGCTGCTGTTTTATCTTCATTGCTGTTTTAGCCATGATCTTTATCCTCCTGTGATTATCTGGCGAAAGGCATATTGAACAGGCTCAGCAGCTCTCGCGCCTCTTCATCTGTCTTAGCCGTAGTAACAAAAACAACGTCCATTCCGCGTATCTTGTCTATCTTATCATACTCAATCTCGGGGAAAATAAGCTGCTCCTTGATCCCGAGCGCGTAATTCCCTCTGCCGTCGAAAGCATTGGGATTTACCCCTCTGAAGTCGCGAACTCGCGGAAGTGCAAGGTTTATAAGCCTGTCGGCAAATTCATACATCTTCTCGCCTCGCAGCGTTACTTTGCACCCTATAGACATTCCCTCACGGATCTTGAAGTTGGCGACTGATTTTTTTGCCTTCGTAACGACGGCCTTCTGACCCGTGATCCTTTCCATATCGCTCACGGCAGAATCGAGCGTCTTCGCATTTTCCTTGGCCTCGCCGACTCCCATATTCACTACGATCTTTTCGAGCTTTGGAACTTCCATTATGTTTTTATAACCGAATTTTTTCGTCATTGCGGCGACGATCTCATTCTTATATAAATCTTTATATCTGCTCATGATCTCTTACATCTCCTTCCTAAGCTCAATCAATCGCCTCGCCGGTCCTCTTGGCAATGCGGAGCTTCTTTCCGCCCTCAAGCTTATAACCGATGCGAGTAACCTGCCCTTTATGCAGATACATTACGTTTGATAGATCGATAGGAGCCTCTTTTGATATGATACCGCCCTGCTGATTGGCCGCGTTGGGCTTCGTATGACGGCTGACCATGTTTATGCCTTCAACGATGACCTTGTTTTTCTTCGGGTCAACAACGAGCACCTTGCCCTCCTTGTCTTTGTCTTTTCCTGCAATGACTCTGACGGTATCGCCTGTTTTTATCTTTACTGACATGGCCGTCCTCCTATAATACTTCCGGAGCAAGAGATACTATCTTCATGAAGTGTTTTTCACGGAGCTCCCTTGCGACCGGTCCGAATATACGGGTTCCTCTCGGCGTATTATCATCTCTGATGATAACCGCGGCATTTTCATCAAATCTTATATAAGAGCCGTCCTTGCGTCTTGCGCCCTTGACTGTACGCACTACAACTGCTTTTACTACGTCGCCCTTTTTCACAACGCCGCCGGGCGTTGCATCTTTAACGGTAGCAACGATCACGTCGCCTATGTTGGCGTATCTTCTGACGGAACCACCCATAACACGAATGCAAAGAATCTCTTTAGCACCGGTATTGTCCGCCACTTTCAGTCTGCTCTCCTGTTGGATCATACTGACTTCCTCCTTAACATTCGTAAATTATTTGGCCTTTTCGAGTATCTCCACGAGGCGCCATCTTTTCTGCTTTGAGAGCGGCCTCGTCTCCATGACCTTGACCGTATCTCCGATACGGCAGGCGTTTTCGGCGTCGTGCGCCTTAAGTTTATATGTTTTCTTAACGATCTTCTTATAAAGAGGATGCTCCACGTGATCTATGATGGCAACAACTATCGTCTTGTCCATTTTGTCGCTTACGACCTTGCCGACACGTGTTTTTCTAAGATTTCTTTCTTCCACGA
>CAYXUB010000036.1:0-10897 GCA_964468385.1 uncultured Lachnospiraceae bacterium
TCTTTCGTCAAGCAAGCTTGACTCTTGAAGTCAAGCCGCATGGCTTGTTTTTATATAAAATAAATTATATTTAATGTAGATTTTTAAAAGGAGAAAATATCATGAAAAAATATTCGGAGATGTCGGTAGGGGAACTCACTATCGAAAAGGAACAGCTTGAAAAAAGATACGAGGAATTTAAGGCGCAAGGGCTTAAGCTCGACATGACGAGGGGAAAGCCGGCGGCTAATCAGCTTGATATTTCCGAGGAGATGCTCGGCATGGTAACAAAAAACGAAGAATGTTTTTCGGAAGACGGAACGGATTGCCGCAACTACGGACTTCCGAGCGGTTTGCCGGAAATGCGCGAGCTTATGGGGAAGATAGCGGGAGCCCCTGCAAAACAGACGATAGTCTGCGGAAATGCCAGCCTTAATATAATGTTTGATACTGTATCAAGGGGCTTTACGCATGGCTTTGGGGGCTGTCTGCCATGGGGAAAGCTCGATAAGGTAAAATTCCTCTGCCCTGCGCCGGGATACGACAGGCATTTTGCCGTGACAGAATATTTCAATGTGGAGATGATAAACGTTCCTATGACCTCCTGCGGCCCCGATATGGATATGGTAGAGGAACTCGTAGCCAAGGATGAGCTGATAAAGGGGATCTGGTGCGTCCCGAAATATTCTAATCCTCAGGGTATTACTTATTCTGACGAGACGGTAAGACGCTTTGCGAATCTTAAACCCGCTGCAAAAGATTTTAGGATATTCTGGGACAACGCCTATGGACTCCATAATTTATACAATGAGCCGGATAAGCAGGATAAGCTGCTGAACATAATCGAGGAATGTGAAAATGCGGGAAATCCCGATCTCGTGTTCGTATTCTGCTCAACATCTAAGATAACTTACGCGGGTGCGGGTGTGGCCGCCATCGCGTCCTCGGAAAAAAATATTGCGGAGATAGCCGGACACATCAAATACCAGACCATAGGGCCCGATAAGATGAACCAGCTCAGGCATATGAAATTCCTAAAGGATTTTGATGCGCTTAAAAAGCATATGGAAAAGCATGCCGATCTCATCAGGCCGAAGTTTGAGTCGGTATATGAAACTCTCCACAAGGAGCTTGACGGCCTCGGTGTGGCAAGCTGGACGGAGCCGAACGGAGGTTATTTCATCTGCTTTGAGGCAATGGAGGGTTGCGCGGCCGAGATCGTAAAAAAAGCAAAAGAGGCGGGGCTTGTATTGACTGAGGCAGGCTCGGTATATCCATATCACAAGGATCCCCGAGACGCTTATATTAGGATAGCTCCGACTATGCCGACCCTTTCCGAAATCACGCTTGCCGCCGAGCTTTTCGCGCTTTGCGTTAAACTCGTCAGCGTTAAGAAACTGTTGGCATAATAGTGCTAAAAGAGTATAATGGAAAAAAACTAAAAGGAGCATGACTTGAAAACCATACCGAAAAAAGCGCTTATTATAATAATTATTGCGGCTGCTGCGGCTGCCGCAGTTATTATATGGCTTTTTTTGACGAGAAGCGATTACTATGAGACGCATTTTTTCCATGGTACATATATTAACGGTTGGGATGTTTCTAATTTGACCGCCGAAGAAGTAAAAAGCGATATTCAGGAGGACTTATGGAGTTATGAGCTCGTCATTATCGAAAAGGATGATAATGAAGAGATTATCACGGGAGAGGATATCGGCTTTACATATGTAGACGACGGCTCGATCGACGATTTACTTGAGGCGCAGAACGGAAACGAATGGCTCTCACATATGAGCACGATCGAGGAATATGAGATTACTATAGAATATACTTATGAGGAAGCAGATGTCGAAAGCGTCGTAGACGCTTTATCTTGCTTTGACGAAGAAAATATAATCCTTTCTCAAGATGCGTATATAGAGCTTTCGGATTCCGAATTTATTATCGTTTCGGAAGTTGTCGGAAACGAGCCGGATAAAGAAGCGGTTTATGAGGCAGTGAAAGCCGCGCTTGCCGAGGAGGCGGAAAGTATAGACTTAGAAGCTGAAGGTCTTTATATACTTCCGGATGTCACAAGTGAGGACGAAGAACTCAATAACACATTAGATTCCTACAATCTGCTTTTATCTTCGCAGATAACCTATGACTTTGTAGACTCGCAATGGGTTGTGGGTTTTGACGAGATATATTCGTGGATAGTTGAAGAAGAGGATGGAAGCTACTCCTTAGACTATGACTCGGTATATCAATGGGTGTATAACATGGCGTATTACACCGACACCTTTGGGTTATCACATGATTTTATGACCTCATACGGAGTAGAGATCAAACTCGAGGCCGGAGGAGACTACGGCTGGTGCATAAATAAGAATCTTACTACGGAAAATCTGTATCAATATATTTTAGCCGGAACGAATGCGGTAGTAGAGCCGGATTATCTCTATACCGCGAAAGACAGATCCTCGAATGATATAGGCGGCACTTATATCGAAATCTGCATTTCCACGCAGACAATGTGGCTCTACTATGAGGGCGAACTCTTAGTAGAAACTCCTGTTATAACGGGCAATGTTTCAACCGGATATTCGACGCCTTCCGGAAGCGTTTGGGCCATAGACGCTAAAAAGACGGACTGGTCTTTTACAACCTTTGCAAATTCACACTCCGATTATTGGATACCTTTTAACGGTCAGGTCGGTATACACGACGCATCATGGCAGGTTGCTTTCGGAGGGAGCACTTATCTGACGGCCGGAAGCCACGGCTGTATAAATACTCCTTTAGAGGCTGTAAAGACGATATACGAGCATGTTGAGATAGGAACTCCGGTCATCGTCTACTACAGTACGGATCAGGTACACGGACCTGACCCGACTCAGGAATTGATTGCGGGGTAAATGAGCGTATGGAGCTTAAGATATGAATATCATTGTTTTGGCAGGCGGAACGAGCACTGAAAGAGATATTTCTATATCATCCGGCAGAGAGGTCGCAAAAGCTCTTTGTACAAAAGGGCACAGAGCCTTTCTGCTCGATGTGTTTTTTGGCTGTGGAGAAAAAAGAGCAAAAGAAGCTTTTGACTTAAAATATAACATAGACGCGCTTGCTGATGAAATGGAAAAGAATTCCAAAAAGGCATATGAGCTTTCAAAAACACGCAGGGAATTTATCGGCGAAAACGTGATAGAGCTATGCAAAAAAGCCGACATGGTTTTTCTTGCGCTTCACGGTGCAAACGGAGAGGACGGAAAGATACAGGCGCTTTTCGATCTCTACGGGATAAAATATTCGGGTTCCGGGCATTTAAGCAGCGCGATAGCGATGGATAAGGCTTTGTCAAAGCAGTTCTTTAAATGGAACGACATACCTACGCCTAAAGGAGGAGAAATTAAAAAGGACTCGGAAGATAAAGGCTACCTGCAGTTTGGGCTCTCTCTTCCGGTCGTGGTAAAGCCCTGCTGCGGCGGTTCGAGCGTGGGAGTTACGATTGCTTCTACCGAAGAAGAATATATCGCCTCATTGCAAGAGGCCTTTTCTTATGAAGAACGGGTTGTTGTAGAGGAATATATAGAAGGAAGGGAGTTCTCTGTAGCGGTCGTGGACGATGAGGCATATCCGGTGATAGAGATAGCCCCTATCAAAGGCTTTTATGATTATAATAATAAATACAGCCCGGGCAGTACTATAGAGACCTGTCCCGCCGATATATCAAAGGAAGATACCTTAAGAATGCAAAAAATAGCTGTCAAAGGAGCTCACTCTCTTGGCATAACGGGTTATTGCAGGCTTGACTTTTTGATGAAGAATGACGGGAGTATTTACTGTCTTGAGGCTAATACTTTGCCCGGTATGACCCCTACCAGTCTCATTCCCCAAGAAGCGGCGGCCATAGGCATTTCCTTTCCGGAGCTTTGCGAAAAACTACTGGGGGCAAGTTCAAAATAATATGATACCAATGAGTTTAAAGGAAATATATGAGGCTTGCTCCGGCGTTCTCTTTTCCGAAAAAAATCCAAAGATAAACGATATAACTACCGATAGCAGGCTTGCCAAAAAGGGAAGCCTCTTTGCTGCTCTTGCGGGAGAACGTACCGATGGACACAGGTTTATAGCATCGGCCGTAAAAAATGGCGCCGTTGCGGTATTATGCGAAAAAAAGCCCGAGATAAGTGAGGTGCCGTACATACTTACGGATTCGGTTTTAAAGGCATTGCAAGACATTGCAGCCTATATTTTAGAGAAAAGCAATATACCTGTTGTCGGCATCGGGGGAAGCGTAGGCAAGACGAGCACGAAAGAGGCGGTTTCCTCGGTACTTGCTCAAAAATATAAAGTCTTAAAGACGGAGGGTAATTTCAACAATGAACTCGGCCTCCCTTTGACGGTTTTTAAGATAGATCCGTCCGATGAGATTGCCGTGCTTGAAATGGGCATATGCGATTTTAATGAAATGAGCGTGCTCGCCTCTATAGCAAGACCCGACATATGCGTGCTTACGAATATCGGCGATTGTCATCTTGAAAACTTGAAGGACAGAAATGGCGTCTTTAAGGCAAAAACAGAAATGTTCGACTATATGAAGGACGGCGGCAGGGCAGTGCTTAACGGTGACGATGATTATCTTTCAAAGGTCAGGGAGTTAAGGGGCAGTAAACCGGTTTTTTTCGGACTTAAAGATACGAACGACATTTTTGCCGATAATATAATAATAGACGGCATAAAAGGCACTTACTTTGACCTGCATACTCCTATAGGAAGTTCAAATGTCTACATACCAAAGCCAGGCGAACACATGGTATATAATGCCCTTGCTGCGGCAGCGGTAGGCCTTTTAATGGGATTTTCGCTCGAGGAGATATCGCGCGGGATCGAAGAACAGACAAGTGTTGAGGGGCGCTTTAACATAATAGAAGGAAACAGCCTTACCATAATCGAAGACTGCTACAATGCAAATCCTATGTCAATGAAAGAGTCGCTGTATGCCCTATCTAAAGCTGTGCCCAGACGTGTCGCTGTATTGGGAGATATGGGTGAGCTGGGCAAAAACGCGGCTGAACTCCATGCTCAGGTCGGGAGACACATTTCCGAATTGGATATCGAGTTGCTTGTTTGCATTGGAGAACTCAGTGAAAATATTGCCTCCGAGGCTAAAAAGAATAAAAAGATTGAGATTGCATGTTTTAAGGACATCGACCTTTTTTTAGACTGCATGAAGGGGATTGTAAAGAAAGGGGATACGGTGCTCGTAAAGGCTTCTCATTTTATGCATTTTGAGAAAATAGTGGAAGCATTGCGCTCTTTATAAGGAAGTTTTGCTCGTTTTAAAGATAGAGGATAAAAAGGGTATATGAAGCTGCTTACGGTTGCTGTACCATGTTATAATTTGGAAGCATATATGGACAAATGTCTTGAGACTTTGCTTGTGGGCGGAAATGATCTGGAAATACTGCTTGTCGACGATGGTTCAAACAAGGACAGAACGCCGCAGGTCTGTGATGAATACGCTGCCAAATATCCGGATATCGTAAAAGTTATACATCAGGAAAACAAAGGATATGGCGGAGCGGTGAATACAGGCATAGAAAATGCGACAGGGCTGTATTTTAAGGTGGTGGACAGTGATGATTGGGTTGACAAGGCCGCGCTTTTAAGCGTTCTTGCCGCTCTTGAAAAGATCGTAAGAGGACCTGATACCGTCGATGTGTTTATCGCCAACCATGTATATGAGAAGGTCGGAAAGAAGAAAAAGCGTATAATGCGTTTTCTAAAAAACTTTCCTCAAGATGAAGTCTTTAAATGGGAGGATATGAAGCCTTTAGGTCCGGCTCATTATGTACTCATGCACGACCTCATTTATAGGACGGAGCTTTTACACGAGTCGGGGCTTAAGCTGCCCGAGCATACCTTTTATGTTGATAATCTGTATGCCTTCATACCTTTTTCAAAGGTGAAGACGCTTTACTATAGCAATGTAAATTTCTACCGCTACTATATAGGGCGCAGCGATCAGTCCGTAAACGAGCAGATAATGATGTCCCGCATAGATCAGCAGATCAAGGTAAACAATCTCATGATAGATTATATGGCGAAGATCGAGGGTTCTTTGTGGGGAAATCAAAAGAAGTTCCTCGCGCATTCGCTTGGTATAATAATGGTAGTTACCTCGGTACTGCTCATCAGGATAGGAACGAAGGCTGCGCTTAAACAGAAAAAAATGCTTTGGGATAGGCTAAAGAAGGAATGTCCATATACTTATAGAAAGACAAGATACAGTGTGCCCGGAAACGCTATGTTCCCGACAACGAAGGTCGGACGCAAGTTTACCGTATACGGCTACAAGCTGTGCAATAAGGTGTTCGGCTTTAACTAAAAAAGAATGAGGTTTATATGAGGATAGGCAACGGCTATGACGTTCATGCTTTGGTATCGGGAAGAAAACTGATCTTAGGCGGAGTCGATATTCCCTTTGAGAAAGGGCTTGAAGGACACTCTGACGCCGATGTGCTCGTACATGCGGTGATGGATGCTCTTTTGGGGGCGGCCGCTTTACGCGACATAGGTTATCATTTTCCGGATCATGATCCGAACTATAAGGACGTATCGAGCCTTTTTCTTTTAAAGAGAGTGAAAGAGCTTCTTTTTAAGAGCGGCTACAAAATAATAAACGTAGATGCAACGATAGTGGCACAAAGGCCGAAATTAAAAGACTATATCGAACTTATGGTACATAACATTTCGAACTCTCTCGAGCTGAAGGAGAACATGGTAAACATCAAGGCGACAACGGAAGAAGGCCTTGGATTTACGGGAGAGGGGCTTGGCATTGCGGCTTTTGCTTCCTGTCTGATCGACGAAACATTTTCAAATACGGAGGAAATCTAAATGAAGGTATACAATACGCTTAGCGGACGAAAGGAGGAATTTGTTCCTATAGAGTCCAATAAGGTGAGCATGTATGTCTGCGGCCCTACCGTCTACAACTATATACATATAGGGAACGCGCGGCCAATGATCGTATTTGATACGATCAGGAGGTATTTTGAATATAAGGGATATGAGGTAAATTATGTTTCTAATTTTACCGATGTGGACGACAAGATAATCGCAAAAGCGATAGAGGAGGGCGTTGATGCCTCTGAAATTTCCGAACGTTTTATAGAAGAGTGTAAAAAAGATATGGAGGCTCTAAACGTTCTCCCTGCGACGACTCATCCGCTCGCGACAAAAGAGATATCGGGCATGGTTGCGATGATAGAAAAGCTGATTGAAAAGGGCCATGCTTACGATGTGGACGGTACCGTGTATTTTCGCACAAAAAGCTTTGAAGAATACGGCAAGCTTTCTCATAAAAATCTTGAGGAGCTGCGTTCAGGGAACAGAGAACTTAAGGTTACCGGAGAGGAGCAGAAGGAGGATCCTTTGGATTTTGTGCTTTGGAAGCCTAAAAAGGGAGGAGAGCCATATTGGAGCGCTCCTTGGAGCGACGGCCGGCCGGGCTGGCATATAGAATGTTCGGTAATGGCCAAGCGTTATCTTGGGGACAGCATAGATATACATGCAGGCGGAGAGGATCTGATATTCCCGCATCATGAAAATGAGATAGCCCAAAGTGAATGTGCCAACGAAGCTCCGTTTGCGAAATATTGGCTGCATAACGCTTTTTTAAATATCGACAATAGAAAAATGAGTAAATCGCTTGGAAATTTCTTTACGGTGAGGGAGGTTTCAGAGCATTACGACCTGCAAGTACTTCGAATGTTCATGCTTTCCGCCCACTATAGGAGCCCGTTAAATTTTAGCGCGGATATAATGGAAGCTTCGAAAAATGCTCTTGAGCGCATATTGAATGCCGCGGAAAGATTAAAAGAGCTTGCAAAGGATGCGCCGGAAGGCTCGGGGAACGAGGGCGAGCTTTCAAGATTCCGCAAGGATTTTGAAAAGGCGATGGACGACGATTTCAATACCGCCGACGCGATAACGGCAGTGTTTGAGCTTGTAAAGCATGCGAATACCAATATAGACGAAAACAGTCCAAAGGGTCTTGCCGCAGATGCCTTGAGCCTGCTCGGAGAGCTTTGCGCCATACTTGGGATAAAGACAAGCAGGGACGCCGGAACCATAGATGCCGAGATAGAAAAAATGATAGAGGAAAGGCAGGAGGCGAGGCGCGCAAAGGATTTTGCCAAGGCAGACGCAATACGCGCACAGCTTCTTGACATGGGAATAATGCTTGAGGACACGAGAGAGGGCGTAAAGTGGAAGAGAGCTTAAACCTCCTTGATGAACTTGAAAAAACGGAAATGGCGGAGCAATATTCGCCGCTTGTGCTCGCTTTTATAGGTGATGCCGTATTTGAGATATTCGTAAGAGAAATGCTTGTCAGGGAAGCGAACAGACCTGTAAATAAGCTGCACAGACTTTCCAGCGCGCTTGTCAAGGCCAAGGCTCAGGCGCATATGATAAAGCGCCTGAAGGCAGAGCTGACGGAAAAAGAATATCTGGTATATAAAAGAGGGCGTAACGCTAAAAGCAACACAGCGGCAAAAAACGCTTCGATAAAGGATTACCGTAGGGCGACCGGCTTTGAAGCTCTTTTGGGCTATCTTTATTTAAGCGGACAAAGAGAAAGGCTTGGCTATCTTATGGAGAAGGCGGTGCGTCTTGAAAATGAAGAAAATGGATCGAAATAGACCTTTTGCTGATGAAAACATGATAGAAGGCAGGAATCCCGTCCTTGAGGCCTATAGAGCCGGTAGGACCGTTGAGAAGCTGTTTGTGCAAAAGGGCGCTTCAGACGGAGCTTTGCTTACGATATTAAGGGAGGCCAAAAAGCAGGGCAGCGTGGTGAGCATGGTCGAAAAAGACAGGCTAAACGCCATGTCAGACACGGGCGCTCATCAGGGAGTCATCGCTCGTGTATCCGAATATTCCTATGTCGGATTAGATGATATATTTAAAAATGCCGAAAGCAGAGGCGAGCAGCCCTTCATAATACTTTTGGACAAGGTAGAGGATCCACATAATCTCGGCGCTATAATACGTACGGCAAATCTGGCGGGTGCACATGGCCTTGTACTTACAAAACATAGAAGCGCGCCGCTTTCTGCCGTGACCGCAAAGGCTTCTGCCGGAGCAATAAATTATCTGCCTATAGCAAGGGTAACTAATCTCGCTTCTGCCATAGATGAGCTAAAGGAAAAAGGACTCTGGTTCGTCTGTGCGGATTCGAAAGGTGAAGTGATGTACGAGCTTGATCTGAGCGGAGCAATCGGCCTTGTTCTTGGAAGTGAGGGAGAAGGAGTCTCCCGCATTGTTAAGGAAAAATGCGATATGACGGCCGCCATACCAATGAAAGGCAACATAGATTCACTCAATGTTTCCGTCGCGGCCGGTATACTGTCATATGAAATAGTAAGGCAGAGAATAAAAAAGACGAATGTATAATAAAGACGAGTTATATCTAAAAGCCTCGGACGAGGAACTCATAAAGCTTCTTAGAGAGGGAAACAGCGAAGCTTGCGATATACTGATCAGGAAGTATATGCCGCTCGTGAAAAAGAGCCCGCGCTTTTATTATCTGGAGGGCGGGGACAGGGAGGACCTGATCCAAGAAGGAATGCTTGGTCTTTTTAAGGCTGTACGAGAATACGACTTTAAAAGAGATAGTTCATTCTATACCTTCGCAAAGCATTGTATCAACAACCAGATATTTTCTGCAATAGAAGCGGCGGGAAGGAAAAAACACAAGGCGCTCAACGAATCTGTATCCTTTGAGGCCCTTCCTGACAGGGACATTGAAAATCTCGTTTCTTCCAATCCCGAAGCCATGCTTGTGGAAGAGGAGAGCGCAAAAGAGCTTTTAGAGTATATATACGGACTGTTGAGCCCTATGGAAAAAAGAGTCTTGGAGCTGTATATCGAGGGCATGGATTACCATGCGATCGCGGCAAAGATCGGAAAAAGCGAAAAGTCTGTAGACAATGCCTTGCAGCGTATCAAGACGAAGGTTAAAAAGACAAAAAAATAAAGCTGCTAACCGGGATTGAACCGGTGACCTCATCCTTACCAAGGATGCGCTCGTACCTACTGAGCTATAGCAGCATTTTGCAAAAAGGAATATAGTCCGTAATTTGCAGCATTAAATTTACCAAACAAACTTATATTTGTCAACTTTTCTTGTTTTGAAAAGATTTTGCTTTATCACGAAGCGCCACTGTGATATAATCCACAGTTGTTAATAAAACCATTCGCCGCTGACGGTAGGGATTATATATAAAAATATTATTACAAGGAGATAGTAATGACAGAGGAAATCACAACAATGGAAGAGCTGTCGGAGGCGATCGATTCGTCGTTTGAAACTTTTAGGGACGCCGATGCCGAAGGCTGGGACAAATGCAAGCAGTACATGGAGGATAAGACTATTTTAACGGTTACCGTAGACGGGATTCCTCCTAAAGGCGGAGTAGTAGCGACGCTTGAGGGCTTAAGAGGATTTATACCTGCGTCTCATCTTTCTCTCAAGCATGTCGACGATCTGAATGAATTTCTTGGAAAAGAGATTCAGGTTCAGGTCATCGAACTCGATGAAACTGCGAAAAAGCTCATTCTTTCCGCAAGAGGGGTTTTAAGGCAGCAGGCCGAGAATGAAAAAGCCGAAAAACTTGTTTCGCTTAAGCCGGGCAGTATAGTCGAGGGCACGGTTGATACTATTAAGCCCTACGGAGCATTCATAAAGATAGATGATGATGTGACAGGTCTCGTTCACGTATCTCAGATCTCGCAAAAGAGGATTTCCGATCCTTCTGCTGTTCTGAAAAAAGGAGATGTCGTAAAAGCAAAGGTCCTAAACACTAAAGACGGGAAGCTCAGCCTTTCTATTAAGGCCATTGAGGATGACAAGAAGGCAAAGCGCGAA
>CAYXUB010000037.1:0-10171 GCA_964468385.1 uncultured Lachnospiraceae bacterium
TTTTTATACGATATCACATGGCGTCCGTCACGTCCTGAAGCTCTATCTCCGTAAGGAGACAGGTTTCGGTATCAAAATACATAAAGAGCACACGGCTGCCTTCGTCGTTCGAGTACATGAACAGCGTCGTCGTATCCGCCACCGAATACACCGTCGGTTTTCCGTATAGCTCTAAAACATCATAGACAGCGGAAACGGAAAGGCATATTCCATCAGGAAGCAAGACATCAACGCTGCCGTTATCCTCTCCGTATATGTTCAAACCGGCTACTATGCAGTCGGTATATTCTTTGGCTTCGTCTTCAAAATTGCATATATAGGCGGTCGCGGTCAGATCACCGAGATACATATATTCGAGGTCATAGTCGTTGGCATATACAAGCAAGTCCGCCGAGCTATCTACCAGCCAGCCGTCCTCGATCATCTGAGAATACCGGGCGGGTATGCTTATCTCCTCCCCGTCTATCGTTATCGTAAGCTCTATGTTCAGTTCCCCCGTCTCAGGATCATAAATTACATATTCCGCACTCTCTATCGCCGTTTCTATTTCCTCCTGCGTCGTCGAAATATCCTCGCTCTCCCCGGCGTTTCCCTCGGCTTCGCTTTTCACCTCCTCCGGAACCGTTATCTCGTCTATGGCATTAAAGGAATCATATGTGAATTCTATCACAAAGCTCTCAAGCGTCGTTTCAATTCCCGAAGATCCTAACAGCTGTTCAAACAAAGCCTCTCCCATCTCATCACAAAGTATCATGACCCCCGCCGGTTCGAGCGTGTCGGCATATATGTATACATAGACGGTCATCGCCATGTCGGAATAGTCCAATCCGTCAAAGAGCCCTGTCCCGTCATCGGCTGAAAGGGATAAGATGCTTTCAATATATTCCCCGTCTGCCTCCATAACAGCAACATATGTTTCCCGGCCGTCGTATTCTTCCATCTCGTCCTCAAGCCGCGCCTCAACTGCTCCCTCCGCAATATCGCGGAATATATTTTCGCCGGAAGCTTCGCTGCTGCCCTCTTCGCTTTCCTCTTTTTCCCAGCTTCCCGCCGCGTTCGAATACATGTAATAAACACCGTCCTCATATACACTGTATACTTCCGCGCTCTGCCGCGTCGTCTCGCCATCGTAGGTCAAAGATATTTCCTCGCTGATATGCGATGCGGGCGGATCTCCTGCGCTTTCTATATCCATGTCTATGAGCAGGCCCATTTCTATAGTCTCTTCTCCATACGAAAAGCTGCCCTGCATATCCGTCGTCATTTTCGAGCTCATGGACGCCGCCGTCTCGAACACGTCTGCAGCAGAGGCCGCAATCTCCTGAAGCAACGCAGCCGATTCACTGTCTTGTTTGCTCGTACAAGCTTGAAAAAAAGCTGCGGCTACCACCGCAGCTATCGCAATAAGAAAAAATCTTTTCTTCATTATTGATCCTTCTCCTGCATCTTTTTATCTTCAGCCTTATCCTTTTTTTCGTCTTCCTTATCTTCGGGAAGAATTATATGAACCTTTTCGATGCGGTTTTTACTGACAACCACCGCTATGATACGTGTTCCGTCCTCTAACTCAACCGCCTCTCCGCGCTTTGGAAGACGATCAAGCCTCTCTATCACGTAACCGCCTATCGTGTCATATTCCTCTGAACTGATGTTAAGCCCTATTTTGTCATTTACATCGTCCAGGTTTGTAGACCCCTCTATGAGGAACTCTTTTCCGTCTTTAAGCTCTGTGATAGCATCCGTCTCATCCTTGTCGTATTCATCGCGTATCTCGCCTACTATCTCCTCTAATATATCTTCAAAAGTTATCAATCCTGAGGTCGCGCCATACTCGTCTAAGACTATGATAAGGCTTACCGATTGCTCGCGCATTTCTATAAGCAGCGTTCCGACCTCCTTATGCTCAAAGGTGAAATGCGGCTCTCTTAGATAATCCCTTACTGAAAACGGCTTGGAGGTATCGTAGAACAGAAGATCCTTCATGTTTATCGTGCCTATGACGCTGTTCGTACTCTCGCTAAAGACCGGATAACGCGTGTAGGTGTGCTCGCGATAGAGTTCCATAAGATCCTCGTAGCTACAATCTACATGAACAAAGACCATGTCCACACGCGGCACCATTATATCCTTTGCCTGTGACTCATCGAGATCGAATATGTTTGATATCATCTCAAACTCGTCGTTTTCTATCGCCCCCTCCTCGTATCCGACATCTACGAGGGTTTTAAGCTCGTCCTCTGTCATACCGGCCTTCTCATTCGGATCTATGTGTAATATCTTTAAAAAGACCGACCTTATCACTTCGATCACAAATACGATCGGGGTAAAGATTATCATAAGCGCTTTTACGACCGCTGAATATGCAAGCGCAAGCTGAAGCGCCTTTACCGTAGCAATAGTCTTTGGAGTTATCTCGCCGAAAAGCAACACTATAAAAGTGATGACACCCGTCGCAACCCCGACATAGGCGTTGCCGAATATATCTATCGTCACTACTGTCGCAAGCGATGAGGCTGAAAGGTTTACGATATTGTTGCCGATAAGGATCGTAGAAAGCATTTTCGCGGAACGATCCAGTATCCATAACGCACGTGCTGCGTTTTTATTGCCATCGTCCGCCAAAAGCTGAAGCTGTATCCTGTTTACCGTGACATAAGATGTCTCGGCCGATGAAAAAAACGCCGAACATACTATAAGCAGTATTAAACAAATCAATTGTAACAAAGGGTCACTGTCCACAATTCCCTCCTGAATTGAAAATATAATAAAATGTATAATACACTGTTTTTGGCACCTCTTCAACTACCTATTGCATACAAATACACACAAAACCATTATACAAAAATCGTCATTTTACTGCCATACTCCGATATATTACAGGAAGTGTCACTCCACACTCTTTAAGGCCTTCGCAGGGTCTATACTGTCGAGCAGCCTGTCGGTTATTAAATTTACGATGATAGTAAAGGCCGCGCCTAATAATATCGCATAGATATAGCTTATCGTATGAAGCGACGAAGGCAGATATATAGACGGCATGTTGAGCAGTGACGAGAGCATGCGAGAAAAACCGTAGCCCACCGGAAGTCCTATGAGTATGCCGACCGCAACGAGTATATAGGTCTCCACATCTATATACAGATGAACCTCCCGATCATAAAATCCCAGCACCTTTATCGTGGCGATCTCGCGTTCCCTCTCAGAAATATTGGTTGTCTGCAATGTAAAAAGCACGACGAATGCCAGCGCCGCCGACATTGCTATCACAACATATACGACCATGTTTATAAGCTCGAATGAGTCCGTAAAATCTTCCAGCAGCTCCTGAGTTCCGGTACACGAAAGGATACCGTCTTGCGCCTTCAACTCCTCTGTATATTCATTTTGATCCTCACAAGCTTCGGAAAGTTTGATTAATACTCCATTAGGCTCGTATTTATCAAAATACTGCTCAAAGGTCTCCTGCGTCATATATATATAATTTCCGAGATAGTTTTGGATAATGTTGCTGAGCACTATATCCGCCTGCTGCAGATCGGTCAACTGCAGCGAAAGCTTGTCCCCTTCCGAAAACCCGAGTACGGAGCCCGCATTGTAGGTGACAAAGACCTCTCCATCTTCAAGAACAAGCTGCTCGCCTTCCGCATCGTAGAAGCTTACATAAGAGGAAATATCAAAACCATCAGGGATCACGACGAGCGTTAGTGTAATATTTTCTTCGTTTGCATCCGAAAGCGTCGCCGTAGTTATCTCGGCGTTCATATATTCCTCTACCAACTCATCGCCCTCTAAATACGATAGCAGCTGTTCATTGTCCTGCGCAGAAACCGTAGCCATCACATCGTATGAAAATATTTCGCCATACTGCAAGGGCATAAGATCGGCGACAGAATCCTTTATCGAAAATCCGAATAACAGCAAGGCCGTACACCCGGCTATGCCACATACGGTCATCATAAGCCTTTTTTTGTATCTGAACAGGTTTCGCGCCGTCACCTTTTGAAGGAATGAAAGCCTTGACCATATAGCTCGCATGTTTTCGAGAAATATCCTTGTCCCGGCGTGCGGCGCCATTGGACGCATGAGCGTCGCAGGCATCTGCGCCATATTTTTATTGCATGCCATTTCGGTCGCTATCTGAATCCCGGTTATAAAGACGATAGGCCCGAATATGCCCTCAAGAGGCACGAAAGTATAGACATATTCAGGTATCAGGTACATCGTCCTGAATATCTTAAATAATATATTGGGTAATACTATAAATGCGCAAATGGAGCCTGCAAACGACCCTAATATTCCCGCTGTCAAGGTATAGAATATATATTTTTGACGCGCTTCGACCGGCGTAAAGCCAAGAGCCATATAGGTTCCGATACAACTCCTGTCTTCCTCGACCATACGCGAAACCGCATTAAGGGTTATGAGCATTGCGACTATGAAAAATACTATCGGAAATACGGTGCCTATCGTCTCTATTGACGCGGCATCGTTGCTCACGTTTTCATAGCCGTTCAGAAAACTTCGGTCCTGAATATACCACTCTGCCATGTCAATATCTTCTATTTCGGCACGGGCTTCTATTTCCTCGCTTTCAAGCTCGGCCAAACCTTCCTCATATTCCTCAAAGGCCTCACTAAGCTCTTCTTTCGCTTCCGCAAGCGTTTGCCTGTTTTCCTCTATCTCAAGACGAGCCTCGGCTATCTGAGCCCTGCTGTCCGCTTCCTGTTCCGAAAGCTGCGCTATTGCCGACTCAAGCTCGTCTATGCCGGCTATAAGCTGCGCATAGGACTCTTCAAGAGTTTGTCTGCTCTCGTCTATGATAGCCTGCTGTTCGGCTATCTGAGCCCATGCCAAGGCGAATCCCGCTTCAGCTTCTTCTCTCGCCTGCTCTATCTGCGCAAATCCGGCTTCTATCTGAGAGCGGCTGTTTGAAAGCAGCCCTTCCGCGACCGCCAGCTCCGGTATGCGGTATATGTTCTCTCCGAGCACGGCTTTTATGTCTTCGGAAAGCGATTCAAGCTTAGACATGAGCGCTGCAAGCGCCGCTGCGTAAGACTCTCCCGTTCCTTCCGTATCCGAGCCCGAAGCCTCTACGAGCGCGGAATATTCCGTCTGAGGCCAATATTCACCCAAAAGTGCGGCGATAGCCTCCCTCTGTGTCTTTATCTCCCTTTCAGAAGCCTCAATCTCCGCAAGGTTTTCGTTTAATTCATTTGCCTGCTCATCGAGCTGTGCAAGCGCTGCCTCCTCCTGCTGCGCAAGCTCTTCCTTGCCGCTTTCAAGCTCCGCCTGCGCTTCGCTTATCTGACGGACTCCATCTTCGTACTGGGCTATTCCGGAGTTCAATTCGCTTCTGCTTTCCTCTATCTGCGCCCACGCAACGTCAAAGGCGGCTTCTGCCTCATCCTCGCTCTCATTTAACTTCTGCTCTGCCTCATCGAGCTCGGCCTCCCCTTCTTCTATCTCCTCTCTGCCGTCTTCAAGCTCTTGTCCGGCCTCGTTCAGTTCTTCCTCGGCTTCTGCAAGGCTCTCGTTTAATTCTTGTTCCGCAGCGTCCACGACCTGCTCATATCTTGCTTCTTCCCTTTGAGTTTTTATCCTATCTTCTATATAGCTTTTAACGGATTCTACAAGCTTTTCGTACTCGTCGCCGTAACAATACATTTCGGCAGCACCTTCAAGGCTCACGCACACTGCGGTATATATCTCGCTGTCCGCCGCTTCCGGCAGCACGAAAACCGTCGGATATGAAATGCCTTTAGATCTATAAGCCGTGCTCTCCTCGGCGTTGTCTATGCTCGTCACATCGACCGCAACGCCCGTTATGGTATATTCCGTGTTTGAAAAGGTCGGGTCCTCGGCCTCCGTGTCTTCATCTCCTTCATCGAGCGTTTCGCTTATGGTAAAAGTATCACCTAAAGAAAGCCCGCTTTCGCTCAAAAATTCCTGCGTTACAACGGCTTCGTCGGCGCTTTCAGGGAGACGCCCCTGCGTTATATACGGTTCGTCTATTCCCTTTTCACTGAGCGTCCTCATTGTAATGTTAAAAGTACGGTCGGACAGCTCTACTTCAACCGTTTCCGTATATATACCCTCGGCCTCTTCTATCCCCTCAACGTTTAATAGGGCTTCCACGTCGCCGTCGGTAAGCCCTAATGTAGAAACAATATATAGATCGTGCAGCCCTTGGCTGTCGTAAAATGCGTCCGCCGACTTTCTTAAGTCCTCGCACGCCGCCTTGAGCCCTGAAAACATAGTAACGCCTAAGATAATGATTATTATTATAGCGAAAAAGCGTTTGTTTTCCCTTAAGATGGTACGGATTACATCCTTTATATAAGCAGTTCTCATGCCTGTTTCCTGCGGCTTACCTTTTCTTTCATGCTTTAAAATATCGCGCTTGGAACAGGCCGCGTCCCTTTTAAAGCGCCGAGATGAGGTTTACCATCTCTATCGCAGAGAGCGCACAGTCATAGCCCTTATTTCCGGCCTTGCTGCCGGCGCGGGATATCGCCTGTTCTATGTTTTCCGTTGTAATGACGCCGAAAAGCACGGGCACGCCTGTGGTCAGGTTGACCTGCGCAATTCCCTTTGCCGCCTCATTGCAGACGAGCTCGTAATGCGTCGTGTCACCGCGTATAACGGCTCCTACGGCGATAACGGCATCGTATTTTTGGGATTCGGCCATCTTTTTCGCTATGAGAGGAAGCTCAAAAGCCCCCGGCACCCACACCGCAGTTATGTCCTTTTCGTCGACGCCGTGACGCACAAGCCCGTCTACTGCCCCTGAGAGCAGCTTATTTACGATTATCTCGTTAAATCTCGAGGCCGCTATGCCTACCTTCATTCCCTTCGGCGCGACTACTTTTCCCTCTAATACTTTTATGTTGCTCATTATACTATTCCTCCTATAATAATTGTGTGAATTTATCAAAATTTAATTTTTGTAAATATATGACCCATCTTTTCCTGTTTCGTCCGCATATAGCGCTCATCATATTTCTGTGGCTGTATCTCTATGGGAATGCGTTTCTTTATCTCAAGCCCGAATTCCTTTAGCGCGTAGACCTTGTCAGGATTATTCGTAAGAAGCCTGAGCGATTTTACCCCGAGATCGCTCAGTATCTGTGCTCCTACCCAGTACTCACGAAGGTCGGGCGCAAATCCGAGCTTTATGTTCGCCTCCACGGTATCGAAGCCCTGCTCCTGAAGTTCATAGGCCTTTAGCTTATTTATAAGTCCAATCCCACGGCCCTCCTGACGCATATAAAGTATTATGCCCCGTCCTTCGGCGTCTACCTGCCTCATCGCCTGCTGCAGCTGCAATCCGCAGTCACATCGAAGCGAAGCAAAGACATCACCCGTCATGCACTCCGAATGTACGCGGCAGAGAACGTCTTCCCCATCGCCTATCTCGCCCTTTACGAGCGCGACATGGTGTTCTCCCGTTATATCGTTGACGTATCCATATATCTTGAAATCCCCATACGCCGACGGCAGCTGCGCGCAGGCCGCCTGAGTAACATATTTTTCATGAGTGACCATGTATTCCTGAAGCAGCTTTATATTTATGAATTTCAGGTCGAATTCCTTTGCAAGCCGCGCTATTTCGGACGCGCGCATCATCGTCCCGTCCTCACGCATTATCTCACAACACACACCGGCAGGCTTAAGACCTGCAAGACGCAAAAGGTCTACTGTCGCCTCCGTATGCCCGTTCCTCACCAGAACGCCGCCCTTTTTAGCCACGAGCGGAAAGACATGTCCCGGCCGCCTCAGGTCGGAAGCCATAGTCTTCGGATCTACGAGCATCCTCATCGTATAGCCTCTTTCCTCCGCCGAAATTCCCGTGCTCGTATTTATATGATCTATAGACACTGTGAACGCGGTTGAATGGTTATCCGTATTTTCCGTCACCATCTGCGGCAGGGCGAGCTTTGCCGCAAGCTCAGCCGTCATAGGCGTGCATATAAGCCCCTTGGCGTACCTCGCCATAAAGTTTATGTTCTCTGTCGTGGCGAACTCCGCCGCGCAGATCATGTCCCCCTCGTTCTCCCTTGTCGGGTCATCGGTCGCGAGAATGATCTTTCCGTTTTTAAGATCCTCTATCGCTTCCTCTATCGTGTTGTACTCTATTCTTTCAGCCTTTCCCATTTAGCTTCCTTTCATTTGCTGTTTTAAAAACCATATTCTTTCAGCATGTCCATGCTCAAAGCGCTTCCCTGCTCTTCCTTGCCTCTATAAAACAGCAGCTTTTCCACATATTTACCTACTAAATCGTTTTCGAGATTTACGATGTCGCCATTCCTTTTTTTAAGCAGCGTCGTTTCCTCCCCCGTATGCGGTATTACCGAAACCTTGAAGCATTCCTCATACACATACGCGACCGTCAAGCTTATCCCGTCTATCGCTATCGAGCCCTTTTCTATTATGTATTTCAATATCTCCGAAGATGTTTTTATCGTGACCCAGACCGCGTTCTCTTCTTTTTCAAGCGAAGTCACGACGCCGATGCCGTCTATATGACCCGCGACCATGTGTCCTCCGAAGCGTCCGTCCGCAGCCATCGCTCTTTCAAGATTTACAAGCTCACCCGGCCCGCAGCTTTTAAGGCTGCTTCGCCTTATCGTTTCCGCCATCACATCTGCGGTAAAACTGTCCGAAGACATAGCTGTTACGGTCAGGCAGATGCCGTTTACGGCTATGCTGTCCCCTATCTTAGTGCCTTCAAGCACCTTTTTTGCCTGCACCGAGAGCTTACCTGAGCTTCCCGAAAGCGAAATTGATTTTATCTTTCCGAGTTCTTCAACTATTCCGGTGAACATATTTAAGTCTCCTTTACCTTATAGCTAAGCATTAGGTCGGCTCCAAAATGCTTGATATCGTAGAGTTCAAGCCCTACGGCTTCTCCTATGGGGCCTGCGCCCTCTCCCGATACCGGAGTAGGGGCGTCCCTTCCCCCGAACAGCTTAGGAGCTATAAACGCATGGACCTCCTTTACTATGCCGCACCTGAGGGCGCTGTCATTTAATATTCCTCCGCCCTCAAGCAGGATACTGTCTATGCCTTTCTCCCCAAGTATGTCTGCAAGCCTGCAAAGATCGACTTTCCCGTCTTCGCCCGGAACAAATATGAGCTCGACCCCCGCCGCTTTAAGCTCCGCTGCTTTTTTTGAGATTTCTCCACCTCTTTCAATACGATTTTCCGGAAGCGCGCAGGCAACGTAAGTCTTATATTCCCCCGCCGTCTGCACTATTTTGCAGTCCGTCGGTATGCGCAGAGCGCTGTCGCATATTATACGCACGGGATTTCTTGCTCCCTCTGCCCTCGCGTTCAACATGGGGTCATCGGCAAGCACCGTGCCTATTCCTGTCATTATGCCCGTATATATGCCCCGCATATAATGCACATGACGTCTCGCCTCCTCGCCACTTATCCATTTCGACTCCCCTGTGCGAGTCGCTATCTTTCCGTCCGCCGTCATCGCGTATTTCATGGCGACATAAGGTCTTTTTGTCGTTATATAATGAAAAAATACCGGATTGAGCGCATCGCACTCCTCTTTCATAAAATCCGTCTCGACTTCTATTCCGGCTTTCCTTAAAATCTCAACGCCCTTCCCCGCGACGAGCGGATTCGGATCTCTCGAACCTACGACGACTCGCGCTATTTTATTTTCTATTATCGCCTCAGTACACGGCGGCTGCTTTCCGTAATGGCAACAAGGTTCAAGGGTCACGTACATTGTCGCGCCCTCGGCGTCCCTCTTTAGATTCTTTATCGCGTTCCTTTCCGCATGAAGATCGCCGTATCTTGCGTGGAAGCCCTCGCCTATTATCTCTCCGTCCTTTACTATAACGGCGCCGACAAGCGGGTTTGGATTGACCCTGCCGAGCCCATTTTTCGCAAGCTCTATGGCCCGCAGCATATAATCCATATCGGCCATATCTTCTCCTTGTAATTCCATAAAAAATCCGTAAGTCCGCCCATTATAAAAGCCCCGAACACTACGTTCAGGGCGTCGCATGCAAAATAAATATCGACCGTCTTCTTCCATCCAGACTATACTGTCGGCTTCGGAATCTCACCGAATCGGCCTTTCGGCTCGCGGGCTTTACCGCCGGTGGGGACTTTCACCCCGCCCTGAAGATCTAAATTCGACTAAAGTATA
>CAYXUB010000038.1:0-10046 GCA_964468385.1 uncultured Lachnospiraceae bacterium
GCCGTGCGTCTGGCGCTGAAAGACGGGCTGCGCACTCCCGACATTTTTTCAGAGGGTAAAAAGAGTGTATCAACAAGTGAGATGGGAACATATATAGCGGAGAGAGTGTAATGAAATTAAACGGTTCACAGATAGTAATGGAATGTCTGAAAGAGCAGGGTGTGGATACGGTATTCGGATATCCGGGAGGAGCGATACTCAACATTTACGATGCTCTTTACAATACACCCGAAATAAAGCACATACTAACCTCGCATGAGCAGGGAGCCGCGCATGCCGCCGACGGTTATGCAAGGGCGACCGGAAAGGTTGGAGTGTGCATGGCGACGAGCGGACCGGGCGCGACTAACCTTGTGACCGGGATCGCGACGGCTTATATGGACTCTATACCGATCGTGGCGATAACGGCAAACGTCGGCAAAGCAGTACTTGGGAAGGATTCTTTCCAAGAGGTAGACATCGCCGGGATAACTGTCCCGATAACGAAGCATAGCATGATCGTAAAGGATATAAACGAACTTGCGCCTACGCTCAGGAGGGCGTTTTCGATAGCGAACAGCGATAGGAAGGGACCGGTTCTCGTAGATATAACGAAAGACGTCACTTCAGCAGAATGTGAATACGAGAGTAGGCCCATGGGAGCAAACACGAAGGTTCCCGCCGAGATAGACGAAAAAGACTTGGAAATTGCCGTTCGTATGATAGATGAGGCTAAAAAACCTTACATATTCGTAGGCGGCGGAGCGGCCGCGTCCGGCGCTGCCGATGAGGTGAGGCTTTTTGCCGAAAAGCTAAACGCTCCGGTTTGCGACAGCCTTATGGGGAAGGGAGTATTCCCCGGAACGGATCCGAAATATACGGGGATGATAGGGATGCATGGAACGAAGACCTCAAATCTGGGAATCTATTCCTGTGATCTCTTTATCGCATTAGGGGCGCGCTTTTCCGACAGGGATTTCGGAAATCCGAAGAACTTTCCGAAAACGGCCAAGGTATTGCATATAGACATAGATAATGCGGAGATAAATAAAAACGTCCGTGCAGAACACAGCATTATCGGTGATGTTAAAAGAGTGCTTCAAAAGCTGATACCGGAGATTAAAGCACATGATAATCCGCAGTGGCTTGATATAATAGCGGAGCTGAAAAGAAAATTTCCGATGAGCTATGATATGGAATCGCTTACCTGTCCCGCGGTGGTAAACACCGTGTACGAGATGACCAAGGGCGATGCGACCATAGTTACCGACGTCGGCCAGCACCAGATGTGGGCGGCTCAGTATTATAAATACAAGAGACCGCGCCAGCTTATAACCTCGGGAGGCTTAGGCACGATGGGCTATGGTTTAGGAGCTGCTATTGGAGCGAAAATAGGAAGTCCTGACACGATGGTAGTGAATATATCGGGGGACGGCTGTTTTAGGATGAACATGAACGAGCTCGCGACGGTTTCACGCAACGACATACCTATAATAGAGATAATAATCAATAACCATGTGCTCGGCATGGTGCGCCAGTGGCAGACTTTGTTTTACGGACACAGATATTCCGAAACCGTGCTTGATGACAAGGTTGATTTTGTAAAGCTATCCGAGGCTTTAGGAGTTCCTGCGGTGCGCGTGCACACGCTTGACGAGTTCAAAGAGGCGTTTAAAAGCGCTATGGAAGGCAACGGCCCGATGACGATAGAATGCGTTATCGAAGAGGATGATAAAGTATTCCCGATGATTCCGGCCGGAGCCGCAAATGCAGAAGTCTTCGATGCCTTAGATCTGAAATGATGATTTAAAAGAAATAAATTGACACGAAATGTTTTATATATAAAATATTTATTGGCATATTATAAAGCGAGGATAGAAGAAATGGGCAAGATATACAATTTTTCGGCGGGGCCGGCGGTTCTTCCCGAGGAGGTTCTTTTAGAGGCTCAGGCCGAGCTTTTGGATTATGAAGGCACGGGAATGTCGGTCATGGAGATGAGCCATCGTTCAAAGGCTTTCAGCGGCATCATAGAAAGCGCGGAGGCTGATTTAAGAGAGTTGCTCAATATCTCCGAGGACTATGAAGTGCTCTTTATAGCCGGAGGAGCTACGCTCCAGTTCGCGCAGGTTCCGATGAACCTTATGAAGAATAGGGTTGTGGATTATATAATCACCGGGCAGTGGGCTAAAAAGGCCTATCAGGAAGCTTCCATATACGGCAAGGCGAATAAGATAGCCAGTTCGGAAGACGAGACATTTTCGTATATTCCGGATTGCAGCGATCTTCCGATAAGTCCGGAGGCCGATTATGTATATATCTGTGAGAACAATACCATATACGGCACGAAGTATAAAAAGCTTCCGAACACAAAAGGGAAGCCGCTTGTGGCAGACGTGTCGTCCTGTTTTCTTTCCGAGCCTGTAGACATTACGAAATACGGTGTAATGTTTGGTGGCGTACAGAAAAATATTGGTCCTGCCGGTATGTGTATAGTCATAATCAGAAAAGACTTAATAAGCGACGCTGTTCTTGATGGCACGCCCACGATTATGAAATACAAGACACAGGCGGATGAGCATTCGCTTTACAATACCCCGAATTGCTTTTGCATTTACATGTGCGGTAAAGTGTTTAAATGGCTTAAAAAACTCGGGGGTCTTGAAGAGATGAAGCGGCGCAACGAGAAAAAAGCTGCTCTGCTTTACGGCTACCTCGATTCGAGCAAGCTGTTCAAGGGTACTGTACGCAAGGAAGACAGGTCTCTTATGAACGTCCCGTTTGTTATAGGAGATAAGGATATGGAGGCTAAATTCATAAAGGAGGCCGATGCAGCGGGGCTTAAGAGCCTTAAAGGACATAGGACAGTAGGCGGAATGAGAGCAAGCATATACAACGCGATGCCTTATGAAGGCGTGGTCGCACTGGTTGATTTTATGAAGCGGTTTGAGGAGGAGAATCTGTAATGGTTAAATATGCTTGCTTAAACATGATCGCTAAAGTAGGGCTGGCGAATTTTAAGGAAGATTATGAAAAAACCGAGAATATGCATGAGGCAGATGTGATCCTCGTACGCAGTGCAAAGATATATGAGGATGATCTTGATAAGAACCTCATCGCCATAGCGCGCGCCGGCGCGGGGGTGAACAATATTCCCATAGATGAATGTACGAAGCGTGGTATAGTCGTGTTTAACACTCCGGGGGCGAATGCAAACGGTGTCAAAGAGCTCGTTATTGCAGGAATGCTGCTTGCGTCCAGGGATATAGTCGGTGGTATCGAATGGGTAAAGACACAGCTTTCCACCCCTGATATTGGAAAGGCCGTAGAAAAACAGAAGAAACAGTTTGCGGGCTGCGAGATAAGCGGCAAGAAGCTGGGCGTTATCGGGCTTGGAGCCATCGGACGTTTAGTAGCGAACTCGGCGACTCATCTGGGCATGGATGTATACGGCTACGACCCCTATATAACTATCGACGGTGCTTGGGATCTGTCAAGAGCGATAAAGCATATAAAGGATGTCAATGAGATATACGAGACATGTGACTATATTACGGTCCATGTTCCGCTTCTTGACAACACAAGGGAAATGATAAGCGCCGAGGCTATAGGTAAGATGAAGAGTAATGCAGTACTCCTAAACTTTGCGAGGGATCTGCTCGTGGATGAAAAGGCGCTCGTTGAGGCTCTCAAAGCGGGAAAGATAAAAAAATACGTTACGGATTTTGCGAACACCACGGTAGCGGGAGCGCCCAATGTTATAATCACTCCGCATATCGGCGCGTCCACCCAGGAATCCGAGGACAACTGTGCGGCTATGGCGGTGGAGCAGGTAATGAACTTTGTTGAAAATGGAAACATCATCAATTCCGTAAATTTCCCTCGGTGTGATATGGGTGTATGCAACGTGGAGTGCAGGATATCCATCTGCCACTCTAACACCGTGAATATGATAAGTGGCTTCACCGGAGTCTTTGGCAAGGTGGGGGTCAATATAAGCCACATGACAAATAAGAGCAAGGGCAAGTACGCTTATACGCTTATTGATTTGGAAACTCCGGTGAGCGAAGCGGTATTGGAAGAGCTTCGAGGGATTGACGGAGTTACAAGGGTCAGAAAAATCAAGTAAAGCCGCAACCTGCGATGTTTCGCTTTGTGAAGGAAGCGAAACATCGTGAGCCTATAATATGTTAAAGTAAACCGACTGATCGCAAAAGCGTTCGTGAGGTTTTCTTTTTGTAAAGAACACATAAAACGAAGTTTAAACCATTTTCGAGAAACAAGAGGAAAACATGGCAGAGATCAGAGCGTTTAAGGCCATAAGGCCGGCTAAGGGACTGGCGGACAAAATAGCGGCCCTCCCCTATGATGTATACAGCCGGGAGGAAGCGGCAAAGGTAGTTGAGGGAGATGAGCTGACTTTTCTGCGCGTCGACCGCCCGGAGACGCAGTTTCCACCGAACTATGATATGTATGCGCCGGAGGTGTATGAAAAGGCGGCGTCCATGCTCCGAGAGATGGAAGAAGAGGGTAATTTCGTACAAGATGAAAAGCCTTGTCTATATGTATATGAGCTTACGATGGACGGAAGAGCTCAGACCGGGATCGTGGCTGTATCTTCTGTCGACGATTACATAAACGGCGTGATAAGGAAGCATGAAAATACGCGCAAGGAAAAAGAGGCCGACCGCATAAGGCATGTGGACGTGTGCAGCGCTCAGACCGGACCTATCTTTTTGGCGTATAATTCAAACGATGCAGTGAAAGCCATATTGAACGAGGTAAAAAAAGGCGAGCCGGATGCGGATTTCGTATCCGAGGACGGAGTTCGACACAGGACATGGACTATAAGCGATGATTCTAAGATAGAGGGGCTTGTAGGGATTTTCGCAAAAATACCGAACACGTATATAGCCGACGGACACCACAGAGCAGCTTCTGCCGTTGCCGTTTCAAAAAAGAGACGCGAAGAACACCCCGGATATACGGGAGACGAGGAATTCAATTATTTTCTTACCGTGCTCTTTGACGCGGACGAGCTTAAGATACTCGACTACAACAGGGTGATAAAGGACTTAAACGGATATACACCCGATGATTTTTTGAGAAAGCTCTTGGAAAAATTCGATATATCGGAAAAAGGAAAAGAGCGGTTCCGTCCGGGTAAAAAAGGCGAGATGGGGCTGTACCTTGAAGGTAGGTGGTATGCTCTTTACGTGAAAGAGGAATTTATAAAGGACGATCCGGTTGAAAGTCTCGACGTCGCCTATTTGCAAAGAGAGGTGCTCTCGCCGATACTCAGGATAAGCGATCCCGCTACCGACAAGCGAATAGATTTTGTCGGTGGGATAAGGGGGTTAAAGGAACTTGAAAGAAGGTGCGAGCTCGATGCAAAAGTCGCCTTCGCGATGTATCCGACAGATATACACGAGCTTTTCGCCGTGGCCGATGCCGGGCTGCTTATGCCTCCTAAATCTACGTGGTTCGAGCCTAAGCTCCGCAGCGGGCTGTTCATACATGCCATAGAGAAATAAGCTTTTTCTTATTGAGAGGGGAAATAAAAATAATATTGGAGAAGGAAAAATGTCTGTGGTTAAAGAGAAGATATCTACCGTGAGGGGGAAGATATATCTCGTATTTTGGTGTGTGTATTGGGCGGTGACCGCCTATATATTCTTTTCTCATACGGCGGAGGTTCTCGGAGAAGCCGAGGAGAGATCGATACTAACGTGGCTGCTCTATTTCGGCGCTATAGCCTTTATGGTTTTCTGCATGGTTTACTGCTTCTGCAAGTGGGCAGGGACTCCTCTTGTAAATGGCAAGGCCGGGAAAGCGGAGCCTAAAAAAGTAAGGCCGCACCATCTTATATTCATCGCCATTGTCGCAATATACTGCTTTTTAAATATAGAGTTAGTGAACAATACGGAAACCTTGAGTGAAATGGCGTTTAAATATGTAGTCGTGAATATCGCGCTCTTCATGGTCATAACGCTCATACTGCTCGCGTGGCTAAATTCCTTAAGACGCGCGCTTATGACTATTGTGATACTGACGACCGTTATGAGCATGGTGTTTTACTTCGTATATCTATGCAGGGGTGAACCTTTCCAGCTTATAGATATTTTCAGTTTTTCGACCGCGATGGAAGTCGTCGGGGGCTATGAATTTGTTTATACCAGATGGGTGACGATAGCGCTCACGACGGCGCTATGCTTTATCGGCTGGAATCTGCACTGGAACGACGCTCAGGTAGCCTTCAGGCTCAAGGGCAAGATATTGCTACGCCTCGGCGCGTTTGCGTTTATGGTCGCGGGATATTTCTTGTATTTTAATACGGGCTGGAACTCCGCGCTCGGCATAACGACCGACCTTTGGGATCCCAAGGATACCTATGAGGAGGTCGGCACTCCCCTCGGGTTTTTCTGCGTTGCCAAATTCATGAAGATCACCGTGCCGGATGGATATTCTGTCGAGGCAGCCGAGGAGATCGCGCTGGAAAGTGTTGAGGAGTATGAGGAGTATGAGGAGTATGTCGCTGAAAACGACGAGGTCGAGGTGACGGAAACTCCCGTCAATATAATTTGTATAATGAACGAAGCATGGGGAGATTATACCGTGTTCGAGAATTTTGAAACGAACGAGGATTATATGCCCTTCTATCAGTCGCTCAGCGAAAATACGATAAAGGGACATACCCTTGTCTGCATAAGCGGAGGGGGAACGGCAAAGACCGAGTATGAATTTTTGACGGGAAATTCGGTGCGGCAGTTCCCGGGCAGGGTGCCTTATGTCAACTATTTTACACATGAACAGTATTCGCTTGTGAGCACACTCGCGGCGCAGGGTTATTATACGGTCGCGATGCACCCGAACAAGGGTACAAATTGGAACAGAACCAGTGCCTATAGAATGCTGGGCTTTGACGAGTTTTACACGATAGACGACTTCGATGATGATGCGGAAACGTACCGCAACATGATAACCGATCAGGAAAACTACGAAAAGATAATCGAAATAGTCGAAAGCAAGGAAGATTCAAGCGACCCTCTCTTCATCTTCAATGTTACGATGCAGAACCACGGCGGATATAAGAGCGATAATTTCGATATTGATATTACCGTAGAAGGCTATGACGACGATGCTTGGAACAGATACCTTTCGCTGGCGAACGAAAGCGACAAGGCGCTCCAGTATCTCATCGAGTATTTTGAGGACTGCGACGAGCCCACGATGATAGTGATGTTCGGAGACCATATGCCGAGCCAAGACGAGGGAACGGAAGAGTTCCTTTCGGGAAATACCCGCGACGATCTGGACATCGAGGAAATGCAGAAATACTATCAGACGCCGTTTTTCATCTGGACGAATTATGAAATGGAGTCGCAGAGCGATGTTATAACCAGCACGAATTTCCTCGGAACGCTCATGATGCAGCAGACGGGGCTTGAGCTTACGGCTTACGAGGAGTATCAGATTTTGTTCATGCAGGATATCCTCGCTTACAACCACAAGGGCTATGTGACGGCGGACGGCGAGTATGTGTCTTGGGACGACGCGAGCGACGAGGCGTTAGAGATGCTGAACGAATATGAGATCCTTCAGTACAACAATCTTGTTGAAACAAGTGACCGTTTGGATTGGTTCTTTGCGATAGGGGAGGATTAGATAAATGATAGCAGCCAACAACATTACTCTAAGGCTCGGCAAGAAGGCGCTTTTTGAGGACGTAAACATAAAGTTTTCCGAAGGGAACTGCTACGGGGTCATCGGAGCGAATGGCGCGGGTAAGTCCACGTTTTTGCGCATACTCTCGGGGCAGCTGGAGCCGACTAAGGGCGAGGTTACGATAACACCCGGCGAACGTCTTTCCTTTTTGGAGCAGGATCATTTTAAATACGATTCATACAATGTGCTCGACACCGTTATAATGGGCAATCCGCGTCTTTACGAGATAATGCAGGAAAAAGACGCGATATATGCGAAAGAGGATTTCAGCGACGAGGACGGCATAAGGGCGAGCGAGCTTGAGGCGGAGTTTGCCGAAATGAACGGTTGGGAGGCCGAGGCGGACGCCGAAAGTCTGCTGAACGGCCTTGGTATAGAGCCGGAGTTTCATTATGCGATGATGTCCGAGCTGACCGGTGCGCAGAAGGTGAAGATACTGCTTGCGCGCGCCCTGTTCGGAAATCCCGATATATTGTTGCTCGACGAGCCGACGAACCATCTCGACCTCGACGCGATAGCATGGCTCGAAGAGTTCTTGATAAACTTTGAAAATACGGTCATCGTCGTATCACATGACCGCTACTTCTTAAACAAGGTCTGCACGCAGATAGCGGATATCGACTACGGCAAGATACAGCTCTATGCCGGAAACTATGATTTCTGGTTTGAATCGAGCCAGCTCATCATTAAGCAGATGAAAGAGGCAAACAAGAAAAAAGAGGAGAAGATAAAGGAGCTTCAGGAATTTATCTCTCGCTTTTCCGCGAACGCCTCAAAGTCCAAGCAGGCGACCTCGCGTAAGCGGGCGCTCGAAAAGATACAGCTTGACGAGATAAAGCCTTCGAGCAGGAAGTATCCCTACATAGATTTCAGGCCGAACCGTTCCATCGGGAACGAGGTGCTTCAGGTCGAAAACATCTCAAAGACGATAGACGGGGTAAAGGTGCTCGACAATCTGACCTTCACCCTCGGGCGCGAGGACAAGGTCGCTTTCGTCGGCGGGAACGAACAGGCGACGACGACCTTCTTTAAGATAATAACGGGAGAGATGGAACCGGATTCGGGCTTTTATAAATGGGGAGTGACGACTTCGCAGGCGTATTTCCCAAAAGACAGCACGGCGGAGTTCAATTCCGATCTCAATATCGCAGAGTGGCTTACTCAGTATTCCGAGAACAAAGATGTCACATATGTAAGAGGCTTCCTCGGACGTATGCTCTTTTCGGGAGAGGACGGAGTTAAAAAGGTCAAGGTGCTTTCGGGAGGAGAAAAGGTAAGGTGCCTGCTTTCCAAGATGATGATCTCGGGCGCAAACATACTTATCCTTGATGAGCCGACGAACCATCTTGATATGGAAGCGATAACGGCTCTGAATAACGGTCTTATAAAATTCCCCGGGGTAGTCCTCTTTACCTGCCACGACCATCAATTCGTGCAGACGACGGCAAACCGTATCATGGAGATAACCGATGATGGTAAGCTCATAGACAAGATAACGACTTACGACGAATATCTCGCCGCCGACGAAGCCGCGAGGAAGCGTCAGGTATTCAAGCTGAGCGAAGCCGACGAGGACGAGAGAAACGAAGAACAGTCGGCATGGTCGAAGGCCGAGTAAGAAGAAAGAGAGTCAGTGCATGAAGAAGCCTGTATTAGTCGTCATGGCGGCGGGGCTCGGCAGCCGTTACGGCGGTCTTAAACAGATGGATCCGGTGGACGAGGAAGGAAGGGTCATCTTAGACTATTCCGTGGACGACGCCGTCCGCGCCGGATTTGAGGAGGCAATCTTTATAATCCGCCCCGAAATGGAGCAGCCCTTTGAGGAGACGATAGGGCGCAGGATAAAGGAAAAGATAAGATACGGCCTCGCTTTTCAAAGGATAGACGATCTTCCCGCGGGTTTTACGGCTCCGAAAGAGCGAAAAAAGCCTTGGGGGACGGGACACGCCGTGCTTGCGGCGCGCGATGAGATAGGCGAGAGGTCTTTCGTTGTCGTAAACGCCGACGATTATTATGGGAGTGCGGCTTATAGACTTATATTCGATTTTTTGACGAGCAAAGAGCCGAAAGAAAAAGAAATCCCGACCTATGCCTTTGTTGCCTATAATATCGAAAACACCGTAACGGAAAACGGAAGCGTGGCAAGAGGCGTATGCGTCTGCGACAAAGACGGATATCTGAAAGAGATAAGGGAAAGGACCAAGATAGAAAAGAGGCCGTACGGCGCGGCCTATACGGAAGACGGCGGCGCAACATGGATCGACATACCAAAGGGAACGCCGGTCTCGATGAATTTTTGGGGCTTCACATCAGGTTTTTTAAAAGAGCTAGAGGAGGGATTC
>CAYXUB010000039.1:0-3483 GCA_964468385.1 uncultured Lachnospiraceae bacterium
CCTGTCGGAGCCGTGACCACGCCTAAGCTTTTGACATGTTTCGGGATAGGCTTTTTATATTCCGGAGCGAACATGCCCATTTCCTCGAGCTCCTTTTTGAGTGCAAGGAATTTTTCATACAGGTCTCCTGCTCCTGCAAGCCTTACCTTTTTCACGTAAATCTGATATGTTCCGGCTTTTTCATATACGTCGACAGAGCCGGAGACGACCACCTTATCCCCGTTTTGCATAGAAAAAGTCAGTCCTGCTCTGTTACCCGCGAACATAACGCAGCTGATAGCCGCCTTCTCGTCCTTTAATGTAAAGTAGACATGTCCACTGTGATGATATTTGCAGTTACTGACCTCACCCTGAACCTGAAGATCGCCAAGCAGAAAATCCTGAGCGATCATGTTTTTTATATAATTATTTACCTGAATGACTGAAAAAACGCTTCCCAAAGCTCACTCCTTACCGGATTTGGCGATCTTGCCGAGTATACCGTTTACGAAAGAGCCTGAATCTTCGCCCCCGAAGCGCTTCGCAAGCTCAACCGCCTCGTTTATCGCCACACCGACAGGCATATCCTCGTCATAGAGTATTTCGTATACTGCCAGTCTCAGGATACACAAATCCACCGTACTCATACGGCTCGTTTTCCAGCCCTTTGAGGTCTCGTTCAACAGAGCGTCAATCTCGGCGTTTTTTTCAGCTATACTCTCGTATTTTTCACGTATGGGAGCAAGCTCCTCCTCGTCCGGCTCTTCATCACCGTCAAAGGGCTTTATGCCCGAACCTACTCCTTTAAAATAAAGCTCGAACTGACGGGGCATATCTTCCTTGGGATTGAATTCTGCTATGAAGAGCCACCTGAAAAGCATTTCCCTCGCAGTGCTGCGCCATATCCTGGCTTTTTCACGTTTCTGCGTCATTTTAGCTCTCTTTCGGAGGCTTACGCTCTGCTCTTTTCGCCTTTACTGCCTTTTGATTTTGCGGCTGCATCTGAACGTCGGATATGCTGATATTTACGCTTTCTACTTCTAATCCCGTCATACTCTCGACCACGTCCTTCACCTTTTCCTGTACCTTTTTCGTGACCTCGGGAAGATTATAGCCGTATTTTATATTCAGAACGAGCTGCACCTTAATGCGCCCTTCATTCTCTATTATCTTGACACATTTCGAGAGCTTGTTCATCTCGGAACGGGTTATCTGAGTTGCATGTATATCCCCTCTCATGGAAGCTATGCCATTTACCTCAAGCGCCGCGAGAGCGGATATAACACATATCACATTGTCAGAAATAACAACGGAACCTATTTCATGATCATCGTATATCGTATATATAGTCTTCTTTTCAGCCATAACAAACTCCCTTAAGCTATTTAAAAGAAATCACTTTACCCTGAGCGACGACTTCTTTATTTTTCGCCGTATCATTTAGTATAATAGCACGTATCAGTGAAAAAAACATCTAATTTCTGCCGAATTCTTCCAAAACGAGACCGGGGTTTCGCTCAAGCGTCATATTCACGCTCCATGGATTCACAAACAACAAAAGCGGATTCCCTTTAAGATCCTTTACCTTTTTCATATCCGAAGTGCCGGAAAGTGTTTCAAGGTTTACCTCATCTTTATTCACTATCCATCTTATATATTCATAGGGCAGTTCGTCGAGCCTGATCTCAACATTGTATTCGTTCGTCAGACGATACTTCAGCACATCAAACTGGAGCACGCCGACAACGCCAACGATAATCTCCTCCATGCCGCCTTTGATCTCTTGGAATATCTGGATCGCACCCTCCTGCGCTATCTGGCTTATGCCTTTCACAAACTGCTTCCTTTTCATTGTGTCAAGCTGCGTCACCCTTGAAAAATGTTCGGGAGCGAAAGTCGGTATGCCCTCGTAGGCGAACTTCTTTCCGACAGAGCATATCGTATCTCCGATAGAAAATATGCCGGGATCGAAAACGCCGATTATATCCCCCGCATACGCCTCCTCAACGACATGCCTTTCGTCCGCCATCATCTGCTGAGGCTGCAAAAGCCTCATCTTTTTATCCCCCTGAACGTGATAGACTTCTTTATCCGCATTGAATTTGCCCGAGGCTATGCGCATAAAGGCTATCCTGTCCCTGTGGTGCTTGTTCATATTCGCCTGTATCTTAAAAACAAAAGCGGAGAAATCTTCGGAAAAGGGATCTATCAAGCCTATATCCGACTTCCTTGGAAGCGGGCTCGTCGCCATTTGCAAAAAATGCTGCAAAAAAATCTCGACGCCGAAGTTTGTAAGCGCCGATCCAAAGAATACAGGCGAAAGTTCTCCTCTCCTGACCTTTTCAAGGTCAAACTCCTCCGCCGCGCCGTCCAGCAGCATTATCTCTTCTTCAAGCTGTTCTTTTTGTTCGGGACTTATTATCTGAGAAAGACGTGGATCGTTAATGTCTATCGTCTCAGCTTTTCCTTCCTTCGTCCCTTTTTCCGTCTCTGAGAATACGAGCACCTTTTTTTCGCCTCTGTCGTATACTCCTCTAAAGCTTTTTCCCGAACCTATAGGCCAGTTTATCGGACATGTAGCAATCCCGAGCTCCTTCTCTATCTCGTCGAGCAGATCAAAGCTGTCGTTCGCGTCCCTATCCATCTTATTTATAAAAGTAAATATCGGAATATGGCGCATAACACAGACCTTAAAGAGCTTCCTTGTCTGCGCTTCTACGCCCTTACTCCCGTCTATGACCATGACGGCAGAATCGGCCGCCATCAGCGTCCTATAAGTGTCCTCTGAAAAGTCCTGATGTCCCGGCGTATCAAGTATATTTATACAATATCCTCCATAGCTGAACTGCAGCACAGAAGAAGTGACCGAAATACCCCTCTCTTTTTCTATTTCCATCCAGTCCGAAACGGCATGTCTCGCGGTCGCCTTCCCCTTTACGGATCCCGCCAGATTGATGGCTCCTCCGTAGAGCAAGAATTTTTCGGTCAGCGTCGTCTTGCCCGCATCCGGATGCGAGATTATCGCAAAAGTGCGCCTTCTTTCTATTTCACTTTTAAGCTCTGACACAGCTTTCTCCTAAGTTCCTAAACTACGCCGCCACACCGTAGCAAGCGGCATTTTTACCATTCTTTGCAAAGCCGTTTCATAATAGCATAAGCATTTTTTTGCGTCAACAGAGGCACTGCTGCCTTCTCGCAATTGACAAAAAAGCAGAAAGATATATAATAATTGACAATACATGTGTCTTTACAGTAGTAAACTCAGATAGCGCCTGTTCATGTTGCTCAAGACATTAGAGCTTCGCAAGAAGAGAGGCAAGGGGGAGTTATGAGTAAATTTAAAGTTTTTCTGAAACGCAAAAATATAGAAATAAGCGCAAAACGCTACGGAATAGACGCTCTCGGCGCGATGGCCCAAGGGCTTTTCTGCACCCTGCTCATAGGAACCATACTCAACACGCTCGGTTCGAGCTTTAATATAGGAATATTCAGTATGTATGTATA
>CAYXUB010000039.1:3493-9943 GCA_964468385.1 uncultured Lachnospiraceae bacterium
GGCGACCTTGCCTCGGCGATGGTCGGTCCCGCTATGGCGGCGGCTATAGGCTACGCGCTCCAAGCGTCGCCCCTCGTACTTTTCTCCCTGATCCCCGTCGGTTACGCGACGAACATGATAGGAGGGGCGGGCGGCCCGCTCGCCGTCCTCGTCACTGCGATAATAGCAAGCGAATGCGGAAAGCTGGTTTCAAAAGAAACAAAGATAGATATAATAGTCACCCCTATAGTCACCATCGTCACCGGCATAGGCATGGCCACCTTAGTCGCAGCGCCGATAGGCTCCGCTGCCTCGGCGCTCGGAGAGATGATCATGTGGGCTACCGAGCTACAGCCCTTCCTCATGGGCATAATAGTTTCTGTCCTTGTCGGAATTGCTCTGACTCTCCCTATATCCTCAGCCGCTATCTGCGCCGCGCTCGGACTCACCGGACTTGCGGGAGGCGCTGCCGTCGCCGGCTGCTGCGCGCAGATGATCGGCTTTGCCGTAATGTCTTTCAAAGAAAACGGAGTCGGCGGCTTAGTCTCCCAAGGTATAGGCACCTCTATGCTCCAAATGCCGAACATAATCAAAAACCCAAAGATATGGATACCGCCGACACTCGCCTCGGCAATAACAGGCCCGATAGCGACCTGCGTCTTTAAGCTTACGATGGACGGCGCCGCTGTCTCCTCAGGCATGGGAACCTGCGGCCTCGTCGGACAGATAGGAGTTTATACCGGCTGGCTCAACAACATAGCGAACGGAACGAAAGAGGCAATAACAGTCTTCGACTGGACTGGCCTCATACTCATATGCTTCGTCCTCCCGGCGATATTAAGCGTCATTTTCTGCCAGATCCTGCGCAAAATAAATTGGATAAAAGACGGCGACCTAACCCTTCCCAAATGACACATTTATTATTTAGGACAAGAAAATTTACTCATTGACCTTTTTCTACTCATCTGTTAGAATCACTTTATCGCTTTAAAGTCACAAATTGTGTGGCTTTATATTATTGTCAGGGGGATTTGTAAAATGCTTAGCTTAATCTTTCTAATCTGTTACTTCGCCGTTATGGTAGGCATAGGCTTTTACTGCCACAATACCACAAAAGACGTAAACGGCTTTGTTCTCGGAGGACGCAGCGTAGGTCCGTGGCTCACCGCCTTCGCCTACGGCACCTCCTATTTTTCTGCCGTCGTATTTATAGGCTATGCCGGTCAGTTTGGCTGGCGCTTCGGCCTTGCCGCCACATGGGCAGGCATAGGCAACGCCTTTATAGGCTCGCTTCTGGCATGGGTAGTGCTTGGAAAGCGCACAAGGATAATGACACAACATCTTGATTCCTCTACAATGCCACAGTTCTTCGGCGCCCGCTTCAACAGCAAGTCACTGAAGATCTGTTCCTCCATTATCATCTTTATATTCCTTATCCCCTATACAGCTTCGCTGTATAATGGACTTAGCCGCCTCTTTGAAATGGCATTTAACATAGACTATTCGATCTGCATACTGCTCATGGCCATACTCACCGCGATCTACGTCATCGCCGGAGGCTATATGGCCACCGCGATAAACGACTTTATACAAGGGACTATAATGCTCGTCGGCATAGTCGCCGTGGTAGCTGCGGTCATGCTGAGCCACGGCGGAATGAACGAAGCGATATCTGAACTCTCGCTCGTTTCAGATGAAAGCGCGGGCATAGCACAGGGCGCCTTCGCGTCCCTTTTCGGCCCCGAGCCCTTAAACCTGCTCTTCGTCGTATTACTTACAAGCCTCGGAACTTGGGGACTTCCCCAGATGGTACAGAAATTCTATGCGATAAAAAGCGTAGACGCGATAAAAAAAGGCGCGGTAATATCCACCGTCTTCGCCCTTGTCGTAGCAGGCGGCGCGTATTTCCTCGGAGGTTTCGGCAGGCTCTATTCCGGTCAGATCGATGTGGCCGTAGAAGGATATGACGCCATAATACCGGCTATGCTTTCAAGCCTCTCGCCCGTGCTCATCGCCCTCGTCGTCGTTCTCGTGCTCTCGGCCTCGATGTCGACACTTTCCTCGCTCGTCATGGCTTCGTCCTCGACTATAACCGTAGACCTCGTAAAAGACAACGTAGTAAAAAAGATGAGCGATAAAAGCCAAGTCAGGCTCATACGCGTGCTCATAGTCGTGTTTATCGCGATATCCTCGATAATCGCACTTATCCAGTACCACAGCTCCGTCACCTTTATCGCGCAGCTGATGGGCATTTCATGGGGCGCGCTTGCCGGAGCTTTCCTCGCTCCCTTCCTCTTTTCCCTTTTCTGGAAAAGAACGACGAAGCAGGCCTGCTGGGCATGCTTCATATTCGGAGTGGCGCTCATGCTCTTCAATATTTTCGGAAACTCCTTGCTCCCCACCGTAATGCAAAGCTCTATCAACTGCGGCGTTATCGCGATGTTAGGGGGACTAGTGATCGTACCCGTTGTTTCACTACTTACACCTAAGCCCAATGCAGACGAAGTAAAGCATATTTTCTCCTGCTTCGACAAAAAACAAAAGGCTTAAACCTTATCGGGGGTATTAGAAAAGATTGGACTACATAACGACATATACGGGAGTTCATTTCTCTCCCACATCGCCGCGCATAGAACATATACATATAGAGGATATAGCTCATTCCCTCTCTCTTATATGTCGCGGCAATGGTCATGTAAAAAGCTTCTTCTCGGTGGCTCAGCACTGCATATTGTGCGCCGAAGAGGCTCTCGCGGAAGGGCTGCCCATTCGCACTGCCCTTGCCTGCCTTTTGCACGACGCTTCCGAAATCTATCTCTCCGACGTGCCGCGTCCGTTTAAAAAGACGCTGTCCGGCTATTATGAATTAGAAGACCGTATATTGACGCTCGTATATAAAAAATTCTTGGGAAGCCCTCTGACAATGCTTGAAGAAGAGGAAGTAAAAAGAATTGACGATTTGGTGTTATATTATGACCTTATCAATCTACTGAATGAAATTCCAAATGAATCTGCACCGCCTCTTGCCGTCGAACTTGATTACTCCTTCAAATCCTTCGATCTGGTTGAAAAAAGATATTTGGAATTTTTTGCAGAATTACAAAACAAGCTTTAACTGATTCAAATAAAAACAAGCCATGTGGGAGCGGGCGGAGCGATTGCGTGTTTTTATCACAAAAAAAGAGCCATATATTTTGCCAAGCCGTCTCATGCAAGCATGGTTTATTTGACAAAATATATGGCGACTAATGAGCATCAAGCAATTAGTCAGCAAAACACCTCACCGCCCGTAAAGTCCGCTCAAAAATGCAATTTCACCGGCAAGCTCATCGGTACAGCAATTCCCATTCATACGCCAGCTCCAGTTCCCTCCGATCGTCGAAGGAGTGTTGATCCTTGCCTCGCTCCCCAGCAAAAGATGATCCTGGATCGGAATGACGCATAGATCCGCGGTACTCGAAAACGCAAGCCTTATCAGCTCTCTTACAAGCTCCTCGTCCGTACAGTTATGCCTGTTCAGATAATCGCATATGAAAGCTTTCTTATCTTCGGAAACAGTGCTGAGCCAGCCTTTTAACGTATCATTGTCATGCGTTCCGGTATATACTACGCAGTTTTTATCGTATTTGTGAGGAAGGTAGCCGCTCTCTCCTTTGTCGTCAAAGGCAAATCCAAGCACCTTCATTCCGGGAAGCCCGCTCGCCTCTAAAAGCTCGAAGACATCAGGCGTAAGCATTCCAAGATCCTCGGCTATCATAGGAAGCTCTCCAAGACGTTGCCTTATCGCGTCGAAAAGCTCCATGCTCGGTCCTTTAAGCCACTTTCCGTTTCTCGCAGTCTCTTCACCAAAAAGCACAGCATAATATGAAGCAAAACCTCTGAAATGATCGAGCCTCAGCATATCGTATAACTCAAAGCAGTGCTCTATACGCCTTATCCACCAGTCGTAGCCCTGAGCCTTATGGTAATCCCAATCATATACGGGATTCCCCCAGAGCTGTCCGTTCGGAGAAAAATAATCGGGAGGACAGCCCGCAACACAGGTGGGCTTTGACCTCTCGTCGTTTGAAAAAAGTTCCGGACGGCTCCATGCATCTGCGCTGTCCATCGAGACATATATCGGCAGATCCCCTATAATGCCTATTCCGCGCTCATTGGCATAGGCCTTTAACGCCTTCCACTGTCTCAAAAAAGTATATTCGAGGAAAACGTAAAAAAGGATATCCTCCTCATACTGCTCTGAAATACGTTCGAGCTCTTCTTCGTTTCTGTATTTTTGCGCATCGTCCCAGTCATACCATGCCGCGCCGCCGTTTATACCTTTAAGCGTCCTATATAAGGCGTACTCTTTAAGCGAATAGGCCTGCTCCTCATAAAAAGCAAAAAAGGCCTCAGTTCTTCCCAAGCGAGAAAAAGCCTTCCTCAAAAGCGGAAAGCGCGTTTCGTATATCTCGCCGTAATCAATGCGATCCATGTTTTCAAGGTGCTCGGCGTCCCGCCTCTCGTCCTCGCTTATAAGCCCTTTTTCACACAGATCATCTATACATATAAAATACGGATTCCCCGCGAAGGTCGAAAAAGACTGATAGGGAGAATCCCCGTAGCCGGTCGGACCGAGGGGAAGGATCTGCCAGTATTTTTGCCCGCTTTTCACAAGCCAATCAACAAAGCCGTAGGCCTCCTTAGAAAAGCCCCCTATGCCGTATCTGCCGGGAAGCGCCGAAATGGGAAGCAGTATCCCGCAAGCTCTCATGAAATCTCTCTCCTTTTTTCTATATCCGATAACACACGAGCCTTAAGCTGCTCAAGAGAGTCGAATCTTATCTCGGGGCGTACAAAATCCAAAAGACTGACGACGACCTTTTTACCATAGAGGTCTCCGCTGAAATCCAAAATGTAAGTCTCAACCCCAAGGCTCTTTCCGTCTACAGTCGGCTTTACCCCTATATTACTTATGCTCTTATATATTGAGCCGTCTATGTCGGTAACGGAATGATATACGCCGTTCGGCGGCAGAAACTTTTCCGAGGGAGGTGATATATTTATCGTCGGGAAGCCAAGGTTCTTACCGAGGCGCATACCCGATACTATCTCACCCGATATGAAATATTCGTATCCGAGCAGACTGTTGGCTTTTTTTATATTCCCTTTTTCCAGCTCTTCTCTTATGTAAGTACTGCTTATATCTCTGTCTATAAGCTTTTCCTTTTCAACTATACGAACTTCCATGTCGAAACGTGCCGAATTTTCCGAAAGAAAGGCGGCGTTTCCAAGCCTGTTTTTTCCGAACCTGAAATCGATGCCCGCAACTATGGCTGCAGCGCAAAGCCTGTCCTTAAGTACCTTTTGAATAAAATCCTCCGCTGTCATATTCTTCAGCTCTTCGGTAAAAAGGCATTCGATAAGGATCTCTATTCCAAAGCGTTCTGCAAGTGCTCTCTTTTCCTCTGAGGTAACTATATGCTTATAGACATCTTGTTTCTGATTTATCCGAGACGGAGAATCAAAAGTGAACATGACCAGCTTTTCCCCTTTATCTTTAGCGAGCTCTTTCGCTGTTTTTATCAGCTTTTGATGTCCCTTGTGCATTCCGTCGAATTTGCCTATAGTCACGACCGACGGCGTCAGAAGTTTTATTTTTTTTATATCATTGTAGTACAACACTTTACTTTCTCCGCCCCTTTAGTTCATCAGTCCGAATTACAAAGGATCCTTTCAGGCCTCATCAGACGCTCCTTTGCAGAGTACGCAAATAAACCGATAAATCCCCCGTAGCTGTCATACAGCCTGCAAAGAATATCCTTATCCTCTTCGCCCTCGTATACGCTGCAAGCCTCTATTGGCAGCTTTACGCCGTTCTTTACGGCTTTGTCGAAGCTTGCCTTACAGACGGCCTTTGGCAGGCCTTTAAGAGCCTCGTCCATGGGAATCAGCGCTTTTTCTATATTCCCCGCCGAAAAAAGCTCCTCTATCTCGCTAAGGGTGTATGCCTCGTCCGCGCAAAAAACGCCTGAGCGAGTGCGCACAAGATTCTCCATACAGCCACCGCAGCCAAGCGCGTTTCCTATATCATCGCAAAGAGATCTTATATACGTCCCCTTTGAGCACTCTACTGAAAATCTCACACGTGGAAGCTCTATCCATATTATAGAAATAGACTTTATTTCGACCGTCCTCGTCTGCCTCTCTACGCTCAAGCCCTCTCTCGCGAGCTCGTAAAGCCTTTTTCCGTCTTTTTTTATTGCGGAATACATCGGCGGCAGCTGCTCGTACTTACCGATAAAAGATTTTATACAGTTTTCTATTTCTTCCTTTGTACAGTCAACAGGACAGGTTTTTATCACCTGTCCTTGAGTATCCAGAGTGTCGGTGCTGAGCCCTAAAAGCAGTGTTGCCTCATAGGCTTTGTCGCTGCCTGTTAGATATCCGCTCAGCTTAGTCGCGCGCCCTATGCATATGGGCAGAACACCG
>CAYXUB010000040.1:0-9589 GCA_964468385.1 uncultured Lachnospiraceae bacterium
CATGTCGTTTAGACCGTCCAACAAATAAGCCCATGTCCCTCGTGTGAACACGGGGGGTTAGAATAAAAACAATCGCTTTTCAAGCGATTGTCTAAACTTCATTCGGGATTTCTCGCTATGCTCAAAATCCCTCATGTCGTTTAGACCGTCCAACAAATAAGCCCATGTCCCTCGTGTGAACACGGGGGGTTAGAATAAAAACAATCGCTTTTCAAGCGATTGTCTAAACTTCATTCGGGATTTCTCGCTATGCTCAAAATCCCTCATGTCGTTTAGACCGTCCAACAAATAAGCCCATGTCCCTCGTGTGAACACGGGGACATGGGCTTATTTATTGTCCGGTTTTTATTCGTCACATCATTCCCGGCTGTGCGGCTGGTGCTGGGGGTGCGGGTTCTTTGATTATCGATACTGCGGCTTCGGTTGTCAGAAGTATAGCCGCGACGCTTGTAGCGTTCTGAAGGGCGCTTCTGGTAACCTTAACGGGATCAAGAATTCCTTCTTTAACCATATCTACATATTTTTCGTTGAGTGCATCAAAGCCGATACCAACCTCGGACTCTTTTACCTTATTGATTATAACCGAGCCTTCCAGTCCGGCATTTTCCGCTATAGTAGCCATAGGAGCTTCAAGCGCCTTCACTACGATCTTAGCACCTGTTTTCTCATCGCCTTCAAGACTTTCTACGAGAGACTCGAGCTCCTTAGTAATATGAACATAGGCTGAGCCGCCGCCTGCTATGATTCCTTCCTCTACCGCGGCTCTCGTAGCATTAAGAGCATCTTCCATACGGAGCTTCGCATCTTTCATCTCTGTCTCGGTCGCTGCTCCTACGCGGATAACGGCTACACCGCCGGCAAGCTTCGCAAGTCTTTCCTGCAATTTTTCTTTATCGTAATCAGAGGTGGTAACCTCTATCTGGTTCTTGATCTGAGTTACTCTATCCGAGATAGCCTTAGAATCACCCGATCCGTCTACGATAACCGTATTATCTTTAGTGATCTTTACGGATTTTGCGCGTCCGAGAAGCTCAAGCGTCGCATCCTTCAGCTCATAGCCAAGCTCTTGCGAAATAACCTGACCGCCGGTAAGAATGGCAATATCTTGAAGCATTTCTTTTCTCCTGTCGCCAAATCCGGGAGCTTTTACTGCCGCAACCTTGCACACGCCACGAAGCTTGTTGACGATAAGTGTGGAAAGCGCTTCGCCCTCAACATCCTCTGCAATGATAAGGAGGCTTTCGCTCGACTGCACGATCTGCTCGAGCACCTGCATAATATCTTGAATATTGCTTATCTTTTTATCGGTTATGAGGATATAAGGATTCTCAAGATTCACTTCCATCTTTTCCATATCGGTTGCCATATAGGCCGAGATATATCCTCTGTCAAACTGCATACCCTCAACAAGGTCGAGCTCTGTTATCATGCTCTTGGATTCTTCTATTGTGATAACGCCGTCCTTGGAAACCTTCTCCATCGCGTCAGCAATCAACGCGCCTACTTCCTCATCTCCTGAAGAAACAGCGGCGACATTAGTTATCTGATCCTTACCTTCAACGGACTTGCTCATATCGATAAGAAGCTCTACCGCTTTTTTTGTAGCCTTCTTCATGCCTTTTCTAATAATTATTGGATTAGCGCCTGCAGCAAGATTCTTCATACCTTCGTGGATCATGGCCTGAGCAAGCACGGTAGCAGTCGTCGTTCCGTCGCCTGCAACATCATTAGTTTTAGAAGCGACTTCCCTTATGAGCTGGGCTCCCATATCCTCATATCCGTCTTCAAGGTCTATTTCCTTAGCTATCGTTACACCGTCATTTGTTATAAGCGGTGAGCCGTAAGTTTTTGCAAGTACTACGTTTCTTCCCTTAGGTCCAAGCGTCACCTTGACCGTATTTGCAAGTTTATCGACGCCCTCTACCAAGGACTCTCTCGCATCATACGAGTTTTTTATATCTTTAGCCATTATTATGATTCCTCCTGTGAACTTTATTTTTCATATTATCCTTATGCCCGTACTTTTAAAAACAAAGCCTATTCCGCTCGGTTTTTCGTAGAATGCACGGTTTGTTAATAATCTTTTATTTTACTATTGCAAGCACGTCAGACTGCTTTATGAGAATATATTCCTCATCATCAAGTTTTACTTCCGTTCCGGCATATTTTGAATAAAACACCTTATCTCCTACCTTGAGTTCCATCTTAACGTCCTTCGTCCCCGGACCTACGGCAACAACCTCAGCCTCGGAAGGCTTTTCTTGTGAACCGGCGGATAAGATAATTCCCGATTTTGTTTTTTCTTCAGCCTCAAGCTGTTTCAGGGCAACCCTGTCTGCCAACGGTACTAATTTAATCATATGAGCCTCCTTAAATAATAATCCTAATTTATTAGCACTCATTCTAGTCGAGTGCTACTCAACGAGTACTATAATAATTAATAAGGTTTGATTTAGCAAGCTGTATAAAATGTTGTTTTTTTCAAAATATTACTCGATTTCTCTTTTATACTCGTATTTCCTCGTATTTTCTTCAAAATTTATTTTTTATCCTTAAAAAGTGCTTTCTTCTGTTGAAAATTCTGCTTTTGATGTTAAAATCATTATACAAAAACAACGGGGGACAAAATGAGCGTACTGCTGCTAGACAAAACAAGGAAGATCAATAAGCTGCTCCACAACAACACGTCGAGCAAGGTCGTTTTCAACGACATATGCGCCGTTATGACGGAATGCCTTGACTCAAATATACTCGTCCTGAGTAATAAAGGAAAAGTATTGGGGAGCAGCCGAAGTCCAAAAGTTGAAAAAATAACAGAACTGCTTCCTGATAAAGTCGGCTCCTTTATAGATGCCGAGCTCAACGGGCGGCTTCTCAACATATTATCCACACAGGATAATGTAAATCTTGCGACCTTGGGTTTTGATCAAAATTCCGCCGACGCTTCCAACTGCATTATAAGCCCGATAATGATAGCCGGAGAAAGACTCGGCACTATATTTATGTACAGAAACGGGCGCCCCTATGAAATAGACGACATAATCTTAAGCGAATACGGTACCACGGTCGTTGGCCTTGAGATACTTCGCTCCGAGAACGAAGCCGTTGTCGAAGACAAGAGAAAGCACCAGGTTGTGAGATCCGCCATCAATACACTTTCGACTTCGGAACTCACCGCAGCACTGCATATCTTCTCAAGACTAGGCGGTAACGAGGGCACTCTCATAGCCAGCAAGATCGCCGATGAGGCTGGACTGACGCGTTCCGTCATTGCGAATGCCCTTAGAAAATTTGAAAGCGCCGGCGTCATTCAAGCCAACTCCGGCGGCATGAAGGGCACATATATAAAAATACTTAATGAATATCTTCTGGACGAGCTTTCCGCTCTCAAATAGAAAAAAACGAGCCATACATAACCGCATGGCTCGTTTTTTTATCTGCATGTATAGTCGGAACACATCTGCTTTTTTCCGCGTTCGACCATTGGTTTTCCACATTTAGGGCACAACTCTCCGGTGGGCTTTTGCCATGTCATGAAATCACAGTCGGGATTGTTTTCACAACCATAATATCTGCGTCCTTTTCTCGTCTTCTTTATAAGCACCGCTCCGCCGCACTTCGGACATGAGCAGCCTGCCTTTTCATAATAAGGTTTTGTGTTATGACATTCGGGGAATCCGGGACATGCGAGAAATCGTCCGTGCGGTCCGAATTTAATGACCATATTTCGTCCGCATTTATCGCATATTACATCCGTGACCTCGTCTTCTATAGTAACATTTTCCAACTTTTTTTCGGCTTCTTTAACGGATTTTTCAAGCTCGGGCCAGAACTTAGAAAGCACGTCCTTCCAGTTGACAAGTCCCTCTCCGATCAGATCTAACTCCGTTTCCATTTTAGCCGTGAAATTGACGTCAACTATATAGGAAAATGCCTGCATCATCATGGAGTTTACGACTTCGCCAAGTTCCGTTATGAATATGTTTTTCCCTTCCTTCGTAATATAATGACGCTGCAATATCGTCGTTATTGTCGGAGCATAAGTACTCGGACGTCCTATACCAAGCTCCTCGAGGGTCTTTACTAGCGAGGCCTCCGTATAATGCGCAGGCGGCTGTGTGAAATGCTGCTTAGGATTTATTTCCTCGGCCTCAAGCTTCATCTGTTCCCTGAGTTTTAAAAGCTCGGAGTTCTTCTCCGGCGCTTCGTCATCGCCTTTATAAATAAGCATGAAACCATCAAATTTTAAAGCAGACGTGGAGGCGGTGAATGTATATTCCCCGCTTTCCGCCTTCACGCTCAGTCCCGCATACACTGCAGGCTTCATTCGGCTTGCCGTAAATCTGTTCCATATTAACTGATATAGTCTAAACTGATCACGACTAAGTGAGTCCTTGACCATGGCAGGGGTCAAGGCAACATCGGTCGGTCTGATCGCTTCATGAGCATCCTGTATGCGCTTCTTTGAATTTTCGACGACAGGAGCGCCAAGATATTGCTCACCGTAGTTGGAGCTGATAAAGCTCCTCACGGCAGCATCGGCCTCTTCGGATATCCTCGTGGAATCTGTCCTTAAATAGGAAATAAGACCTATAGACCCTAGACCCTTTATATCAACTCCTTCATAAAGCTGCTGAGCGATCATCATTGTCTTTTGAGTTGAAAAATTCAAAAGCCTTGACGCGTCCTGCTGTAGCGTTGAAGTCGTAAACGGAAGCGGAGCTTTTTTCATCTTATCGCTTTTCTTTATCTCCGAGATAACAAAGCCCTTTTCCTTTGTCGCTTTTACTATCTCTTTAGCTTGCGTTTCGGTCTTTATATCTGTCTTTTTTCCGTTTTTTCCATAGAAAAGAAAACGTACCGTTTTTTTTCCATCAGGCATTTTGAGCAAGGCCTCAATAACCCAGTATTCCACAGGGATAAAGCTATCTATTTCCGCTTCTCTATCCGCTATGATACGCAAAGCAACGGACTGTACCCTTCCTGCGCTCAATCCCCTTCTTACCTTTTCCCATAATAAGGGACTTATCTCATATCCGACCATACGATCGAGGCATCTCCTCGCCTGTTGCTCGTCCACGAGATTCATATCTATGTCACGCGGAGACTTAAGAGAAGCTTTCACGGCACTTTTAGTTATCTCGTTGAAGCTTATACGCCTCATCTTTGACGCCTCAGAAGGCATGGCTTCCTTTAGATGCCAGGATATAGCCTCTCCCTCGCGATCGGGGTCAGTCGCAAGAAATATCTTATCAGCCTTTTTTGCCGCTTTTTTAAGCTTTGCCAAAAGTTCTCCCTTACCGCGTATCGTTATGTATTTTGGCTCGAAATTATTTTCGATATCTATGCCCAGACGACTTTTCGGAAGATCCCTTATATGTCCGTTAGAAGCCTCAACATCGTAGCTCGAGCCCAAAAATTTTTTTATCGTCTTTACCTTTGTAGGAGATTCAACTATTACAAGATTTTTTGACACACTCACACCCACTTGAATTTTTAGCTATTATCTGCGCCTTATAGCGCTATTCTTTGAATCGAATCGATATTCAATATACAACAGCGAATATTTTCTTGCAAGGAAAAATTCTTTTTAACAAATGACTCGCAACGCACAGCGTTGCGAGTCGTTAAAAGAAAATCCGTATCGTTTTTTACAGCCTCGAGCGTATCCTCGTGATCATTTCGGGAAGCTCCGAAGCCTTCTTCTCAAAATCCCCCTCCGTAATAAGGCCTGTGATAAAAGCAAATTCGTCTTTGAGCTCTTCCGTCTCTATAAACCTGACCTTTCCAAAGAGAGCCTCTATCCGCTCCTGCATATCCCCACGGTTGCCGCGTACCCTTACGAAAAAGCTGTTTTTCACCTTTTCATGAGGAATGAGCTCGGCCTTTTCCGCACTCCATATCCTGTTGACGGTCTCGTGGAGATGCCTCGCCATATCTACAATATCTCCCACGACCGCGCTTGCAGTCGGAAGCTTGCCCGCGCCGCTGCCGTAGAACATCGCGTCGCCCAGCATATTTCCCTTAACGAAGATGGCGTTGAATACGTCGACTACCGCATAAAGCGGATCCGAGATTCCGACCATATAGGGCGCAACCATAGCGGAAATGCCTTCATTGCCACAGCTGCTCGTACCGAAGAGCTTTATCCTTGCACCTATTTCCTTGGCATATTTGAAATCTTCGACGCTTATATTCGTAATGCCCTCCGTGTAGATGTCCCTATAGTCGATCTCTTTCCCATATGCTACCGAAGAAAGGATCGCTATCTTACGGCAGGGGTCATGACCCTCGATATCCGACTCGGGATTACGCTCCGCATATCCCTTGTCCTGCGCCTCTTTTAAAACGGCGTTGAAATCCGCCCCCTCAAAATCCATCTGGGTCAGTATATAATTGGTCGTCCCATTCATTATTCCCGTTATTTCTTCGATAATATCTCCGGTCAGGGAATTATAAAGCGCGCGTATTATGGGTATGCCGCCTCCGCAGCTCGCCTCGAACATGTAGTTTACCTTATTTGCCTTGGCAATCTCCATAAGCTCTCTTCCGTGCGCGGCAACGAGCTCTTTGTTCGAAGTGCATACATTTTTCCCCGCCTCAAGCGAACGCTTAGTATATTCATACGCGGGCTGTATGCCTCCCATAGTTTCTACTACTATGTCGACCGTCTTGTCTGAAATTATTTCGTCTGCATCATGAACGAGGACGCTGCAGACCGGATCATCCTTAAACTCTCTAATATCGAGAACATATTTTACGCGAATGTCGTCATTTACATGCTTGCTAATGGCTGAATTGTTTTTTTGCAACACTTCCACGACACCGCTGCCTATAGTGCCGTAGCCTAAAACTGCGACGTTTATCATAGCCTTCTCCCGTTACCTTTACGCTTCCGGCTCTAAAAGCCCGTATGAATTGTCACGTCTTTTATATACAACGTTTATCGTATCCGTCTCCGCATTATTGAAAACAAAAAAATCGTGCCCCAAAAGCTCCATCTGCACACAGGCATCTTCCGGATACATTGGTTTTACATCAAACTTCTTGGATCTTATAATGCGCACGCCATCATCCTCAGGATAATCGTTTTCCATATATGCCTTTTGAAGATTGATCCCTCCCTGATGCCTGTCAACTATCTTTTTTTTGTATTTTCGCATCTGGCGCTCTATGACTTCCTCTACAAGGTCTATCGATACATACATATCGTTGCTGACCTGCTCAGACCTTATTATGTTTCCCTTTACAGGGATAGTCACTTCTATCTTCTGTCTTTCCTTTTCCACACTCATGGTGACATGTACATCTGTGGAAGGAGTGAAATAGCGCTCCAATTTACCGAGTTTTTCGTTTACGGCATTTTTGAGCCCGTCGGTAAGTTCGATATTCTTTCCGCTTATGATTATATTCATATGTCGATCTCCTTTTTCCCAGCATTTTTACATTATAGCAACACGCCCTATCGTTTGCAATAAAACAAAATGGAATCGGATTTGTGCTATCTCTCAACCTTTTTGAAAAGCCTAAGGGCATTTTCGTAGCTTGTCTCCGCAACCTCCTCCGGCGTCGTTTCTTTAATTTCAGCTATCCTTTTCGCGACCAGCTCAAGATAAAGTGAACTGTTGCGCTCTCCCCTATGAGGAGTCGGAGCGAGATAAGGACAGTCTGTCTCAAGCAAGACAGACGAGAGAGGAGCGTATTCGAGAGCCTCTACAAGTTTTTTCGCGTTCTTGAAGGTAATGACTCCTCCTATGCCCAGATAAAGACCCATATCGAGCAGTTCTTTTGCTGTTTCCTTTGAATATGAATAGCAGTGCATTACAGCCCCTATATCACCTACATGAAAAGTCTTTATCATATCGAGTGTATCCGCACAGGCGTCGCGGCTGTGTATGATGAGCGGAAGCCCCGTACGCTTCGCAAGGTCTATAAAACGCGCGAAACACTCCTTCTGCTTTTCTTTGTTTTCCGTATTCCAATGGTAGTCAAGCCCAACCTCGCCGACAGCTACCGTCTTAGGCAGCAGGCAAAGCTTTTCGATATACTCAAACACCTCGTCGTCAAGGCCTCCGATCTCGTCGGGATGAAGTCCCGCGGCCCCGTAAATAAAAGGATATGACTGCACCAACTCATACACTTTTTTTAAGCTATCTACCGATGATGATACGTTTATAACACGGCCTATGCCAGCCTTTGGAAAAGAGTTTAAAAGCGCTTCCCTGTCCTCGTCAAATACCGCGTCGTCGTAATGAGCATGCGTCTCAAATATATTCATCATGATATTTCAGCCCCCGAAGGCATATCTTTTTCGGGCACGATCAAGCTTAAACGCCCCTGCTCATCTTCGGCACAGAGCAGCATCCCCTCTGAGAGCTCTCCCGCGAGGCGAGCCGGCTTTAAGTTTACAAGCACCATAACCTTTTTGCCGACCATCTCCTTTGCCGAATAGTCCTTTTTTATGCCGGAGACTATCTGTTTTACTGTATTTCCTATCTTGACCTTAGAACAGAGAAGCTTTTTCGATTTTTCGATCTCTTTGCACTCTATGATCTCACCGACCGCAAACTGCATTTTTTGGAAATCCTCAAAGCTTATCTCCGCTTTGAGTTCAAGCTCAATGCCGCCTTCCTCCTCTGTTTCTTCTCCCCTTAACTGAGCAGCCTCTACCTCCTCCGCTTTTTCCAAAACCTCTTTTAAGTCGAGACGCGCAAAGAGTATTTCAGGCTTATCGGTCACTTTATTTCCATCAGGATAGAGCCCGAAGCTGTCCATGTCTTCATAATCCCTCGCCGAGGCGCAAAGCTGCTCTAATATCTTTTGAGCAGTCTCGGGCATAAAGGGCTCCAAAAGAGACGCGCCTATAGTAATACTCTCAACTAAGTTATAAAGGACTGTCGCGAGGCGGTCGCGCTTGCCCTCGTCCTTTGCAAGCACCCAAGGCATAGTCTCGTCAATATATTTATTGCACCTACGGAACAGGTTCATTATTTCCGTAAGGGCGTCCGCGACGCGAAGCTCAGCCATCTTAGCCGAAACCTTCTCCGCCGTCTTTGTAACCGTCGCCTTTAAATCCTTATCGACCTCTTCTTCCGCCTTTAGGTCTTTGACTATCCCGTCGAAATATTTATTCGACATTGAAATCGTCCGGTTAACAAGGTTGCCGAGTATATTCGCAAGGTCGGAATTTGTCCTTTCGGTCACGAGCTCCCAGCTTATAACGCCGTCGTTTTCAAAGGGCATTTCATGTATGACGAAATATCTTACCGCGTCTACTCCGAATACCCTTACGAGGTCGTCGGCATAAAGCACATTGCCCTTAGATTTGCTCATCTTGCCTTCCCCCTGCAAAAGCCAAGGATGTCCGAACACCTGCTTAGGAAGCGGAAGCTCAAGCGCCATCAGGAATATCGGCCAGTATATCGTATGGAACCTGACTATATCTTTTCCTATAAGATGCAGGTCGGCAGGCCAATATTTGTTAAATGGCTCCGAGGAATTGCCGTCACTGTCATAGCCTATGCCGGTTATATAGTTCGTCAGGGCGTCCAGCCAGACATACACGACATGTCCCGGTTCAAAATCCACG
>CAYXUB010000041.1:0-9422 GCA_964468385.1 uncultured Lachnospiraceae bacterium
AGAAATCCTCATAAAGCATCCGGAAATGGAATTCGTTCAGCTTCAGATTAATTATTCCGATTGGGAATATCCTGCGATACAATCGCGCGCATGTTATGAGATCGCCAGAAAATACAATATGCCGGTCATCATAATGGAACCTGTAAAAGGCGGAATGCTTGCAACTCCCCCTCAAAAAATCCAAACCATTTTTAAAGAAGCGGAACCTGATATGTCCGTAAGTTCGTGGGCTATCAGATTTGCGGCTGATCTCGATGGTGTTGTTATTGTCCTCTCCGGAATGAGCAATATTGAGCAGTTGGAAGACAATCTGTCTTATATGAAGGATTTTAAAAAAATGACGGAGGACGAAAAGGAAATTCTCAAAAAAGCCCGCGATATTCTTTCAAGCATTCCCCTTATACCGTGCACAAGCTGTAGGTACTGCGCAAAGGTATGTCCAATGGATATAGGAATATCAGAAACATTTAATACTATGAATTATTTAACGCTCTATGACAACCTTGAGGCAGCTGATCGTCGATTGTATCTGGATATAGATCAAAGGGATCTAAAACGTGCGTTGGAATGTATTAAATGCGGTGAATGCGAGCAAGTCTGCCCGCAGCATATTCAGATACGTAATGAACTTGAAAAATCTCAAGTTGTTTTCAAATAATAAACCGGCTAAGTTAAGACTAGTGTGGACGTGTATTTGACAATGCCCATGATTGAATATAATATAAAAAGATAAAATCTATACTAAAAAATAACTTGTATAATTATAAGCATGAAAGGAGGTGTTCATATGCCCGGACCAGGAGGAGGACCTCATGGAGGTCACGGAGGACCCGGAGGTCACGGGGGGCCCAGAGGCGGAGGCTTCCACGGAGGACCGCCACCACGCCGTCCTTGGCGTCGTTGGGGTTGCGGCCCCGGTTGCTGTTCTATGGCCTTGCTGCCGATTGTTGCAATAATAGTTCTTCTTGTCGTACTCTTATAAAAGCGCTACACAACACCAAAAAACGATAAGAAATTATTTGTTGACTAAAACAAGATATAATGGTAGTATATCGTTGTTGTCTGAAAAGGCATATGCGGAAGTGTCGGAATTGGCAGACGAGCAAGACTAAGGATCTTGTGCATGCGAATGCGTACGGGTTCAAGTCCCGTCTTCCGCAATTAAAACGATATACAACATTTTAAAATGCAATACAATGCCTCGAAAGCGTTAAAGCCTTCGAGGCATTTTTTTGATCTCTCTATACAGGTTACAGAGTTTATACTAACTTATCCTGAATTTTTATCGCCGCATCGATAAAACCCTTGAACAAGGGATGAGGACGGTTAGGCCTGCTTTTAAATTCAGGATGAAACTGCACGCCTACATAGAAATCCAAATCTGAGATTTCTACGGTTTCAACCAATCTTCCGTCGGGAGATATTCCGCTTAAAGTCAATCCTGCTTCTTGCAATATCTCTCTGTAGTCGTTGTTAAACTCATAGCGATGTCTGTGGCGTTCGCTTATGCAGTTCTTTTTGTAACATCTCTCCATTGTCGTACCGGGCATTATCTCACATTTATAGGCGCCGAGCCTAAGAGTGCCTCCTTTGTCTATCTTCTCGGTCTGGCCCGGAATAAAATCTATAACCTTATTTTTGCACAAAAAATCAAATTCTCCTGAATTTGCGTCTTTAATTCCGGCAACGTTCCTGGCAAACTCTATTACGCTTATCTGCATGCCAAGGCAAAGACCTAAAAAGGATATTTTATGTTCTCTCGCATATCTTGCCGCAAGTATCATTCCTTCTATGCCACGTTCCCCAAAGCCTCCGGGTATTATAATGCCTCCGTAGGGCTTAAGGATCTGCTCATAATTTTCCTCTGTCAATTCCTCCGAATCCACCCAGCTTATATCGACGTTCGCGCTATAATCGTATCCGGCGTGTTTTAAAGCCTCCGCAACGGAAAGATAGGCGTCGTGCAGCTGGACATACTTTCCTACAAGAGCTATCTTCACGCTCCTGTCGGCGTTTTTTATCCTTTCTACCATATCCGACCATTCTTTTAAATCCGGCTTAGGCGTATCGAGGGCAAGCTCCCTGCATACTATGTCGGAAAATTTCGATCTTTCGAGCATAAGCGGGGCCTCGTAAATAAAGGGAATCGTAAGATTTTCTATTACACAATCCGGTTTTACATTGCAAAAGAGAGAAATTTTCTTAAATATAGACTCTTCGAGCGGGCGTTCGCAACGCAAAACGATGATATTTGGATTTATTCCCATTCCCAATAGTTCCTTAACGGAATGTTGGGTGGGCTTTGATTTATGCTCTTCGGACCCGCTTAGGTATGGCACAAGCGCGACATGGATAAACAAGCTGTTTTCGCGTCCGACCTCTAAAGAAATCTGTCTTATCGCTTCAATGAAAGGCTGGCTTTCTATGTCTCCTATCGTGCCGCCTATCTCCGTGATGACGATATCCGCATCCGAATGCCTGCCGACGCTGTAAACAAACTCCTTTATTTCATTTGTAATATGTGGTATTACCTGAACCGTGGAACCAAGGTACTCTCCTCTTCTTTCTTTGTTGAGTACATTCCAATAGACCTTTCCGGTCGTCAAATTTGAATAACGGTTCAGATCCTCATCAATAAATCTTTCATAATGTCCGAGATCCAGGTCGGTTTCTGCGCCATCTTCAGTGACATACACTTCTCCGTGCTGATAGGGGCTCATTGTACCGGGATCGACATTTATATAAGGGTCGAGCTTTTGTGCGGCAACTTTAAGTCCCTTGCATTTCAAAAGACGGCCTAAAGCTGCCGCCGTAATACCTTTTCCGAGTCCTGAAACTACTCCGCCTGTTACAAAAATGTACTTTGCCATGACACACTCCCAAAACACGCTAAAAAAAGAACACCGTATATATTATGGAAAAACGTATAGATTCAATCCACGGCCCAGCCTGAAAGGTAGGCCTCCTGCTGAGGGGTAAGCACGTCTATTTTAAGATTCATTGCATCAAGCTTATATCTGCCTATCTCGTCATCGATTGAATCAGGGACATTATACACCTTTTTTTCGAGTTTGTCTTTATGCTCACAAAGCCATTTAAGACTGAGAGCCTGAACCGCAAAGGACATATCCATTATCTCGGCGGGATGTCCCATGCCGCAGGCAAGGTTTACGAGCCTGCCTTCGCCAAGCACGTTCAAACTTCTCCCGTTTGAGAGAGTATATCCGACAATATTCTTTCTGCGGGTTTCAGAGCTTACGCAATTTTCGCGCAGATAGGCAACATCTACTTCACAGTCAAAATGTCCCGCGTTACAAAGGATGGCATTGTCTTTCATTTTATCAAAATGGCGCGCGCTTATAACATCCTTGCAGCCGGTGACGGTGACGAATATATCACCGTAAAGTGCTGCCTCGTCCATAGGCATGATCCTGAAGCCATCCATGGTAGCGTCCAGAGCTTTGAAAGGGTCGATCTCCGTAACAATGACATTTGCCCCCATTCCCTTTGCGCGCATAGCGACACCTTTTCCGCACCAGCCATAACCGGCTACAACGACGGTCTTTCCTGCCACTATAAGATTCGTAGTGTCCATGATCGCCGTCCATACGGATTGTCCTGTGCCATATTTATTATCGTAATAATGCTTCGCCTTTGCATCGTTTACGGCCATCATGGCGCAGGGGAGTATATTCTCCCTTTCACGCGCCTTAAGGCGAAGTATACCGGTAGTCGTTTCTTCACAGCCGCCTATGAGCTTATCTGCATATTCTTTACATCTTCCTCCTAAGAGGTTTATGAGATCGCCGCCGTCATCCACGATAAGATCGGGATGGCATTTAAGAGTCTCGCAAAGCAAGTCTTCGTATTCTTTTGCATCAACGCCGTATATTCCAAAAGTCTCGATACCGTATGAAGCCACTGCGGCAGCGACATCATCCTGAGTAGAAAGAGGATTGCAGCCTGTAAGATAGACCTCCGCCCCGCCCTTTGACAATACTAGGCCTAGGTTTGCAGTCTTAGCCTCAAGATGCACGGATACCGCAATCTTAAGTCCTTTAAAAGGTTTTTCTTTCTCAAACCGTTTTTCAATGTTTGAAAGAGCGGGCATGTGCGACCTTACCCATTCTATCTTCTTTTTGCCCGAAGGAGCAAGCGACGCGTCTTTTATTATGCTCATATTGCCTCCTTATAAATACTTTTCCTTTATCCTGTTAACTTCAAAGCATACCCTGTCGTAGTCTATCGTAAGTAATTCTTTATCACGCAGCAAGAATTCCCCTCCGACCATAACCGAAGCCACCTCAGAGCCGGTGGCCGAATAACAAAGTGATGATATGACATTGTTGTTAGGGAACAGTGACGGAGAGTTTAGATCGATAAAGACTATATCGGCCGCAGCCCCTTCTTTTAAAATCCCAAGTTTCCCCTCGCAGCCGAGTGCCTTCGCTGAGTTTACCGTGGCATATCGCAGCACAGACTGCGCCGGAACTGCCGTGGAATCGCACTTAAGCCCCTTATGTATAAGCGAAAGCAAGCCCATTTCGCGGAACATATTTAAGGTATTATTGCTGGAAGCGCCGTCCGTTCCGATGCAGAGATTAACTCCCGCTTTATCCATCTCGGCAACAGGGGCAAAGCCGTTTCCAAGCTTGGCATTGCTCGCCGGATTTGTAACGACAGAGGCACCGCTTTTAGCAATCTCTTCTATATCCCCGTCTTTCATTTGAACGCAATGGGCAAGTATAGTCTCATCGTCCAAGAATCCTGCTCTTTTCAATAGGCCGACCGGTGTAAGCTTGTGCTTTTTAAGGCAGTCTTCCAGCTCTGATACACTCTCAGATAAATGTGTCTGTTTTAAAAGAGAGCGCTTTTTTGCCTCTTCCGCAACCTGGGAATAGAGCTTTTCGGAGGCACTGTATATGGCATGTGGAGAAAGTATTATCTTTATACGCTCGCTTCCGTACTCTTCCTGCTCGGCAAGCGCCTCCTCAAAACGAGAAAGACCGTCCGAATACAAGTCATCGCCAACGAGACCTCGGCCGATAAATGCACGTATGCCACAATCCCGTGCCGCCTTGCCCGACATACATTTGTACATATGCATATCGACATAAGAAGTCGTGCCGCTTCGGAGCATTTCGGCAAAACCCAAAAGATTGGCCCAATAAGCCTCTGCTGCCGGCAGACTATCCTCGACGGGCATCACTCTTTTAAAAAGCCATTCGGAGAAATCCACGTCATCCGCATAGTTCCTTAAAATGCTCATATAGACGTGCGTATGCATGTTTATAAGGCCGGGAATAATAAGTTTATCGGAAGCATCTATAAGCTTATAGCTTTCCATGCCTTCAGGCCTGCCGCCTATTGCCTCTATTTTTCCTTCTTTTATATATAGCTCTTCTTTTTTCGTTTCAAAGACGCCGTTTTCATATAGAAGCAGCGTCCCGTTGACTATCCTATATGCCATCTGCTACTCCGAATTTTTTATTTATTAAGTCCAAATATGTCCTCGTTGAAATCGGGGCATACGTTTTCCTCTTCCTCTATTACAAAGGCAGCCGTCCTAGTGCCAATCTCTACGGCGGAGGATATATCTAAGCCTCTTGAAATCGCGGCATAAGCTCCCGCGGCAAAACCGTCTCCCGCGCCGGTAGAATCAACTAAATTCACCTCTTTTGCAACGCAGCTTCCTGATTTAACATCCTTCCCGCAATATACAGCACCTCTGTCTCCCATGGTTACTATCAAAAGCTCAAGCCCGACACTTTCACGCCGTTCAGAAATAAATGCTTCTATCTCAGACACAGACATTTTCGAAAGCTCGTGCTCAAAAAGCATTTCCGCCTCTTGAAGATTACATATGAATCCGCGGAGATGCCCGAAATATTTACGCCTTTCGAGGGCTATGCTCATAACAGAAACGGCCGCAAAAACCCTTTTTTCATACTTTTTGGCAAGTTCAAAGGTTGTTTTTAACGTCTCTTCTTCTATATCGATTTCGAGTATAATGCTTTCGGCATCTTTGATGATCTCATCGCCCTGCTCTTTTAATATATCGCTTATAGAAGCAAGTTCCGGACGCACGGATATTGAAGCGACAACCTCTCCACGCTCATCAAAGACAGCGATCCATTTGCCCATGCCTTTATCGACATGACGTATATACTTTGTGCCAACCCTGTTTTTTTTAAGCCGCTCGACAACATCCGTTCCGCTTCCCGATTCGTCCACAAGCGAAACAAGCTGTGTATCAAGCCCGATATGCGCGAGATTTTCCGCTATGTTCCTGCCGACTCCTCCATGCATGTAATGCTCATACCCCGGATTCCTTCCGTCAGGAATAAAAGGCCCATATGGATAGGCCTTATGATCCACAAAAACAGTTCCTATAACCGCAATATACATGCACCCTCCGAGCTTTTTTATCCGCTACGCATCAAAGCGCGACCCCCTGTGGCTGACCCTATCCTAAATGAGTATTTTTGACTTGTCAAGAAATAGAAAGCACTTTATAGCCTTCTTCCACTATGGCTTCCTTCAGCTTTTCATCGCTCACATCGGCTGCAATCTCCACTATCGCCTCACCCTTTTCATGGCTTACAGAAGATACCGTAACCCCCTCGATAGATCCAAGCGCTTTCTTTACATGATTTTCGCAATTATGGCACATCATCCCTTCAATTTTTATTGTCTTCGTCATTTTTCTTTCCTCCATATCTGTTTTAAACTCCTCTATTGCTTTAATAGAAGCTCTATGCCTTAAAGGCCTGTCGCCTTTAGTTTCGTATGTTTTGAACGCGTTTAACCTGAGGGCATTCGTAACAACGCATACGCTTGAAAGACTCATCGCCGCCGCGGCAATCATAGGGTTCAGCACGATGCCGAAGGCAGGATATAACGCTCCGAACGCAACAGGAATACATACCGTATTATAGGCAAAGGCCCAGAACAGGTTCTCATGTATGTTTTTCAAAACCTTTCGGCTAAGCCTTATGGCAGCGGAAATGTCGGCGGGATCGCTCTTCATAAGCACTACATCGGCCGAATCAATGGCTATATCGGAACCGGCGCCTATCGCTATGCCTATGTCGGCTCTCGTAAGAGCAGGGGCATCATTTATCCCGTCGCCTACCATTGCTACCATCTGTCCGCCCTTTTGAAGTGCTGACACTACCTTTTCCTTCGTATCGGGCATCACACCTGCAATAAAGTCGTCCACAGCCACCTTTGAAGCTATTGCCCTAGCGGTACGCACATTATCTCCCGTAAGCATGACCGTCTTTATGCCCATATTCTTAAGCTCGCTTATTGCCCGCTTGCTGTCGGGCTTTATCACATCGGCCACAGCGATTATTCCGAGAAGCTTTTCGTCAAGCAGGAAAAAGAGCGGTGTCTTTCCTTCCTCGGCGAACTCATTGGCCCGTTCCTTTATCTCGGTATTTATCTGCGCTTTTCCTGATATGAATTTTTCATTTCCGCCATAACATTCCTTATTAGCGATAACGGCGCGAAGTCCGTTGCCGGGAAAAATCTCGAAATCATCAGTCTCCAAAAGCCTTGCTCCCGTATCTTTGGCATATCTTACCACGGCCCCTGCAAGCGGATGCTCGCTCTTGCTTTCAAGCGAATATGCGGCACTGATAAGTTCCTCCTTTGATACACCTTCTACGGGACATATATCTGTAACCTGAGGTTTTCCTTCGGTAATAGTTCCTGTCTTATCCAGTACTGCGACCTGTGTCTTTCCGGCAGCTTCGAGCGCCGCGGCAGTCTTATACAAGATTCCGTCCTTTGCCGCTCTGCCATTTCCGACCATGATAGCGACAGGCGTGGCAAGACCAAGGGCACAGGGGCAGCTGATAACAAGTACGGATATGGCCCTCGCCATCGAAAAGCCGAAACTCTCTCCCACTGTCATCCAGACAATAAAAGTGATCGCAGCTATGGTGATGACAGTAGGAACAAAAACACCGGAAACCTTATCGGCTACCTTTGCGATCGGAGCCTTAGTAGCCGATGCGTCGCTTACAAGGCTTATTATCCTTGCAAGAGTTGTGTCCTCTCCTACCCTTTCCGCGCGGCATTCAAGATAACCCGACATATTTGTAGTCGCCGAGGTCACAAAGCTGCCTACCTCTTTGTCTACCGGGATACTCTCTCCCGTAAGAGCGGCCTCATTTACTGCGCTGCTGCCGGAAACGACTACCCCGTCAACAGGGATATTTTCTCCCGGTTTTACTATGAATATATCGCCCTTTTGTAAATCCTTTACAGGGATAGTAATCTCTTTTCCCTCACGTATGACTACGGCCGTATCGGGCGAAAGCTTCATAAGGCCTTTGAGGGCGTCGGTTGTCTTTCCTTTAGAATAGGCTTCGAGCATCTTGCCTACCGTTATCAGCGTCAGTATCATCGCCGAGGATTCAAAATAGAAATCATGTGAGAAGCTCGACGCAGCGGTAGAATTGCCGGTTTCAATATAATAAGCCATGAGGAATAGTATTACCGTGCTATACAAAAATCCCGCCATAGAACCAAGCGCTACAAGAGTATCCATATTCGGAGCCCTATGTATCAGCCCTTTAAATCCCGAGACAAAGAAATTTTTATTTATCATCATTATAATGGCCGTCAGGATAAGCTCGAACAAAGCCGCATTTATATGGCTGTCAGCCAAAAATTTTGGCGCGGGCCAAGCCCACATCATATGTTCCATAAAGATATACATAAGCGGGATCAAAAAAACAATCGACCATATGAGGCGTCGCCTTATCCTAGGCGTTTCGCCATCCTTTTGCATATCTTCCTCAGCCGTGGCACTTTGATCAGCGCCCGGAAGGAACGCGCCATAACCGGCATCTTCAACCGCTTTTATTATGTCCTTAGGAGAGGCAGTGCCCTCGACTTGCATGGAATTAGTGAGCAGATTTACGTTACAGCGCTCAACTCCTTCCACGGCTCTTACAGCCTTTTCCACATGAGCCTGACAAGCGGCACAAGTCATTCCCGTAACATTGTATTTCTTCATAATACCGCCTCTTTTATTTCATAAGTTTCTGTATCGTCTTTACAAGCTCGTCCATCTTATAATTGCTTCCGTTTTTTATGTCCTCTGTTACGCAGCTTTTCATATGTGAAGCTAATAATTCTTTATTGAAACTGTTTAGAGCCGCGCCGGCTGCCGCCACTTGATTTATTATGTCTATGCAATACACATCATTTTCAAGCATATTTGATATGCCACGTATTTGTCCCTCGATGCGGCTTAGTCTGTTCTTAAGCTGCTTTTTTTCTGCTGCGCTTCTGTTCTTTTTAGCGCAGCTCTCACATTTATTTCCAATTTCCTCTTTCATCTTTAACCTCCTAAATACCCCACAGGGGTATTTTTATGGTATACCCCCACAGGGTATTTGTCAATA
>CAYXUB010000042.1:0-9263 GCA_964468385.1 uncultured Lachnospiraceae bacterium
CACCCGTCCCCTCGCCGCGGCCGGCCTCGTCCGCCGCGCCCCGCCTTTTGCCTTGCGGTCGCGGCAGATATGCCGTTCCTTGCCGCCCACTCCTTAAGAGGGATAAGCCCTCCCGCTCCGACGATCTCCGCCGCCGGTATCTGTCCGTTTTCATCGAGAACGACCTCGCTCCCGCTGCCGTCCAACAGGGAAAACAGCGCCTCCGCTATTTTTTCTCTTTTTATATCAGACATGAGATTGCCTCCGAAAATGCCGATTTTATGTGTCTGATACGACAATACTACTTTAGCGTAGCGTTGTCAAGAAGCTTAAGCCACGCCTCCGCGCAGGCGTCGCTCGGCATCCTCAAATCTCCTCTCGGAGACACCGCGACCGAACCGACCTTCGGCCCGTCAGGCAGGCACGAACGCTTGAATTGCTGGGAGAAAAACCTCCGGTAGAATGTCCCAAGCCATTTGAGTATCGTTTCGTCGTCATACTCGCCGGCGAACGCTCTTTTTGCGATACGGAATATCTTATCCGGCTCGTAGCAGACGCGAAGCATATAATATAAAAAGAAATCGTGCAGCTCGTACGGCCCCACGAGCTCCTCGGTCTTTTGCGAAATCGTGCCGTCTTTCGGGGGCAGCAGCTCGGGGCTCACGGGCGTTGCGAGCACGTCGGTCAGGATATCGGAAAGCCCGATATCTTTGCACGTGTCGGCGTAGTAGCGTACGAGATGGCGGACGAGCGTCTTCGGCACGGAACAGTTTACGGCGTACATCGACATGTGGTCGCCGTTATATGTCGCCCAGCCGAGCGCGAGTTCGGAGAGATCTCCCGTGCCTACGACGAGCCCTCCGTTTTCGTTGGCGACGTCCATCAGTATTTGGGTGCGTTCGCGCGCCTGAGCGTTTTCATACGTGACATTGCAATCGTTCGGATCGTGCCCGATGTCCCTAAAATGTGTATTGACGGCGTTCTTTATGTCTATTTCTCGCAGCGTCGCCCCTATCGTACGCGCAAGAGTGCACGCGTTATTATACGTCTTGCTTGTGGTTCCGAAGCAAGGCATTGTAATGGCCGTGATGTTTTTTCTGTCCATTCCCGCAAGGTCGAACGCCCTCGCGCAAACGAGCAGAGCCAGAGTCGAGTCAAGCCCGCCGGATATCCCGATGACTGCGTTTTGGCAACGCGTATGCTCGAGCCTTTTCTTTAATCCCATCGCCTGCATGGTGAATATCTCGTCGCAGCGACGCTCTCTATCCGCCTTATCTGACGGCACGAACGGCTTCTGGTCGAAGCGCCTCGTAAGCGCCGTCTCCTCGATGTCGAGTTCGAACGGAACGACCCTGTAGCCGTCCGACTCCTGCAACGGGAACGTCGTCATGCGGCGCCGCTCGCTTACCATCCTGTCGATATCGATCTCGGAGTATATCGTCTCGTTTTCAAAGCGTCTCGCTTCCTTGAGGACGACTCCGTTCTCACATATGATGTTGTGTCCCGAGAACACGAGGTCGGTCGTCGACTCGCCGTCTCCCGCGCTCGCATACACGTATCCGCAGATGAGCCGCGCGGACTGTGAGCATACGAGGCTTCTCCTGTATTCCTCCTTGCCCGTCATCTCGTCGCTCGCGGAAAGGTTGACTATGAGCGTCGCCCCCGCAAGGGCGTGGGAAACGCTCGGCGGCGTAGGCGTCCAGAGATCCTCGCACAGCTCCACAGCGACCTTTAATCGCGGCAGGGAACGACAGGCGAAGATAATATCCGTCCCGAACGGCGTCTCCTCTCCGAAGAGCTCTATCGTGCCGAAAGCCTCCGCTCCCGACGAAAAATACCTTGCCTCGTAAAACTCATTGTAGTTGGGGATGAACGTCTTAGGAATGACGCCTAAAACTTTTCCGCGCGAAAGCGCGGCGGCGCAGTTGAACAGCTTCCCGCCGTATTCCATGGGGAGCCCGACAAAAATGAGCGCGTCCGCCTCAGCGGATGACTTCGCTATCATCTCAAGCGCCGACAGGCTTTCTTTTAGAAGCCTCTCCTGCCAGAACAGATCCCTGCATTCAAACCCCGATATGCAGAGTTCGGGAAAAACCATTATCTTCGCTCTGTTTTCCTGCATTTTGCGCATCTCTTCTATTATAAGCGCGGCATTAACCGAACAATTTGCAATCTGTATCTTAGGCGTGCCCGCGGCAACCTTTAAAAAGCCATGCTTCATTGCGCTCTCCTTTAAATCTTTGTAATAAGAGAGGCGCCTTGTAACTTAGGTCACAAGGCGCCTTAGAATACGCCCTCAGGGACTCGAACCCTGGACAAATAGATTAAGAGTCTACTGCTCTACCAGCTGAGCTAAGGGCGCTTTTTGCACGTCCGCTATTATACTATTGCAAGCCTAAAAATGCAACACCGAATTGATACATTTTAGAAAAGCACCTTGCTCAGCCTTTCGTCATCGGGATTTATTTTATTTTTATTATACGTCCTTCTTTGCGCGGGTTTGCTTCGGGAAAACCTCCGTCCGGATATCCGAGCACGACATGCCCTATTCCAACGAGGGAATCAGACAATCCCCACTGTCTTTTGAGCTCCATTCCCTCCTCACTTGAGAACATTTCCTTTGCCCTGTGTACCCAACAGGAAGCGATTCCAAGCGATCTTGCAGCAAGCATCATATTCCCAAGGACTAAAGAACTGTCCTCGATATAAGTAGGCACGGTCGGATCGGCAAGTACCACTACAACCACGGAGGCCCCGTAGAACGGATCTTTATCTATACCAAACACCGCCGCATTCATTTTAGACAGTTTTTTTATCATCTCCGGATCCTGTACTGCCACCATAACGGATTCCTGCCTATCCATCCCTGAGGGCGCCCATGCTCCCGCTTCTAAAATGAGATCAAGGTCCTCATCTTTGATCTTGTCTGGCTTGTAAGAACGGCAACTTCTCCGCTCCATAATGTTTTTTATCACTTCATTCATTTCTTTAACCTCCTGATGATTTTGGCTCCTACGGTCCATCATATCTGTTTTGATTATACTCACAAATCCGCTTTTTTGCACCTTTTTTTTGCGCAAGGACTATTAAATATTCCTTGAAAAAATTTTTTCACGCCACCCTCCTCAAGCTATTGACTTTTCCTAAGATTATCTATATATAAGTAATGAAAAAGCAAGCCATTCGGCTTGCTATGTCATGGTTAAACATATAAAGATAAACATCTGGAGAAAATAGAGAATGCAAAATCCAAGCCCCTATATCATTGAAATGAAAAAAGTATGTAAAACCTTTGAGGACGGATTTTCCGCCGTCTCAGATTTTGATCTTAATATAAAGCGCGGCGAATTTGTGACCTTTTTGGGGCCTTCAGGTTGTGGAAAGACAACTACTCTTAGAATGATAGCGGGCTTTGATATACCGACCTCAGGGGAAATCCTTCTGAACGGAAAAAATATAACGGAGCTTCCTCCTAATAAACGCCCGATAAACACCGTTTTTCAAAGATATGCGCTTTTTCCGCATATGAACGTATACGAAAATATATCTTTTGGTCTAAAACAGAAAAAGACCGAGAAGTCCTTGATAGAAAAAAAAGTAAAACGCATTTTGGAGCTTGTCGACTTGGAAGGCTTTGAGGCTCGTCGCATAACAAATCTCTCCGGTGGGCAACAGCAAAGGGTCGCTATTGCGAGGGCCCTTATAAACGAGCCGGAAATACTTCTGCTTGACGAACCTTTGGGCGCACTCGACCTCAAAATGCGCAAAGAAATGCAGCTTGAGCTGAAAGCAATGCACAAGGAACTCGGCATTACCTTCATATATGTGACGCACGATCAAGAGGAGGCTCTTACCCTGTCCGATAAGATCGTCGTAATGTCGGAAGGAAGGATACAGCAAAGCGGCACTCCGGAAGATATATACAACGAACCTAAAAATGCCTTCGTAGCCGATTTTATAGGCGAAAGCAATATTTTTAACGGGATTATGACCGCTAAGCTGACTGCGCGTTTTTGCGGCGCCTCGTTCAAATGTATCGACGATATTGAAGTCGGAACGCATATAAGCGCCGTGCTACGCCCTGAAGATATAAATATCACTCCTCCTTCCGAGGGCATAATAAAAGGAGTGGTCTCTTCCGTTACGTTTAAGGGCATCCATTATGAGATAACCGTTCAGTCGGGTCGAAATGAGATCGTCATACAAAGTGTTGATCCGGCTGTTATTGGGGAGACCGTCGGCATGACTATCGACCCCGAAGACATCCATATAATGATCGCCGAAGACGACACGAACCGATTTTTCGCGGATATTACAAAGGATTTCCACTTGGAATATAACGGCAAAACAATAGACACGAGCGTTACCCACATTATAAAAGGGAGCCGACACACGGAATACGGTCTTGTCGATGCTTCGGGCGAGCCGATAGATCCCTCAAAAGTAAAGATCCTGATAACCATACAACCGGACGACATCGTTCTGACCGACGAAAAAGAAAAAGGTCTCGTCGAAGGCTATATCTCGGATCTTATATACAAGGGCGACCATTACAGCTATGTCGTCAAGACCGATTACGGACAGGATTTTATTGTAAACGATGAATACCTCTGGAACATGGACGACAACGTTGGGCTTATCATGCCCGTTGACAAAATGAATTTTACCTTTAAAAAATAGGAGTTAACTATGTCCGTATTTCATTTTTCAAGAAAAAGTCTGGGCATCCCTTATCTGCTGTTCATGCTCATATTCGTGGCCGCTCCGCTTATAGTGCTTTTTTATTATGCCTTCACTGACTCAAACGGAGCATTTACACTCAACAACCTCATCGGTTTTTTTACTAATCCGAATACACTTGGAACACTTTTTTATAGCCTTGCAATAGCTATTGTCTCTACTGCGCTCTGCCTTTTTATAGCCTATCCGGCGGCATATTTCTTAGCACGCAGCAACATAAACCGCAAGGCCGCTATACTTATGCTTTTTATAGCCCCTATGTGGATAAATTTCTCGCTTCGGCTCACTGCTCTTAAGGAGGTCTTGAGTATGATAGAGGGAAATCTTGCACTGTATCCCTTCTTAAATACGGTGCTCGGTATGACATATGATTTTTTACCGTTTATGATCCTCCCTATATATAATACGATATCAAAACTCGACCCGTCTGTTTTGGAGGCGGCAAGGGACCTCGGAGCCACCGATGCGGGTGCTTTTTTCAGCGTCACCCTGCCCCTTTCAATGCCGGGAGTGATAAGCGGCGTTGTGATGGTCTTTCTTCCTTCAATGACGAACTACGTAGTTCCTGATATGCTCTATAACAGTACTTACATCATGGGAAGCCTCGTCGGGAACTACTTCTCTGCATATAACTGGAATGATGGCTCGATGATAGCATTGATACTTTTGGCTATAATTTGTCTGTTTACGCTGTTTTCCAAAAACAACGAGGACGAACCCGAACAAAGGAAGGGGGCGCTTCTATGATCAAAAAAACATCTAGAACTTTATTCATCTTGCTAGTGCTCGCCTTCTTATACGCACCGATAATCGTTCTCGCCGTATACAGCTTCTCCACCTCCGAAAACATAGGCACGATCAGCGGCTTTTCTCTTGAAAACTATATAACTCTGTTTACAACGGAAGAGCTTACCGACATGATAATCGGAACCGTTGTTCTCGCGCTTCTGGCGGCAACGATAGCAACCATTCTCGGAACACTTGGCGCTCTCGGCTCCTTTTATTCGGGCAGACGAATGCGTTCCGTTATGGACTCTCTTAATCAGGTCCCCATCGTAAACGCCGACGTCGTTACCGGCTTTTCCATGTGTATCCTGCTTGTCATCGTATTCGGAGTAAGCAAGGATACCTATGTTCCGCTCTTGGCCGGACATGCCGCTCTGTGTTCGCCTTTTGTCTATCTTTCCGTAATCCCTAAATTAAAACAGATGGATCCTTCCATATACGAGGCGGCCCTAGACCTTGGCGCAACACCGCGCACGGCACTTGCAAAGATCGTCGTCCCTCAGATATTACCGGGAATAATATCGGGCTTTGTCATCTCGATAACGCTTTCTCTTGACGACTATTTTATAACTACTTATACCAAGCCGACGACCTTCGATACGATAAGCACCTACGTGGTCAATGCCACAAAGGGATCGCAGACAGATATTAAGACGGCGCTCTGGGCACTTTCCACCGTCATATTCGTCATTGTCATACTTGTAGTCGTGTTTATGAATGCAGGCGCCAAAAAGCGCACACCTGCCGTCAAGGCAGAAGGGAGGCGCATATGAAAAAATTTCTCTTTCTGATACCATGCGCCGCAGTCGGTCTGTTGGCCCTTACTTCAGTATTTACGAAAAGCGTATCTGCACAGGAAACTCAAGACGAGACCGTAACTCTTCGCATCTGCAACTGGGAAGAATACATCGACTTAGGGGACTGGGATGAGGACGAAGTCATAGATCTTGAAAGCGGCGACATATTCGGTGAACAGTCCCTGATAGAGGATTTTGAAGTTTGGTACTACGAAACCTATGGGATAAATGTAGAAGTTGTCTACTCTACCTTCGGCACCAACGAGGATCTCTATAACATGCTCACCCTCGGCGACGTGTACGACCTCATATGCCCTTCGGAATATATGGTAATGAAGCTCATGACAGAAGACGCTCTCGTTCCTCTTTCTGATGCGTTTTTTGATACCTCTGATGAATATAATTACTATATAAACGGCGTGTCCCCCTATCTTCAGGACATACTTGATTCTCAGGAGATAGACGGCGAGACTTGGAGTAAATATATGGCAGGCTATATGTGGGGGATAACCGGCATCGTCTATAATCCGGAGGTCATAAGCGAAGATGAGGCGTCTACATGGACCATTTTGAATGATTCTAAATACCAACGCCGTATAACCGTAAAGGATAATGTCCGAGATTCTTACTTTGCCGCGGTCGGCGCGATAAAATCCGAGCTTCTGACAAGTGAAGAGTTTATCAACGATCCCGACTATTTGCAAAACCTTGAGGACGAGATGAACGACACCTCCGCGGAGACGATAGCCCTCGCGCAAGCCTATCTCCAATCGGTAAAGGACAATGCTTACTCTTTCGAGACCGACTCGGGAAAGGCGGACATGATAACGGGAAAGGTCGTCGCGAACTATCAATGGTCCGGAGACGCGGTTTATACCCTCGACCTTGCCGAAGAAGACGGCTATATCCTGAACTTCGCGGTACCGAAGGAAGCCACTAATATCTATTTCGACGGCTGGGTCATGCTTAAGAGCGGCATCGGAGACGATGAGGCCAAACAGCATGCGGCAGAGGCCTTTATAAATTTCTGCTCCCGGCCCGACAATGCAATAAGGAATATGTACTATATTGGCTATACCTCTTTTATAGCGGCTCCCGAGGATGGCAGGATCTATGAATATGCCGAATGGTGCTACGGAGCCGAAGAAGATGAAACGGAAACGACTGAATACTCGCTCGCATATTTCTTTACAGGTGATACGGACAGTACAGCGAACGATGACGAATATACACTGACTGTGCCGTTGGAGCAGATAGGCCGCCAGCTAACCGCCCAGTATCCGACGCTCGATTCCATTTCTCGCGCTGCGATAATGATTTGCTTTGATTCGGAAACAAACGAAGCAATAAACGATATGTGGATAAATGTCCGCTGTTTTAACATACACAACGTACCGACCGGCCTTTGGATAGCCCTTGGTTCTGTGATAGCAGTGCTTGCCGCATTTATGATTTTAAAGAGGCGGGCGAAAATGAGATATTAATCTGATATATCCTTTTTATACGAGGAAGTGAATTTTCCTATCGTACAATAAAAGGCGCACCTTGTTTGGTGCGCTTTACTGATTTGCGTTATTCGTCTTCATCTTCCTCATCAGATTCCTCTGATAGTCTTCTTATTCTCTCGGCGATCGTCATTGTCCTAAACTCATCTTCCTGCACAGCTTCGGGCTCTTCAGCCTTAGCACTTTCATCTCCTTCGGAGCTTCCTTCCGCCATATTCGGTTCTACGCTCGCTTCCTGATCGCTCTCAGCGTCTTCTTCCTCCGTGTCTTTGCTCCTATTTCTAATAACACTTACGATAAGCAAAATTCCTAAAATGATAAAGGCAATGCTGACAATAATAAAAAGCAACTGATTATCGGGCGCTTCGCTTTCGGCTAAAAGATCTTTTATAATACTGTATCCGAGATATATAAGATATATTGCGGCAAGAATCCGAACTATAATAGTGTAGTTACTTTTCATATATTCCTCTTAATTTCTCAATAATATTAAAATCGGGTCGGCAGGATAGTCTCCTGTGACCCTTTTCGCTTTAACTTTTATTAAATGGACCCTCGGGGACTCGAACCCAGGACCGACCGGTTATGAGCCGGTTGCTCTAACCAACTGAGCTAAGGGTCCACGCTAAGCCGATGAACGGACTCGAACCGTTAACCTGCTGATTACAAATCAGCTGCTCTGCCAATTGAGCCACATCGGCACGTACCGTTTTCGGCGCTGACACCATATGATATTAGCATACGAAAATCTAAAAAGCAAGCTTTGCTTTAAAAAAAAGAACCCTGTGACTTTTCACTTTTTGAGCTATGCTTTTTGTGCTAATATAAAAGGCATGAAAAAACTAATTTGCATCTTACTCGGACTCGTGTCCGCTATATTTATAATCTGCGCCGCCGTTATAATAACACTCAACTGTCGTTTGTTGTATGAGGCGGATATATATAATTATAATCTCGTCGAAAATACCGGTATGGATAAAGACGAAATCCTTGCCAACTATCAAGCCATGATCGACTACAATAATCTGGGCGGCCCCGACGTGCTTGAGTTTCCGACACTTACGATGTCGGAAAGCGGACGTAAACATTTCGAGGAGGTAAGAGACATCTTTTTTGCCATTGAATATATGGCGATATTCTGCGGCGCGGTAACTGTTTTTGCACTTGTATACACTTTTCGCAAAAAACTTTACGCTTACAGGCTGTGGACAGCTGTCTTTACTCTTGCCCTTCCTGCGGCAGTGGGACTCATGGCCGCTGTTTCATGGGATTCTTTTTTCGTTTTTTTCCACAAGCTGATGTTCGACAATGATTACTGGATTTTCGACAGCGCCTTTGATCCGGTAATAACCATACTGCCTGACGGCTATTTCCTCCATTGCGTGATCATGATCGTCCTCATAGCCTTCGCAGCAGCTGCCGGCTTTATCCTTTGGTATATCCACGGCAAACGCTC
>CAYXUB010000043.1:0-9193 GCA_964468385.1 uncultured Lachnospiraceae bacterium
CCATATTATACTTACAGACAAGTTTCAAGTCAATTATTTTGTCAGGTAAGATTTGGGTGCCTCAAAACCTTATTTTTATATAGTAGAGTCCCCATTATTTTTATATTGTAGAGTGCCCATTTTCTTGCAATATTTATATTCTTTTATTATAATTACCATGATGATCTTGAAGAAAAATGTGGCTTATATAATGGCGCTTTAGCAGTGCTTTCATAAGAGCGGTTGCAGTAGCTTCATTAAGGATCGGAGAAGAATGGCAAATATAAATAATACCCAGTTTTTTAATTTCGTAACAGAATCGGAATTTTCGGCAAAGACGGTGCTGGAATTTGTTTATGCAGCAATGAAGGAAAAAGGCTACAATCCGGTCAGTCAGATAGTCGGGTACATAATGTCGGGAGATCCGACATATATTACAAGTTATAATGGAGCTCGGAGTATGATAATGAAGGTTGAGCGTGATGAGCTTGTCGAGGAACTGTTAAGAGAATATATAAAAAACGAGGCTTGGAAGGAAAGTCAGGATTGAAACGAATATTAGGTCTTGACTATGGGAGCAGAACGGTTGGAGTGGCGGTGAGCGATGCCCTCGGGATTACGGCTCAGGTGGTTGAGACGATACACCGGACTTCGGAAAATAAGCTTCGCCGTACTCTTGCAAGGATAAAACAGATTTCAGACGAGTATGGGGTTGAACTTATAGTTTTGGGGCTTCCGCTGAATATGAACGGAGATATGTCGGACCGGGCGCGAAAATCTCTCGAATTTAAAGAGATGTTGGAGAAGCGTACCGGTCTTAGTGTTGTAACTTGGGACGAAAGACTTACTACTATAGAGGCGGAGGAAATCCTAAAGGAAGCTGGAGTAAAGAGGCAGGATATGAAGCAGCATGTTGATAAGATAGCTGCGGCAATCATTCTCCAGGACTATTTGGACAACGTATAAAAATAAAAACGGAGATAAGGGTCGATGGACAACAGCATAATAATGCGGACTGACGAAGGAGAAGAGCTTACCTTTTATATAGAAGAAGAAACAAGGGTAAACGGTATCAGCTATATTCTCGTTTCGGATTCAAAGGGCGACGAGGCGAACGCCTATATTTTAAAGGACATATCGGGTGAGGGCGAAGAAGATGCCAGGTATGTCTTTGTGGAAGATGAAACGGAGTCTGACGCGGTCGCGGAGCTATTTAGTCGAATGATAGACGACATCGATCTGATCCGGTAGATAAACGGAGGAAAAAATTGAAAAAAGAATACAGAGGAAGCTTGAAGATCATTCCTTTGGGTGGGCTTGAGAGTATAGGCATGAACATAACGGCTTTTGAGTTCGAGGACAGTATTGTTATCGTAGATTGCGGTCTGTCTTTTCCCGAAAACGATATGCTCGGTATTGATCTTGTCATACCAGATGTGACCTATCTAAAAGAAAACAAGGAAAAAGTCAAGGGCTTTATAATTACGCACGGACATGAAGACCATATCGGTGCGCTTCCCTATGTTTTAAAGGACATAAACGCGCCGATTTATGCTACAAAGCTTACTATGGGGCTTATCTGCCACAAGCTCGAGGAGCATAATATGCTCAACATAGTTCGCAGAAAGACTACCTCTTTTGGGCAGATAATAAGCCTCGGCGATTTTCGAATCGAATTTATAAAGACAAATCACAGCATACAAGATGCTGCTGCACTTGCAATCTATTCGCCGGCGGGGACAGTGGTACATACGGGCGATTTTAAGGTAGACTATACGCCTGTATTCGGGGACATGATAGATTTGCAAAGGTTCGCTGAATTGGGGAAAAAGGGTGTGCTCGCACTCATGTGTGATAGTACGAACGCAGTACACAGCGGTTTTACTATGTCGGAGCGCACAGTAGGAAAAACCTTTGATTCAATTTTTGCAGAACATACTAACTCCCGTATTATCGTATCCACCTTCGCCTCAAATGTGGATAGGGTACAGCAGGTCATAAATACGGCTCGCAAATATGGAAGAAAGGTCATAGTTGAGGGGCGTAGCATGATAAATTTCTTAACTACGGCAACTGAGCTTGGCTATGTTCAGATACCTGAAAATACTGTCATTGATATTGATCATATGAACAATTATACGGACGAACAGCTTGTGCTGGTCACGACCGGGAGTCAAGGTGAGTCTATGGCTGCGATTTCACGTATTGCCGCAGATTTACACAAAAAAATACATATAAAGCCCGGTGATACGATAGTATTCAGCTCTAATCCGATACCCGGAAATGAAAAAGCGGTATATAAAGTCATTAATGAGCTCTCGGCAAAAGGGGCGGACGTGATATTCCATGATACACATGTTTCCGGACATGCGAGGGAAGAGGAAATAAAGCTCATATATGCGCTTACGAAACCTAAATACGCAATACCTATACATGGGGACTATCACCATCTTATCGCCCAGCAGCATATCGTGGAAAGTATAGGCATTCCCTCTGAGGATATATTCATACTGCAGTCGGGAGATGTCCTTAAGCTCAACTATGATCATGCAGAAGTTGTCGATAAGGTTCAGGCGGGGCGTGTTATGGTTGACGGGCTCGGGATAGGAGACGTCGGAAACGTAGTCCTAAAAGACAGACAGACGCTTTCGGAAAACGGGATAATCGTTGTCATTCTTGCGCTTGAGGGGGAGACAAACCGTATTCTTTCAGGGCCCGAGATAATTTCGAGAGGTTTTGTGTATATAAAGGAATCGGAGGAATTACTTGACGGTGCGCAGCGTATAGTTGAAGATGCACTATATGAATGCCTGAAATGCAAGAATGTAGACTGGAACAAGATAAAGAATGTAATAAGAGAGACACTTGGTTCTTATGTATGGAAAAATACTCAAAGACGCCCGATGATCTTGCCTGTCATCATGGAGATATAACGATATGAATATGCCGGGAGAAAAAAAGCAAAATTATAGTAAGGCCTACGGTACGGTGCTTAGTATATTTAAAATGGCTATCTTTGGGCTTGCTGTACTGCTGCTCATCTTTGTGGTGATATTTTTGGCTCGTTCCGTATATTATCTCGGTTATGAATCTACGAGCTATGAGGCGATTGATTCAGCTTCTGACGCAGTTGAGATCACAATAACAATAACCGGAAATATGACGGCTTCCGACATAGGAGAGCTTTTAATAGAAGAGGGCGTTATAGATGAATCGATAGGAGCCTTTCTGATACAAGACAGGCTATCGGGGCTGCATGATAGCTATATCCCCGGAACTTATACGCTTAATACATCACTTACGGTGGACGAGATTTTACAGATCATTTGCACAGAGCAAGAGGAAGAGTGATGGCGGAGTTGGAGAGGTATGCGGCCTTTATCAATTCCATGGAGACCGAGCATTTGGAATTCCTCGAATCTTTATACAAAAAGGCAAGGGAGGACAATATTCCGGTCGTAAGGCGTGAGACACAGAGCTTTTTAAGGACCCTTATTTATCTACTAAAGCCGGGACGAATATTAGAGGTTGGCGCAGGTGTCGGATTTTCGGCGGTTTTGATGGCCTCTTATGCTCCTTCGCACTGTATGGTAACTACTATAGAGAACAATGAAAAAAGAGCGGCATTAGCAAAGAAGAACATATCGGACGCGGGCTTTGATAAGCGCATAACTCTGATTGAAGGAGATGCCGCGGATTTACTCCCCGGCCTTAAGGGAGAGTATGATCTTATATTCATGGATGCGGCAAAGGGGCAATACTTGAATTTTTTCCCCAATGTAAAGAGACTGCTTTCAAAAGGAGGTGCTCTCGTTTCCGACAATATTTTTCAGGACGGGGAGATCCTCGAATCCCGTTTTTTGATAGAAAGGCGCAACCGCACCATTCATAAAAGGATGAGGGAATATATATTCGCTTTAAAACATGACGATTCTCTTTCTACATCCTTGCTTCCGTTAGGAGACGGGGTAGCATTAAGCGTTAAACTTTGATATGCTTGGTCGTGTGTAAAAAGGAGAGAAGAGAAATGAGAAAAAAAACGCCAGAGCTGCTCATTCCGGCGGGAGGGCTTTCGGCGCTTAAAACGGCTGTAAGATATGGAGCCGATGCAGTATATATAGGCGGAGCGGATTTCGGACTGCGGGCCAAGGCGGAGAATTTTTCGGAAGATGAAATGGCGGAAGGAATCTGTTTTGCCCACGAACATGGCAAGAAAGTATATGTGGCCGCAAATATTTTTGCTCACAACGAAGACATCTCTCCGATCCGGGCGTATTTCAAGCGTATTTCAAGGCTTAAGCCAGATGCGCTTATAATATCTGATCCGGGTGTATACGATATTGCTCTTAACGAGTGTCCCGATATAGATAGGCACATAAGCACTCAGGCAAATAATACCAACTATGCCTCTGCGCTTTTTTGGCATAGGCTTAAGGCAAAGAGGATAGTGACTGCCAGAGAGCTTTCGCTTTCAGAGATAGGACAAATAAGAGAACGCATACCGAAAGAAATGGAGATTGAAACTTTCATACACGGTTCAATGTGCATATCTTATTCGGGCAGGTGTTTGTTGTCTAACTTTATGACCGGGCGCGATGCTAATGCGGGAGAGTGTACACATCCTTGCAGATGGAAATATTACCTTATGGAAGAAGAAAGACCGGGAGAATTTTTTTCGCTTAATGAGGACGACAGGGGCACGTATATATTTAATTCAAAGGATTTGTGTATGATAGAATATATCCCGGAGTTGATAGACGCGGGGATAGACAGTTTTAAGGTTGAAGGGCGTATGAAGAATGCCTTATATGTGGCGACGGTTGCCCGTACTTATAGAAAGGCAATAGACGATGCTTTGTATTCAAGGGAAGAATATGAGAGCAAGCTGCCGTGGTACAAGGAACAGATAGCAAATTGCACTTATAGAGGATTCACAACGGGTTTTTTCTTTGGAAAGCCGACTTCCGAAGATCATATATATGACAACAGCGCTTATCGTAGGGAAGCAGTATTTCTCGGCATTGTTAATGGGACAGACCGAGACGGGCGTGCCGTACTCATACAGAAGAATAAGTTTTGCGAGGGTGATACTATAGAGATAATGAAGCCGGACGGCAGGGATATTGAAACAGTTGTCGACGGAATATATGACGCCGAAGGAAAAAAACAGCCTTCCGCGCCGCATGCCAAGCAGGAAATACACGTTGAATTTTCCGTTATGCCCGAGGAGGGGGATGTGTTGAGGGCGGCGGTAAAAACTACATGAATTGGTGAAAAAATGAAGTTGTGGTTGAACCGTAAAAAAATGAAAGCCTTTGAAGAAATGCTCAGGCAGAAGATAGAAGCGGGGGAATTGACCCTAGATGAGCGGCTCTTGTCGGTTGAACAGATCTGTAAAAGCTTACGGATTACCCCAAGAGAGGTCAGGGCTGTTATAAAAAAATTAATCAAGGAACGTATTCTCGTCTCTTTTGGGGGAAAAGGCACTTATGTCCTCAGAGCGAGAAAGTTCAGGCCTGCCGAAAAAACAATAGGAGTGATAACAACCGGCATAGGTACTTCTCCTGTCCAAAAGGTGCTGCGTGGAATTGAGGCAGTACTCGACGCAAACGGTTACGACTTTATCTGCAAGGATCCTGGCAATTCACAGTCTAGAGAAGAAAAGCTTATAAAAGCGCTGGGAGCGTCCGGGGTGTCGGGCTTCATAATAGAACCGAGCGAAAGTCAGATAATGTGTAGACATATGCGTCTGTATGAGGAGCTTGACAAACGAGGCATACCATATATTTTCATAAGGACGACTTATCCTCAAATGAGCGATAAAGAGCGTGTTATAGTTGACGACAGTAAGGGCGGATACATGATCACCCGTCATATGATAGCGACTGTCGGAGATAATATAGTGGGAGTATTCAGGGCCGACAGTAAGCGCGGACTAGAAAGGCACAGAGGTTATGTTAAAGCCCTTCAGGAAGCCGGCATACCATATAGACCGGAGCTCGTCGTCTGGTACCACCTTGAGGAAAGAATAAAAAAGCCGACGTTGGCACTCGAAGAGATATTGCGTTCTTATCAGTGCGACGGCATAATATGTTATGATGATGCGATGGCGACAAATATTATGTATTACCTGTTTTCAAACGGTTATTCTATACCGGAAGATATAGCGGTCGCAGGCTACGGCAATACGGCTATAGCAATGGCCGGTGAGCTTGGACTTACGACGATAGCCCAGCCCGACGAGCTTTTGGGAAACATGGCCGCAGAGTTTCTCCTCGAAAAGCTATGCGGGGAAACGGAGAGTAAAACGGAAAGGGTGTTGAGTCCCGAGCTCGTGATACGCGGCTCAACAGTAGGTTCCGGTATATGAGCCGGGGGTAGGGGAATACACTCGACCTTTGAGTTCAAGAAGCAAAAGCAGTTGTGAGACGTATTGCACATTTAACTTTGATATACGGCATATGTCGTCAAGGGAAAGAATTTGAGACGAAGATAGGATTTTTAATATCCTTTCTTCGTCTTTTTCATAGCTTTCTTCACTGCATTGTTCTTTTTTGCTTTTTGTATCGATACCGAGGTCGGAAAGTAGTTGTTTCGGGGAAAGTGCGGGGGAAGCCCCCTGCCATATAAGTTCGTTTGTACCGGCAGAGTTTTTGTCGTTTATTCTGCCCGGGACGGCATAAACCTGAACGCCTTGTTCTAAGGCATAAGAAGCTGTGATCAGTGAGCCGCTTTTTTCCTTTGCTTCTACTATGAGCACCGCATCAGAAAGTACACTTATTATTCTGTTACGTATCGGAAAATGGTACGGCATTGGAGGAGAGCCGGGCTCAAATTCGCTGATTATCCCGCCTCCGGAGGAAAGGATTTTTTCATAGAGAAAGGTGTTCGATGGAGGGTAGACGAGGTCTATGCCGCAGCCCAAGACGGCAAAGGTATCTCCGCCGGCCTCAAGACAGCCTTCATGCGCGCAGGTGTCTATGCCATAGGCGAGACCGCTTATTATCTGGACTCCGTTTTCAGCCAGTTCTCTTGCAAAGTTTTTTGCGGTTTGGCTTCCATAGACGCTGCACATGCGGGCGCCTACGATAGCCACCGTCTTTTTAGAAGGAGAGGGCAAAGTGCCCTTTACGAAAATCGAAACTGGACAGTCAAAAAGACGCTTAAGCTTTTCCGGGAAAGAGTTGTCGCTCTTTTTCAGCACTCTATAATCGTATTTATTATTCATTGTAATTCATTCCTTTATCCTTGATTTCTGAATATAGCCGCCTCGCTTATATGCGCTTCCGTTATATATTCGGAATTGTCGAGATCGGCTATCGTCCTTGAAAGCTTTAATATCTTGTGGTATGTTCTTGCGCTTAGAGCGAGTTTTGAGAACATGTTTCTTAAGAGTCGGCGGCCTTCTTCGGAAACGACACAATATTTTTCGATATCGGAGGAGGAGAGCCTGCTATTGAAGCATACTCCCTTTGATTTGTATCTTTCTTTTTGTATCTCGAAGGCCTTTATGACTTGAGCGCGCATGCTTGCGCTGTCTGTTTCATTTTCGCCTTCCGAGATAAGATCCTCGTATGAAGTGGCAGGTACACTTATCCTTATATCGATGCGATCCATTATCGGACGGCTCAGTCTCGAAACATAGTTGTTCACCGCCTGACGTGTGCAGGTGCATCTGTTCATATCGGGATAATAGCCGCAAGGGCAGGGGTTCATAGCAGAAGCAAAGAGGAAATCCGAGGGAAAGCAGAACCGTCCTTCGGCTCTTGATATGAGTACCGTGCGATCTTCAATGGGAGCACGCAGTTGTTCGAGCGTGCGGATATTCATTTCCGGGAGTTCGTCTATGAAAAGAACGCCTTTGTGCGCAAGAGTGATCTCGCCCGGTTTCGGAATGCGGCCTCCACCACAGAGCGCCTGAGGGGAAAGGGAGAAGTGAGGGGAACGGAAGGGCCTGCTGGTTATAAGAGGAGTGTCTTCGTTTAAAAGACCGGCAATACTGTATATACGGGATACTTCGAGCCGCTCGCTCGATGTAAGAGGGGGCATTATCGAGGGGAGTCTTTTGGCGGCCATGGATTTCCCGGAGCCGGGAGGCCCGTACATCAGTATGTTGTGAAAACCGGCAGCGGCTATTACCGCGGCGCGCTTGACGCCTTCTTGTCCGCGAATGTCTTTGAAATCAGGCTCGCTTTTAAGAGCTTTATCGCGCGGTTTCGTATGATATGTATAAGTTTCTTTCTCCGAAGAAGAACAATAGTCAATAAGCTCAGAAAGTCGTTTTATACCTATGATGGTCATTCCTTCAACATTTGATGCCTCGGCTGCGTTTTCGTATGGAACTATACATTTTTTTGCGCCTATTGCCTTTGCCGCCATTACGCTTGGGAGTATGCCGGGGACGCCTTCCGTCTCACCGTTAAGGTGGAGTTCACCGACGACCATACAGTCTGAAAGAGCTTTTTCCGTTATGTGACCGAGCGCGATAAGAAGGGCTGAGGCGACGGGGAGGTCAAAGCGGGTACCGTCTTTTTTTATGTCTCCGGGGGAAAAATTTACGGTTATACGTTTAGGGGGAAGGAAAATGTTCATATTGTGTAGCGCTGTGCGGACACGGTCCTGAGTTTCGCGCACTTTTGCGGAAACAGAGCCTATCATGATAAATACGGGCATCCCGGCCGAAACGTCGAGCTCGATATAAACGGGTTCGCAAGACATGGCGTATATGGAAGAAGAAAGGACTCGGCAGAACATAAAAAGACCTCAAAAGAAATGAAAAAGAAGTGAATAATGTCGACAGGAGAATGTTAATATACTCAAAAGAATATGTCAAGTAACTAAAATGAGAAATGCATATATAATCCCACTTTAATGAAAAACTGCGTAATCGCTACGTGTTGCGAACTCCTGCGTTTTGCTTTATAATCGGGATAATATTTGTTAACAATAGGAATATTTGCTCAGGAGGGAATAATGGGAAAGATTATAGGCGAAGGAATCACTTTTGATGACGTGTTGCTGATACCGCAGTATTCAGATGTCACGCCGAATATGGTGGATATTTCCACTTATCTGACTAAGACGATAAAGTTAAACATACCGCTTATGAGCGCGAGTATGGATACCGTTACCGAACATCGTATGGCTATAGCCATGGCGAGGCAGGGCGGCATAGGCATGATACATAAAAACATGTCGGTGGAGCAGCAGGCCG
>CAYXUB010000044.1:0-9043 GCA_964468385.1 uncultured Lachnospiraceae bacterium
GGGAGCCTTTGAGATCGCGCGTCGCTATGTTCGTTATCGCTTCCAGCGTTCCTTGGTCAGGAAAGCAAACAGCACAGACAATAAGATACTGACCCTTATCGAGTGCAATAACGAGGAAGTAAAACAGGAGAACTCAAATAAGAATCCGACGGTAAACAGCGTTCAAAGAGATTATATGGCGGGCGAGGTAAGCCGCGACCTTACGACTAGGATACTTTTGCCGCCCGATATCGTAGAGGCGGATAGGGAAGGTATAATCCATTTCCACGATTCGGATTATTTCGCTCAGCACATGCACAACTGCGATCTCGTGGACCTCGAGGATATGCTTCAAAATGGCACCGTTATAAGCGAGACGCTTATAGAAAAGCCGCACAGTTTTTCGACGGCCTGCAATATCGCGACGCAGATAATCGCGCAGGTCGCCAGCAGTCAATACGGCGGGCAGAGCATATCTCTTACCCATCTTGCACCCTTCGTTCAGGTATCGAGGGAAAAGATACGTAAGGAAGTCGGTGAAGAGCTTGAGATGCTTAACAGTTTTCCGGACGAAGAAGTTATTTCGAGCATCGTTGAGACAAGGCTCCGCAGGGAGATAGAAAAGGGAGTACAGACCCTGCAGTACCAGGTAGTAACACTGATGACGACAAACGGCCAGGCTCCGTTTATAACTTTCTTTATGTACCTCAACGAAGCACGTTCCGAGCAGGAGAAGAAAGATCTTTCAGTCATAATAGAAGAGGTGCTGCGTCAGCGTTATCAGGGTGTAAAGAATGAGGCGGGCGTATTTGTCACACCCGCGTTCCCGAAGCTGGTATACGTGCTTGAAGAGGACAATGTGGAGCCGGGATCAAAGTATTATTACCTCACTGAGCTTGCTGCGAAATGCACGGCGAGACGTATGGTTCCGGATTATATATCTGAAAAGATAATGCTGCAGCTTAAAAAGGATAAAAACGGCGAGGGCCATTGCTATACCTGTATGGGATGCAGATCATTCCTTACGCCTTATGTGGATGAAAACGGAAAGCCGAAATATTACGGCCGCTTTAATCAGGGCGTTGTTACGCTGAACCTCGTTGATGTGGCTTGCAGCGCAAACAAGAATGTGGACAGGTTCTGGGAGATATTGGAAGAACGCCTAGAGCTCTGCCACCGTGCGCTTCAGTGCAGGCATGAGCGTCTTACGGGGACGCTTTCCGACGCCGCCCCGATACTTTGGCAGTACGGCGCGCTCGCCCGTCTTAAGAGCGGTGAGACGATAGACAAGCTTCTGCACAACGGTTACTCTACGATCTCGCTCGGCTACGCGGGGCTTTGGGAATGTGTATACGGCATAATAGGCAAGAAGCTCACCGAGCCGGAGGGCGAGGAATTCGGACTCAAGGTCATGAAGACCCTCAATGACGCCTGTGCGAAATGGAAGAAAGAGGAAAAGATCGACTATTCGATCTACGGGACGCCGCTCGAATCTACGACCTATAAATTCGCTAAATGTCTACAAAAGAGGTTTGGGATCATTCCCGGAGTAACGGACAAGAACTATATTACAAATTCCTACCACGTGCATGTTATGGAAAATATCGACGCTTTTTCCAAGCTGGCGCTCGAGAGCAAGTTCCAGGCGCTTTCGCCGGGCGGAGCGATAAGCTATATTGAAGTCCCAGATATGCAGAATAACATAGATGCTGTCTTAAACGTGATGCGCTTCATATACGACAACATAATGTACGCGGAGCTCAATACCAAGAGCGATTATTGCCAGAAGTGCGGATTCGACGGAGAGATACAGATCGTTCAGGACGAAAGCGGCAAGCTTGTCTGGGAATGTCCTTCCTGCCACAACCGGGACCAGAGCAAGATGAACGTCGCGAGAAGAACCTGCGGATATATAGGGACGCAGTACTGGAACCAAGGAAGGACGCAGGAGATAAAGGATAGGGTGCTTCATCTCTAAGAAGGAGCAGTGGTTCTGAAAGAGAACAGCTTTGCTATGAGGGAATTTTAAGATAAATCAGTGCGGGGCAGCGGGAAACCGCTGCCCGAACTGTATTCTGAAGTGGAAATGGATCAAAAAGTACTGATAGAAAAGTATATATACGAAAAATACAAGGTTAAGCCGATTTGTAAATGGGCTAAATATCCGATGAATGAGACTTTTTCCGAAGAATACAGCGGTAAATGGTTCGCGCTCATACTCAATGTCGAAAGGAGACGTTTGGGGCTTGAAGGCGAGGGCACTGTAAATATTTTAAATGTAAAGGCCGACTCCGATATGATAATGCTGCTTGCGGATACAAAGGGCTATATGCCTGCGTATCATATGAATAAGCTGCATTGGCTGACGATACTGCTCGACGGAACGCTAGGGCTTGAGCAGATAAAAGCACATATAGACGAAAGTTACCGCAGGATTGCCGACACGCCCTCGAGACGCATCTATGAAGCAGTAAAAAGGATACCAAAGGGGCAGGTCGCGACCTATGGGCAGGTAGCAGAGCTGGCAGGAGATAGAAAGATGGCGAGGGCTGTCGGAAACGCCTTGCACAAAAATCCCGATCCGCAAGGGATTCCCTGCTTTCGTGTCGTAAACGCGAAAGGAGAGCTTTCGGGAGAGTTTGCCTTCGGCGGCAAAGGCGCGCAGGAAAGACTGCTCATTGCCGACGGGGTCGAGGTAAAGGACGGCAGGGTAGACCTTGAAAAATATGGCATAAGCCTTGAAAGGCTTTGATAAAAAAGGGGAAGGGCGATGTATTACGGCGAGATAAAAAACTGCGATATCGCAAATGGAAAGGGCGTGCGGGTTACGCTCTTTGTTTCGGGCTGCAGGAATCGCTGCCCCGGCTGTTTTCAACCGGAGACATGGGATTTTGAATACGGAAAGCCTTACACTGAGGAGACGAAGAAAGAGCTCCTCGCAATGCTCGCGCCGAGCTATATAGACGGACTTACGCTTTTAGGAGGGGATCCTTTTGAGCCGGAAAACCAGCTCGAGCTTTTGCCGCTGCTACGTGAATTTCACGCCGCGTACCCGAAGAAAAACGTCTGGGCGTACACGGGATATACTTTTGAGAAACTGATAAGCGGCGAAGGGCAGCCATGTTGTGAGGTGACGGAAGAGCTGCTCTCGTATATAGATGTGCTCGTGGACGGAAGATATGAAGAAGAGCTAAAGGACATATCTCTGCCTTTTAGGGGGAGCTCAAACCAGAGAATAATAGATGTAAGTGCCTCGCTTGAAAAGAAGGAGATTGTTTTAGTTCCGGACAAAAAGAGGGGAAAGTTTTATGAATAGGACTCATCGATATTGCTCGATATTGCTTTTTCATTTTTTATAAAACCGTCCTTGAATTTTCACTTTATAGGATATAAAATAGCTTTGGCGACAGATTGGGCGAAGGCCGTATCGGTTCCCGCCTTATTATACAAAATAAAATCTGGGGCATTAGCGCAGTTGGGAGCGCGCCACATTCGCATTGTGGAGGTCACGGGTTCGAATCCCGTATGCTCCACTTTTTTATTTTTGCTCAATATCTCGGCGTTTTACGAAATATGAAAAACACTTGTAGCGGGCATTCGCGGCATATGTTATCATGAAAAAAACGAGAAAACGCAAAGGAGCGCCGAAAATGAGATATGTAATAAACGGATTCGACGTGCCGGAGATGGATTTCTGGACGCGGGTGAACGGCATAACGACGGAGCAGCAGCGCTACAGGCTGATACAGGGACAGGAGATAAAGGCAAACGGACGCACCTGTCAGATAATCGACGACGGAGAGGGTGAAGAGGAAGAGTAAGGATCATATCCTGCGCAGACCGCCCCATATAAGGCACATCAAGGTGCTGGGGATAAACTTCGCCGCGATGCGATGAAGAGTACATACAATTCCCGGAGTGGAAACCGGAAGGCGCAGCCTGCTGTCATTAAGGGCGATACGGGCCACGCTCCGCTTTTTTGATGATAAGGGGAAATTGCGTACCGCAGGGTGGCTCTGTCCGCTTTGAGCTGCGGGGATAAATTCCGTGTCGCGTATCCAGTACGGACATACGGCGGTCACGGATATTTTTTTGGGCATGAGCTCTATGTAAAGCGCACGGCTGAAACGGTATAGGAAGGCTTTAGTCGCCGCATATACGTTTAAATATTGAAACGGCTGAAAAGAGGCGGTCGAGCATACTTCGAGTATACGGCTGCCTTTTTGCATGTAAGGCAGGCAGATAAGAGTCACGTCGACCGCGGCCTTGCAGTTCAAGTCTATCATGGAGTCAAGCGTTTCAATAGACATCTCCTCGGTAAGCCCCATCTTTCCGAAACCCGCAGCGTTTATAAGTATCCGTATATCAGGATTTTCTTTTGAGAGCAGCGATTCGAGAGCGGCTATGCTTTCATTGAGAGTAAGGTCCAAGGGGACGGAGCGCACGCGGACGGGTGAAATTTCGCAAAGCCGTTCAAGACGCTCGCGCCTTCTGGCGATTGCCCATATTTCATCTAAACCCTCGTTTTCGAGATTTTTGATAAATTCTTCGCCGAGTCCCGAAGACGCGCCCGTAACGACGGCTATTTTCATTTTGCCCTCCTTGGAAATAAAAACTAAAATTTTTTACATGACGAAATCACGGAACATACAGTCTAAAAATTCATCGGCGGAAACGCCTCCGAGATATATGGGAAGCTTTACGGACTCAAGACGCTCTCGCACCGCCTGCGGTTTAAACTCCACCTCGCTGAGCTGTTCTTCAAGCTCGCTTATATCGGAAAGTCCGAGAAAATCGCCCGATATGCGACAGGTTTTTATCTTCCCTTTTTTTATGTTGAATTGCAAGCTGAGAAGCCCTGCGGGATAACGCCGTTCCGTATTAAAGCCAAAAGCCGGTTCCTTGCCTACGTTCCAATCCCATGCGGCGTATTTTTCTTCTTGTAGCTTCTTTACGGCAAGGAGCTCGTCTTCTGTAAGCTCATATTCCTCAAGAGTTCCGAGTCCTTCCAATATTCCTTTCCAAAAGCCAGCCATATCCATGTCAAGCCCCAGCTCTTTTTTTATATTCGTCACCCTGCTCTTTACAGAGGAAACCCCTTTTGATTCTAGCTTAGTCCTGTCGACATTGAGCACGCTTTGCAAAACGCTCATATCCGAGTCGAATAGAAGTGTGCCGTGGTGCAGAAAGCGCCCCTTGTTGAGCGACTGCGCAGAGCCGGAGATTTTTTTCCCGTTTAGGGACAGATCGTTGCGGCCGCCGATCTCGGCCTTTATGCCCATATATTCAAGGGCTTTCATTATCGGATTTGATAAGTTTGCGAAGTCGAATTTTGTAGGATCGACACAAGGGAAAATATATGAGAAATTTAGATTCCCGAGGTCGTGATAGACCGTTCCGCCTCCTGTAGAGCGACGCACTGCCTTTACACCGAGCCTTTTCGCTTCCTCTATGTTTATCTCGCGGGCCATATTCTGATAGCGTCCGACTATTATAGCGTTGTCATTCTGCCAGAGCATAAAGATCTCGGGGAAGCGCGTGAGCTGTTTTTGGCAGTATTCTTCAAGCGCGAGATTCCATGTCGGGTCTGTTGAGTGTGTCTGTATGTATATCATAGCCGTTTTCCTTTGTTTATTTGCTTATGATTTTATCATATGAACATATCAGAAGAAAGGAAGAATCTCCAAAGAGCGGCATTATAATAGCGCAGTGGCTTGTAAAAGGAAAATTTCTTCTGTATAATTGCTCTGAAAAACACAGGGGATATTATGAAAACATATGAATTTATCGCGCCTTGTCATTTCGGCCTGGAGGCGGTGCTTAAAAGAGAGATAAGCGAGCTTGGTTACGAGACGACGAAGGTTGAAGACGGCAAGGTGACTTTTGAGGCGGACGCGCAGGGCTGCGCCTATGCGAATATGTTTCTTCGGACGACGGAACGAATTCTGCTTAAGGTCGGAGAGTTCAAGGCGGAAAGCTTCGATGAACTCTTTGAAGGGACAAAAGCACTTCCTTGGGAGGAATATATCCCCAAGGACGGCAGGTTCTGGGTGGCGAAGGCAAATTCTGTAAGGAGCAAGCTTTTCAGCCCTTCGGACATACAGTCTGTAATGAAAAAGGCCATGGTTGAAAGGCTGCGGAAAAAGCATAAGTTAGAGTGGTTCCCCGAGGACGGGCAGTCGTATCCGATACGCGTTTCTATATTAAAGGATATGGTGACCGTAGGACTGGATACGACAGGAGTTTCGCTCCACAAGCGCGGTTATAGGCTTCAGACGGCAAAGGCTCCGATAACTGAAACGCTCGCGGCAGCGCTCATAATGCTGACGCCATGGAAAAGAGATAGGATACTCGTAGACCCTTTCTGCGGTAGTGGCACTTTCGCGATAGAAGCGGCGATGATGGCGGCGGACATGGCTCCGGGCTACGGCAGGAGCTTTTTGGCCGAGGGCTGGAAAGAACTTATTCCGCCCTTATGTTGGAAGGACGCGAGAGAAGAAGCGGCCGATAGGTTGGATACAAACGTAGAGACTGACATACAGGGTTACGATGCGGACGCGTCCGTAATCCTTGCGGCAAGAGAAAACGCGCGCAGGGCGGGCGTTGAAGGGCTCGTTCATCTTCAGCAAAGAGACATATCGCAGCTTTCACATTCCGGAAAATACGGCTTTGTGATCACGAACCCGCCGTACGGAGAACGCATAGGAGAAGAAAGCGAGCTGCCTTCTATATATAAAGTGCTCGGTGAGCGCTTCAAGATGCTTGAAACATGGTCTATGTACCTTATAACGGCGTATGAGGACGCGCAGAGGTATATAGGCAGGAGTGCGGATAAAAACAGAAAAATATATAACGGCATGATAAAAACCTATTTTTATCAATTTTTAGGGCCTAAGCCGCCGAAAAGGGACAGGACATGAAGATAATATTCGCGACCGGAAACGAAGAAAAAATGAGAGAGATACGGCAGATATTAGCTGATCTTGATGTGCAGGTGCTTTCGATGAAGGAAGCAGGACTCTTTTCGGATCCGGAGGAGAACGGGAGCAGTTTTGAAGAAAACGCCTTGATAAAAGCCATGGCGCTTTCAAAAATGATAGAGGATAAGAACACGATAATCTTAGCGGACGATTCCGGACTGGAAATAGATGCGTTAGGCGGAGACCCCGGCATATACTCGGCAAGGTATTTAGGAGAGGATACGCCTTACAGCGAAAAGAATAAAAACCTGATCAAAAGGCTCGAAGGCGTAGAGGAGGAAAAGCGAACGGCGCGTTTTGTGGCGGCGATAGCGGCGGTGCTCCCAAACGGAAAGACCTTGACAACGCGCGGGAAGATAGAAGGGAAGATAGGTTACGAGGAGAGAGGCGCAAACGGTTTCGGCTACGACCCGATTTTTTATCTTCCGGACATGAGCTGCAGTACGGCGCAGCTTGCGCCGGAGGAGAAGAACAGGATAAGCCACAGGGGAAGGGCGCTTGAAGCGATGAAATATAAGCTTCGCGAGACGCTTAAAGATGCAGGAGCATAAAGCTTAGGAAATAGACAGGTAAAAATTATTTTTATTTTTTGATATAAAGAGGAAATTTGAGATGAAGATAAGATTAAAAGATGGATCGGTCAGAGAATATGACTCAGCAAAAAGCGTTTTGGACATAGCCTACGATATAAGCGAAGGACTTGCGCGCGCTACCGTCGCCGGTGAGGTAGACGGAGAGATAGTTGATATACGGACCGAGCTGTCTAAGGACTGCAGCCTGCGCCTGATAACGGTCAAGGAGCCGGAGGGGCTTAGGGTCATGCGCCACACCGCGTCCCATGTCATGGCAGAGGCCGTTCAGAGGCTTTTCCCGAACGCGAAGCTTGCGATAGGGCCGGCCATAGACGAGGGCTTTTACTATGATTTTGAAGCGGAACCCTTTTCGAGAGAAGATCTGGACGCGATAGAAAAAGAGATGAAGAAGATCATCAAAAAGGGAAATCGTCTTAATCGTTTTACACTTCCGAGGGAAGAGGCGATGAAATACATGGAGGAGCGTAATGAGCCTTATAAGGTAGAGCTTATACAGGAGCTTCCCGAAGGCGAGGAGATCTCATTCTACGAGCAGGGTGATTTTACGGACCTTTGCGCCGGACCGCATATGGCCAACACGAGGAATATAAAGGCATTTAAGCTGCTCTCGTCCTCTATGGCATATTGGAGGGGAGATGAAAAAAAGGCGAGGCTTCAGAGGATATACGGAACTGCCTTTGCGTCCAAGGAGGAGCTGGAGGCATATCTTGCTCATCTTGAAGACATAAAAATGCGCGACCACAACAGGCTCGGACGCGAGATGGAGCTCTTTACGACGGTAGACGTCATCGGACAGGGGCTTCCGCTCTTTTTGCCGAACGGCACGAAGATGATAATAAAGCTGCAAAGATGGATAGAGGACCTCGAAGACAGAAACTGGGGCTATGTGCGCACTCGTACTCCGCTTATGGCGAAGAGCGACCTCTATAAGATATCGGGGCACTGGGATCACTATCTCGATGGAATGTTCCTAATAGGGGAACCGGAGGACAAAGAGTGCATGGCGTTGCGCCCGATGACCTGTCCGTTCCAGTATTACGTATATAAAAACTCTCAGAAATCCTATAGGGATCTTCCCTACAGGATGGCGGAGACCTCGACTATGTTCAGAAAAGAAGAGTCGGGCGAGATGCACGGGCTTACGCGCGTTCGCCAGTTCACGATCTCCGAGGGACATATCGCGGTCAGGCCCGATCAGGCGGAAGAGGAGATAGGAAACTGTCTGGAATTGGCGATGTACTGCCTGACCACCTTAGGGCTTCACGACGATGTGACCTATAGGCTTTCCAAATGGGATCCGAACAATAGGGAAAAATATCTCGGCGACGAAGATTATTGGGAATCCACGCAGGCGAAGATACGCGATGTACTAGTTAAAAAGGGAGTGAAGTTTACCGAGGCAGACGGAGAGGCGGCATTTTACGGCCCCAAAATAGATATACAGGCGAAGAATGTCTATGGCAAAGAAGATACGATGATAACGATACAGCT
>CAYXUB010000045.1:0-3834 GCA_964468385.1 uncultured Lachnospiraceae bacterium
CTTGACGGGCTGTAGCGGAATGATAGGAAGCATTACCCTGTTGAGCTCAGCGAGATCCCATTCCTCGGAAGCCGCATCGGAGCCTATGCACATATCTACGAAACCGTCCACACTGTCGTAGACCATTTTAAGGATAGCGTCTCGCATATTGTCTCCGTCTAGGACGCGCCGCCTTTCAGCATATATTATCTCACGCTGCTCATTGTTTACGAGGTCGTAATCGAGTAGGTTCTTACGTATGCCATAGTTGTTAGTCTCGATCTTCTCCTGTGCTTTTTGTATCGCAGAAGTCAGCATCTTATGCTGGATTTGCTCGTCCTTTTCGACACCGAGCGTTCTGAACACACCCATTAGCTTTTCAGATCCGAAAAGCCGCATAAGGTCGTCCTCGAGTGAAATATAAAACCTTGACTCACCCGGATCACCTTGCCTTCCCGAACGGCCTCGGAGCTGGTTGTCTATACGCCTCGCCTCATGCCTTTCCGTTCCTATTATCTTCAGTCCGCCAAGACTCCTCGCCTCTTCGTCCAGCTTAATATCCGTGCCTCGGCCTGCCATGTTGGTCGCGATCGTTATTGTCCCCGCCTCACCGGCGTGCGAAACTATCTCCGCTTCCATCTCGTGATATTTGGCATTCAGCACTTGATGCGGTACGCCCTCTTTGTGGAGTATACGGCTAAGCATTTCCGATACTTCTATCGTTATAGTGCCGACAAGGACAGGCTGCCTTCTCTCATAGGCCTCCTTTATCTCACGCACGACCGCCCTGTATTTTTCCTCTTTGGTCATGTATACGACGTCGTCATAGTCTTTTCGTATCACCGGCACGTTCGTCGGTATCTCGATAACGTCCATTCCGTAAATCTCACGGAACTCCTGCTCCTCCGTCAGCGCCGTACCGGTCATTCCCGCTTTTTTTTCATATTTATTAAAGAAGTTCTGGAAGGTTATCGTGGCAAGTGTTTTGCTCTCCCGCTTTACGTTCACATGCTCCTTAGCCTCTATTGCCTGGTGGAGGCCGTCGGAGTAGCGTCTGCCCGGCATGATACGCCCTGTAAACTCATCGACGATAAGTATTTGGTCGTCTTTTACCACATAATCCTGGTCACGGAACATTAGGTTGTGTGCCCGCAGCGCGAGTATTATGTTGTGCTGTATTTCAAGATTTTCCGGATCGGAAAGATTTTCTATATGGAAAAATTTTTCAACCTTTTCCACTCCGGCTTCCGTAAGTGTCACTACCTTGTCTTTTTCGTTGACGATGAAATCACCAGTCTCTACGATCTCCTCGCCCATAATAGCAGACATCTTCGTCAACTCGCCGGAAGCCTCGCCTCTTTGCAGCTGACGAGCTAAAATATCGCAAGTCTCATACAACTTTGTCGATTTCCCGCTCTGACCGGAGATTATAAGCGGGGTCCTTGCCTCGTCTATAAGTACCGAGTCCACCTCGTCTATGATCGCATACACAAGGTCTCTTTGCACGAGCTGTCTTTTGTATATAACCATGTTGTCACGCAAGTAATCGAAACCGTCCTCGTTGTTGGTGACGTAGGTTATGTCACAGGCATAGGCCTCTCGCCTTTCGTCGTTTTTCATGGAGTTCAGCACAACGCCAACCTTAAGGCCTAAAAATTCATGCAGCTGTCCCATCCAAGCCGCGTCACGAGCCGCCAGATAGTCGTTGACAGTGACTATATGCACGCCGCGTCCGGTAAGCGCATTCAGATAGGCGGGCAAGGTGGAGACAAGCGTCTTTCCTTCTCCCGTTTTCATCTCCGCTATGCGCCCCTGATGAAGGATAATGCCGCCTATAAGCTGGACACGGTAATGCTCCATATTGAGCACCCTGCGCCCCGCTTCGCGTACTACCGCAAAGGCTTCTACAAGTAAATCATCGAGCGTCTCACCGTCTTCATAACGCTTCTTAAATTCATTCGTCTTAGCTTTTAGTTCCTCATCCGACAGTGCCATCATCTCAGGCCGCAGCGCTTCTATCTTATCCACTATAGGATATATGCGTTTTAATTCCCTCTGACTATGTGTTCCAAACACCTTTTCAGAAAGCTTCATTAAAAAAGTCCTCCAAAGTCTGAAATTTTTTTAATTTCCACATCGCATTTCGGTTATACATTATACTTCTTTTAAATACAATCTTCAAGCCCGCGAAACGTTTTGGTTACTGTAAAGTGTTCGTTGGCAACTTCTCTTTTGAGATATCTTTTTGCTCAACTAAAGTCTTTTTGTTCTGTGCAAACACAAAAAGGCCGCCACGCAAAAGTGGTAGCCTTCGATATCGTGGCGAGTCACAAGGTCTTCCACCCGCTTATGAGCAAGCTCATTCGGGCTTAGACCTTTTAACTCTGGCATTTTATTCGTTGCTCGCGTAATAGTTGTTCAGTGCCGAGGCATCGCCTAAGGTCACCGTTATCGTTATCTCTTCGTATGTGCCGTTGTGGGCTCTCATCACCACAAAGTCAACCGTATCTCCGGCGGCATAGTAACTCAGTTCATTAGTAAGTTCATCGTAGCCGGAAACAGAGCGTCCGTCTATCTCGATTATCACATCGCCTCTCATCATGCCCGCTTCTTCGGCTGCACTTCCTTCCAGAACCTCTGTAATACATACGCCCTCGGGCATATTATACATAGCAGATACATCGCTTGTCACATCTACACAAGTTATTCCGAGATAACCTCTGTCAGCCTCGTCTACAACTTCCCGAGTTTCAAGCGTCATAAGTTCTTCAAGGATAGGTTCCGCCTCAGATATTGGTATCGCATATCCTATACCCTCAACGACAACATTACTCGATGTAGAAGTTACCTTCGACTCATTTATTCCGATGAGTTCGCCTTCCATATTGAAAAGAGGCCCCCCGCTGTTGCCGGGATTTATCGCAGCGTCAATCTGTAAAAGACCGGTCAACTCATATGTATTATTCCCGTCGGAAACGGTGATGCTCCTGTCTTTTGCGCTCAGATATCCGCTCGTTACAGACTGCCCGTAACCAAGAGCATTTCCTATTGCAACAACTTGCTCTCCGAGTTGCATAGCATCGGAATCGCCTATCGTGGCAATTTTTATCTCGGAAAGGGTTTCATCTGAAATATCTTCGAGCTTTACGGCAAGCACCGCAAGGTCATTATCGCTGTCCTGCCCCTTTATCTGTGCTTCAACGGTGCTCTCGTCTATGAAGCCAACTGATAGTGAGGTGGCTCCGTCTACGACATGGTTATTAGTCGCTATCAAAAGCTCTGTGTCGTTCTCCCCTATTATAACTCCTGTACCTGCGCTTGAAACCTCATAGGTCTGGCTACCGCCGAAAATACTTTGCAATTCCTCCTGCGATACGGCCGCTATCGTAACCGTCGAGGGCAGACATGCGGCTGCCACCTCCGCTACGGTCATTTCAGTTGTGACAGAGTCGGTAGTGCTTGAAAGAGAATCATCAGAAGTCCCATCGACTTCCTCCGAAACCTCGCTGACCTCAGCCTGAAGATCTTCCGTTTCTGTATCGGCATCGGCAGTTTGCGTTTCAAGGCTGGAATACACTTTATTAGCGGCGTAATTCACTCCGAAAAACGCCCCTCCGCCTACAACGCCGGCAATTACCGCGCATAAGGCTACAACGCCTATGCGCGAAGCCAAGCTTTTCTCTTTTTTCTTTTTTTCGTGACCTTTTGAGCTGTGTTTCTGCTCATGCTGCCATGAAGAATTCCCTGACGTCCCGCCGGTATTATAGTAGGAATAATGCGGTCTCGTCACTTCCTTCTTGTCTTCGGTCCCGCTGTCACCGGCCGAATCGGAATTGCTTCCGCTGTATGTGCTAT
>CAYXUB010000045.1:3934-8449 GCA_964468385.1 uncultured Lachnospiraceae bacterium
TGCTTCCGCTGTATGTGCTATCAGAACTGCTCCCGCTATATGAGCTATCGGAACTACTTCCACCGTTATTAAAGCCGTTTTCGTTGATATTTTCGTTTTCGTTCATAGCTTTATCTCCTTATTGTATTATCAATCTCCATCAATACTAAAATGGCTAAAACATAAAATAATAAATCTTATCCGTAATTCGCTTAAAGCATAGATAAATTCTGTGATAAAAGTGTGATTAAAAAAATAAATAGATGTGAAAAACACATGAGAAACGTAGTCAACTCGTTTTAAGCTCTGTGCTCAGATCTGCCATAAGCTCTTTAAGTATCATAAGCGGCGGCAGGCTCTTGCCTTTTTCGTCCGGCATATCGTATATAAAATACGGTGTGTCTTTCGCGTAAAGCCTGAGCTTTCCGCCGTATTTTTCTATCAATCTTGGGATACCGGTGTTGTCTACCCTTGCATTCTCATAAAAAACTATCTTTAACTCTCCCGCTATCTGTTTTATCTCGGTTATGTATATACTATGTGCAGCCGACTTCAAAAGCGCGATTTCAAGAAGGTTTATCACGCTTTCGGACGGCTCTCCGAATCTGTCTATAAGCTCCTCTATTATATCAGACTTGTCTTCCTCACTTTCTATAGCCCCTATCTTTTTATACATCTCAAGCCTTTGGCTTTCATTCGATATATAGCTTTCCGGAATGTAGGCGCTTACATTTATATCTATCAGGGTATCATACTGCTCTTCCTCCTCAAGCCCTTTAGCTTCTTTTACCGCCTCGGCCAGCAGCTTGCAGTAGAGGTCGTATCCGACGTCAGCCATATGGCCGCTCTGGCGCGCCCCGAGTAGATTGCCCGCTCCTCTTATCTCTAAGTCGCGCATCGCTATTTTAATCCCACTGCCAAGCTCTGTAAATTCCCTGATAGAAGCAAGCCTTTTTTCCGCTTCCTCCTTTAAGAGCTTGTCCCTCTTGTACATCAAAAAGGCATAGGCAGTCCTGTCGGAGCGGCCTATTCTCCCTCGGAGCTGATAGAGCTGAGAAAGCCCGAACATATCGGCGTCATGAACTATCATCGTGTTGACATTCGCTATGTCCATTCCGGTCTCGATTATGGTAGTCGAAACCAATACGTCTATCTCCTTGTTTATAAAGCGGTACATGATGCTTTCAAGATCGCGCTCCTTCATCTGCCCATGAGCGTAAGCTATGTTCGCCTCAGGCAAGAGCTCCGAAAGCCTATAGGCTATTGCCTCTATACGGCTCACACGATTAAATACATAATATACCTGCCCGTCCCTGGCAAGCTCACGGCTTATAGCCTCACGTACTATTTCCTCATCGTATTCCATGACATAGGTCTGTATCGGCTGTCTGTTTAGCGGCGGTTCCTCTAACACGCTCATGTCCCTTATGCCTATAAGCGCCATATGCAGGGTGCGCGGTATCGGCGTTGCCGTAAGTGTGAGCACGTCCACCTTAGATTTGAGCTGCTTTATCTTTTCCTTGTGAGTTACGCCGAAACGCTGCTCTTCGTCTACGATGAGCAGCCCCAGATCCTTATAGTCCACATCCTTTGAAAGCACCCTATGGGTACCTATGACTATATCGACGAGCCCCTTTTTCAGATCGGAGACGGTCTTTCTTTGCTGTGCAGGCGTCCTAAAGCGGCAGAGCATGTCTATCCTCACCGGAAAATCCTTCATTCTCTTCATAAATGTGAGGTAATGCTGCTGCGCAAGTATCGTCGTCGGGACAAGGACAACAACCTGCTTGTTCTCTTGAATCGCCTTAAAAGCCGCCCTGATCGCGACCTCCGTCTTGCCATATCCGACATCGCCGCATAGCAGCCTGTCCATGATGCCCGGCGTTTCCATATCGTGCTTTATCTCGTTTACTGCGTTTATCTGATCCTCTGTCTCCTCAAAGGGAAACATCTCTTCAAATTCGGCCTGCCAAACCGTATCAGGACCGTAAATATAGCCGCTTGAAGCCTGCCTTTCGGAATACAGCTTGACAAGCTCCACCGCTATGTCCTTTACGGCTCTTTTTACCCTGCTCTTCGTTTTTTTCCATTCGTTTCCGGACAGAGAGTTCAGCTTTAATGAGCTATGGGCTTCGGAGCTGCCGTACTTTTGGAGCGTGCTGATCTGCGAGGCCTGGACATAAAGCACATCGCCTTTAGCGTACTCTATCTTGATATAGTCCTTAGATGTGCCATCGCGTACTATCTTTTCTATTCCTTTATATATTCCTAAACCGTGAAATTCATGCACGACGTAATCGCCCGCTGAAAGCTGGGAAAAGCCTGCTATGCTCTTCCCGTCATAGCGTTTTTCCTTATGTCTGCTTTTCTTTTTATGTCCAAAGATGTCGGACTCGGTTATAAGGACAAATTTTTCAAGCGGATACTCAAAGCCCCTTGCAGAATTTCCATGCAGCACCATTATTTCCGACGGCGCAAGCTGCCTGTCGGGAGTCTCGCTGAAAAAGACGTTCAAGTCCTCATCCATCAAATCCTTTGCCAGCCTTCGTCCTCTCGTCCTTGAAGCGCATAACAAAACGACTCTGTATCTGGCTTTTTTCCAGCTCTTTAAATCCTTTATCAACATATCATACCTATTATTGTACGACATGACGGATCTTACCGTAAGCTCAAACTTGGCCGCATATCTGAAAAAGCCGCCTTCGTCCTTATTCACAGACGGAAAGACAAGGACACGGCGTTTTCGCAGTCTTGCGAATAACTCGCTTGGCTCCATCATGCGCAAAAAAGCGTCAGCGCAATCCTTGCCGGCCTCTATACGCCCCTCGATGGCGTTTTTATATTCTTCGCTAAGCGCTCTCGCGTTTTCACGTATCCTTACGGGGTCGTCTATAAAAAATACTGTTTCGCTTGGGAAATAATCGGTAAAAGAAGATGTAAGTCCCTTTATGAAATTCTCCTCATCCTCTCCTATATCCTCTGTCGCAGGATAAATACATACCGTGTCAAGGTTTTCTATGGAGCGTTGGCTTTCGCAGTCAAAGCTTCTTATCGAATCGATCTCGTCTCCCCAGAGTTCTATCCTGTGTGGGTCATCATTTGTCAGATCGAACACATCGATTATCCCTCCCCTGACGGCAAACTGCCCCGGGACCTCAACGCTTAAGACCCTTTCATATCCGGCTTTTGCCAAGGACGCAGCAAGGTCTTGCACATCTATCTCTTCGCCGCAAGAAAGCCTAAGCGTATGTTTTTTGAGCACGTTAAAATGCAAAAGAAAGTCGATACACCCCCCTGTACAGGTTACGATGTTTACTTCCTTTTGCTCTCCCAAAGCCCTTATAACCTTCATGCGCTGCCTTGATATGGGATTGCCCCTTACCGCGGCTTTGTAAAAGACCATATCCTTCAGCGGATACAGTAATACACCGCTATCATATAATCTCCAGTCCTCATAGACTGCTTTCGCTTTCAATTCGTTCTCGCATATCGTAAGCGAATTGAAACCTTCCGGCAAAATAGAGGCAGCAAGGTTCACTTTTTGGGACTCTATACATCCCGAAACGCAGACTGCCGCCGTACTCTTTTCAAGCAGCGCTTTCAGCTCCTTAAAGCCCCTCGTGTCCTCGAGGGGCTGTTTGAGCACATTCATTATGTTTTTCCTTACTTTATATGATTTAGCCCTTTAGCATATGCTACAAGAAGCTGTCTGTCATTTTTATGCAAGCTTGAAAAAAGTTCAAGCATCTCATTCTGACTTTTTGTCAGATTGGCATTCTCGTATCCTTCGGCGAAAAAATCAGAAAGAGATATGCCGAAACCGTCACAAATCTTTTGAAGCGTAGGTATAGTCGGTATATTGGATCTATGTATCATATTATTTAGGGTAGAATAAGAAATTCCTGCCTCAGCGGCAAGCCTGTAATAACTCCATTCTCTTTCCCTGCAAAGTTCTTTTATATGTTCGATAACGTCTGTATCCCGCATGCTGATCTCCTGAAATAATTTCTGTTCCAATTTTTTATTTATTATACTTCTCTACCCGAATATTTTAGGAATAGTATACAATGATTTTTGGCGCATTGCAATCTGACATGAAGCGCGTTATAATATTTGCAAAACACACTAAATGGAGATAAGACGATGAGCAAAAGCGTCCACACGGAAGCCGTAGATCTTCTTTTTAAAGCAATACTCAGTCTCGAAACAAAGGAAGAGTGCTACTCTTTTCTCGAGGATCTTTGTACCGTGAATGAGATTTTATCTCTGTCACAACGTTTTGCCGTCGCAAAAATGCTCCGTGAAGGCTATACATATCTCGAAATTTCCGAAAAAACCGGAGCCTCTACCGCTACGATCAGCAGAGTAAACCGCTCCTTGATATACGGAAACGACGGATACGATATAGTTTTTGAACGCATTAATAACGCCGGTTCGGAACAGACAGAGGCCTAATGTATCAATTGGATTTTAACAGACCCGTCCGCATACATTTTATCGGCATCGGCGGTATCAGCATGAGCGGACTGGCTGAAA
>CAYXUB010000046.1:0-8383 GCA_964468385.1 uncultured Lachnospiraceae bacterium
ACGCTCTAGTATTATATTCCTAAAAACAAAAATATGTCAACAAAAAAATCGCTTTTGCGAATTTCGCAAGCTGTGCTTAAATCTCCAGCCCATCTTCAAGCTTCTTTACCTCGTTCATCAACTCCTTGTTTCTGTCATAGAGCTGGAATTTTTTATCGTATTTATAGTATTCCTCGCAGCCCTTTTCGGCAATAAAGCGGGCGCTGTTGTAATTGACGGTGAGCTCCGTTATAAGGATCAGCATTTCGTTTCCGTCCCCGAAGCTATCATGCACAAAGTTAAAGAGATTTGACAGACGGTTCTGCAAAACTCCCGTAGTGCTTTTAAGCTTTGATACGGCTTCTTCAAACACAGCCTTTTCAGTCTCGAAAGAACGCGCCTCCGCGCTGTCCGCGGCGGTCTTGTTTACCTGAAGCTCTTTCTTTTTCCTGCGTAATCCTTCTACCTCTTTTTTAAGCCTGTCCTCATGCTTTAAGCAAGAATTTATATCCGTCATGACCGCCTCTGTCAAAAGACCGAGCAGCGTGATCCTCTCGTCAAATTTAGCTTTCGCGGCTCTTAGGCGTATAGACGCATCTTCTTTTCCGTCAAGTATATCATGTATACGGTAATCCTCACGGTACTTTTTATATAGCTCGTAATATACGGCAAATTCATTCAATATCTGCTTATTGCGTATGTACTGCGAAATAAGGCTTTCGTCCACGGGAAAGCCGTTCGCTTCATAGAGGAACATCGCGTCGGAAAGATCCTCCCAGCCCCTCGCCGTGACATATGTCTTTCCGTCGACCGTGGTCTCTATCTCGTAGAAATCCTGCCTGCGTATATCAAGATAGGTCGTAACGGCCTTGTGCACACCCTTTTGCTGCGCATACTTTTTCCACGCCTCATAATCGGGCTCTATTTCGAGTATCTTTAGCCTGTCCATTGTGACGACGTCAAATTCATGCACCGACCTGTTAAACTCGGGCGGATTGCCTGCCGTGACGATGACCCAGCCCTCAGGCACCTTATGGCTCCCGAAGCTCTTGTACTGCAAAAACTGCAGCATAGCCGGCCCAAGCGTCTCTGATACGCAGTTTATCTCATCTAAGAACAAGATGCCCTCAGCTTTCCCGCTCTCTTCCATCTTGTCATATACGGCGGCTATGATCTCGCTCATGGTATATCGGGATATGTCATATTCCCGGCCCCCATACTCTTTTTTTGCTATGAAGGGCAGGCCTAAGGCGCTCTGCCGCGTATGGTGCGTCATGGAATAGCTTACCAAGGGTATATCGAGCTCTTCGGATATCTGTTCCATTATCGCGGTCTTACCTATGCCCGGCGCTCCGTATAAGAAAACCGGGCGCTGCCTCTGCACCGGTATCTTGTAATTTCCCTCATCGTCCTTAGTCAGATATATCTGCACGGATTTTTTTATCTGCTCTTTTGCTTCCGCAATATTCATCGCGTCCTCCGCTTAATTTTTGCTGTAATAAACCCTGCCGTCTTTAAGCAGCTCGTTTTTTCTTACATACAGCTTTATCGCCCAGTCCGGTACGACTGCCTTTTCCTTTGGGTCCTCTATTATCATAAACGCAGCCGGATATTCCGGAGCCTTTTTCGGATATATGCCCAGCCCGTCGCTCAGGTACAATACTCCTCTTAGATCTTTGAACTCCCTGCGGCTTATCTTTTCATTTGTGTATTCAAAAACCGGTCTGAAATCCGTCCCTCCGAAGCCGTGCAGCTCGACATTTTTTATGTATAGCTCAAAATCCTCCCGGCTGCCTATGCGCGCCGTAGCCTGTATCTTGCTGTCGCATTGGAGGATATGCACGTTCATATTCTCCGAAAAGCAGCCGCTGTCCTCAAGTATGGTCTTTGTCTTGTTTAAAAAGCTCCTTACGACTTCTCCTTGGCATGAACCGGAGGTATCTATCGCGATAACAAAATCATGTATGACCGGTTCTTCCTTATACTCTAAGGGCTCGATAAGAGGCAGATTGCCGTACAGCTTTATGCCGTAAGTATAATATATATAGTCAAACTGGTCCCGGTCTATTTTAAGCTCCTCCGAGCTTTTGACAAAACGTCTTAGGAACTCTCCGTAATCATAACGCTCTTTAAAGATTTCCTTTATATTTTCGATTGCCGAGCCCGGCTTATCCTCCCTGTATCTGGCGACAGCTTCCACATTCAGCCTTATGGTGTGAGCGATCTGCTTCCACTCCTCCATCATGGTATTGCCCCTGCCGTCAAGGTCCTTACGCCTGCTGTATCTCTGCATACCTACAACATGGAAGATGGATACCCAGAGCGCATGATCGTCGACGTGGAAAAGCTCTGCGTATTCGCTGTCCCTTGGCCATCTGTACGGCTTGTCGATATAATAGTTATATATGTTTTCCGCGGTCAGCGTCTGTACTTTTTTTCTTAAGCCCTCAATGAAATGCCTGCGCTCTATGTCTCGCGGCAGTTCCATGTCGCGAAGCTTCATTTCGTCAAGCGTGTTTTCCACAGCTATGTCACATGCAAAATCCCATATCTCGAATTTCATCTTCTCATACTGAAAAGGGTGATAAAAAAGACAATGAAAGACCATGTGCATATATATGCGAGGTACATAGGCTGCTCTTTCTTTATATTTTTTAAGGATAAAGTCCGGGTCGCAGTATATCTTTGCGCCGTCGGTACCGCAGTTCTCCGCAGTCGGAGTTTCCTCCAAGTCGTCTATCTCATGCTGTGGCTTCGTCTCAAAAAACTCTATGGGCATTTTGAGTATAGCGCGGTTAAAATAGGGCATGAGCGAGATCAAAACGTCCTGCGCGTATTTCAAGACCCGCTCCGCGGTCTTCTCCTTCTTCCTCCTTAAATCTTCTTTTTGAACCATAGAACCACAGGCCTTTACCAATTTCTTTTCAGGGAGAGATCTCCACTATTCAAGGTAAGGTTCGGATTGTAATACGGGTCTCCTTTTTCCAATATATCAGGCCAACGATTACGTATTGTTTCTATCTCGCTATTAAAACGCGCCAGTTTCTCCGGAGTATCTTCCAAGCCTCGGGATTTCGATTCATAATGGTACAGCTCGGCAAAGGGATTATATACGATAAGATAGCCCTTCTGTCTGATCCTAAGACAGAAGTCAACGTCGTTAAAGGCAACCGCAAGTCCCTCGTAAAAGCCCCCGACCTCTTCAAACACCCGTCTCGGAACCATCATGCATGCCGCCGTTACCGAACTGTAATCCTGAGCGCAGATGATCCTGTGACAGTAGCCGCTGTCCCTTCTTTTATGGTTTACGAAGCAATGCCCCGCGACTCCTCCAAGGCCGACAATTACCCCTGCATGCTGTATCGTATCATCATCATAATAGAGCCTTGCTCCTACGGCACCGACGTCGTCGCGCATACAATAGCTCAGAAGCTCCTCTAAGCAATCGTCATTTATTATCCTCGTATCATTATTTAATAATAACAGATACTCTCCTTCGCAGCGTTCGATTCCGAAATTGTTTATCTTTGAATAATTAAATTCTCCCTCATAATAAAGGACTTTTACCTTAGGATTATCCTTCTTGAGCCCCTCATAATATTCAAAGGTAGTCTTTTCCGTAGAATTGTTCTCTACTATCACAAATTCATAATTGCGGTAGGTGGAACGCTCCTCTATAGAATCTATGCACCTTTTGAGATCGTCTATATGATCCTTGTTCGGTATGATTATGGAAATAAGCGGGTCACGGTCTCTTAAATAACGAGTGCGGTAAAGCCCGTCCCATTCTCCGCGGGATACCTCGGCGGCTATGCCAAGCCTGTCGAAATGCGCCTCTATCGCACGCTTCCCGGCCTCGAAGGCATATTTCTTGCTCTCGGGATTTCCCGACGTGGATTCAGCATGTATGCGCCAATGATACAGCACCTTGGGGATATGATATACCGCTTTTGTGTTTTCAACCGCACGCAGTATCAGATCATAATCCTGTGCCCCCTCAAAATCTTCATTGAGCAAGCCTATCTTATCGAGCAAGGAACGTTTAATAACGCAGAGATGGCAGATGTAATTTACGCTCCTGAGCAGATCTATATTAAGGTCCGGCTTCATGTGCGGCTCGCAATACTTCACACCGTGCTTATCCTCGTATATCTTGTCCTCATCAGAGTATATCAGCTCCGGACTGCCTTCCTCATTTATCGCCTTTACGACCTCGAAAAGGGCGTCCGGCGCAAGCAGGTCGTCATGGTCTGCGAAGGCTATATAATCTCCGCTCGCCGCGTCTATCGCACGGTTGGTATTCGCAACTATGCGTAAAGGCTCATCTGCCTCTATAACTTTTATCCTTTTGTCGTTTTTCTCATATTCCTTAAGTCTTTCGGATATGGGAGAGGGCTTCCCGCTCCCGTCTGAAAGACAGAGCTCCCAGTTTGGATAAGTCTGCGCTTTGACAGAATCGATAAGCGCGTCCAAAAATTTTATATTTGTCCTATATAACGGGACCACTATGGAAATGAGCGGTTTTTTTTCGAATACAGCGCGTCGCTGCTCTTTAAGATTCTTTTCGGACGCAAAGTTATATATTATCCATTCAGAGTATTTTACGGGCCCGTCTCTCCTGCTCATCTTGCTTTTAAACTTTTTTGCAAATTCATTGAGCCCATTCTCATTTAAGTACTTGAATCCCTTTTTCCCAAGTTCAACAGAGCTTGAAAATGCCGTACTTATCCTTCCAAGAGAAAAGCTCCTTACATATTCTCCGGAGGCGCTTTTAAACCTAAGCTCTATAAATGGGGTCCTTACATTCTTGAAAACGGCATGGAAACCGCTGTCTTTTATTACATCACACTCGGCAAAATCGTTTTTTACGTCGGGCCTCGGTAAATATTTTATTTCACCTTCTAAAAGGGAACCGTCTTTTGAATATCCTTCTATCTCTACGAAAGCGTCTGAGACGGCCCAGCCGCAGACATCGATCTTATCCGGAGCGATACGTTTTATATGCTCAATATATATCTGCGGATTTCTCCCTTGTTTTTTAAAAAAGGAAGCCGTACATGAGAACCACTTGACCCTCTTATTACCGGTGCAGGCATATACTTTTAGCCTGCCCGAATCTTCAAGCTTATCAGGCAGGGTCACTGTCGCAACGACCGGCTCTACCAGAGTGTTTTCAGCTATATTAAAACGCTCCGACGCGCTGTAGCCCTCCCAGCTTGAAATTTCGGCAGGCACGGAAAGGCCGCAAAAATAAGCGCTTATATCAGCGCCCTTGGGCCAAAAACCGAATATCATATATTTTTCAGGTGCAGATATGTCAAATCTGCTTTTTACTATCGTCAGGATTGCTCTTTTCATAAACTCTCCATTTTAAAAACCATGGTTTTTTCTCTTTCAAATCTATCTTTCTTACACAGAATACCCGGAAACAAAGTTTCCGGATAGTTTATGCCTGTATATTTTCAACTCACAGCCTGAGATAATCCAAAGAAAAATCCAACTTATCCAAAGTCAGGCTCGGGTTATAATATGGGTCTCCCGCCGAAATTACCCTGCCCCATTTAGAACGGATATACTCGGCCTGTCTTTTTTCGCTCTCCGAAGCTGCTTTTCCCATATACTGAGAGTCTTCTTTAACTTCAGACATGACGGCGCTCACATTCCCATTATACACTATAAGACCGTCTTTTTCTCTGAGCCTTAGACATAGATCTATGGAAGCGTATATTCCTTCGAGCGCCTCGTTCATGCCTCCCGCTTCGATAAAATCCTTACGCGAAACCATAATGCACTCGGCAGATACCGCACTTAGGTTTTGCAGCGTTTTATCTCTATACATATAAGCGTCATGCTCCGCATTTTCTCCATAATAAAGCTGCGCCCCTATCCTGTCTTCTCCTATTCCAAGAGCTATTCCGCAATGATATATCTTCCCATTCGGATATTCAAGCCTCGCTCCTACGGCCTTAACGTCACTGAATTTAAAACAGCCAAGCATTTTTTCGAGCCAGCCGTCGCATATAAAATCCTCTACACCAAAAAGAAAGACCAGCTTATCGGCTTCAGTGCTCTCTGCTGCTTTATTACATGTGGCAGAAAATCCACATTTCAGATCCATGCTTATAAAAGATATATTTAAAGAACGTCCGGATAAGCTCTCTCGACACTTTGAAATATCTTCATCACAAGCGCAATATAATATATCATAATTATCATAAGAGATCTTTTCACCGACAGACAGGATAAGACGAATGTCCCTCTCCACATTCCCGTCGGAAACAACGACAACGGAAACCCTTTCACTTCCGTCAGGCTCAATATCAACAAGGTAATATCCGAGCCTCTCGCTCATACAGGCTTTCGCGGGAATCCCTACTCTATCCAAATGGGACTGTAAGGCTTTTGTACCGACAATATAAGCGTAGGGCTTGTTTTCAGGATCGCCTGCAACGGACGCGGGATTTACCCTCCAGTGATAAAGCACCTTAGGGATATGATATATCCTGTCGCTTTGTTCGCAGCAGCGCAGGATATAGTCATAATCCTGAGATCCATCCATTTCTTTGTTCAACATACCGACCTTATCCGCCAGCTCTTTTCTTACAACAAATATATGCGTTATATAATTTGATGAAAGCAGGGCAAACATATTGTAGTCCGGCTTGAAATGAGGGTAAAAATAAGACGATTTATCAAGTTCGACTTTATCCTCATCGGTATAGATTATATCTATACTGCGATCCGCGTTCAAAACCTTCGCTATCTCATATAGGGTGTCAGGCTCTATGAGGTCGTCATGGTCCGAAAACATTATATATTCGCCCTCGGAAAGCTTTATCGCTTCATTTGTATTTTCAGAGATTCCTCCGTTCTTTTTTAGTTTTAGGTATTTTATGCGTTTTTCGGAAGCATATCTCTTCTCCAGCAATTCCTTTAGGCCTTCCGTATCGCTGGCATCAGCTAAGCACAGCTGCCAATTCGGATAGGACTGCGCGATAAAACATTCTATAAGATCACAAAAAAAATCTACCGGAGTATTATACAGCGGTATTACTATGCTTATAAGCGGTCTGTATGAAAGCTTTTCTTTTTTCTGTCTTTTTAGCTCTCTTTCCGATACCCTGTGCTTCTCTGCCCAAAATTCGTAGTCTGTTGTCTCTTCGTCTTTAAAAATGTAATCACTTTTATACTTGAATTGCCTGAAACCGTATTTTTTTATATATCGCAGATTCTCAAAAAAATTCGAGGGACCGTATGCCTTTTGAAATTTTGTAAACAAACTGTTTTCGCGCTTAAGCTTCGCAACATTTATCTCAAGCTCTTTTTGTACTTCGTCGCCTATTCCAATTGCGGATAAAAAGATGATTTTTGTATTTATTTCATTTAAATCCACATATATACTAAAACCACAGCTTTCTTTTTCATCAGCACCGAATAATCGATTTATATCTTCACGGAACTCGGGTTCAAGTTCACAGGGAAGAGGCTTATTATTTTTGTCATATAGCTTGAGAGATACTTCTCCAAACACATAATATTTCCAGCCTCTTATAAAGAGCCTGTCTTTTTTTATGCTTAGCTCATCTATCCAAAGATATAAGCCATAGTCTTTCACAACGTCTTTGATATTGAATGTATATCTCTTTGACAGGGTGCCGGCCCTTAAACGAAGCTCTATGCTCTTGTAGCCTTTGACTAAAAGCTTCTCGTATTCAATATAACAAGTGAAACCGCATTTCTCAGGCACTCGCTCATCAGGCCTGCTCTTAACAACGTCCATGCGCTCCTTGTAGACGATCCTTGCGTCCATAGCGGCTTTTCCATCGGCAACAAGCTCTACTTCAACCTGCTCCTTTCCTTCTGCATATGCCCAGCCGTCGATATAAAGCAAGTTATGATCGTCCTTGTCGATGCTGTCTATACGATATACTATATCACTCATAGTAAAAGGCTCCTTAATAACAACTCCCGCTTTTAAAATCCCCTAAACTGCCCCATTTCTTATCCTTGTCGGAAATGATGAGCTGCTCCTTAGTCATGCCCTCAGGCACGGGCCAGTCTATGTTTATATCGGGATCGTCCCATTTAATACCGCCCTCGTCATTCGGACGGTAAAAATCAGAGCATTTATAAGCAAACTCCGCATAGTCGGAGAGCACGATAAAACCATGAGCAAAATTTTTCGGTATAAAAAACTGTTTTTTATTTTCGGAAGAAAGCAACACGCCGAACCACTTCCCAAAAGTAGCAGAACCTTCTCTAAGGTCTACGGCAACGTCGAAAACAGCTCCGCTTACGACGCGTACAAGCTTATCTTGAGGAAATTCTTTTTGAAAATGAAGCCCACGAAGCACTCCTTTTTTTGAAGACGATTGGTTGTCCTGAACGAATTCCATGTCTATAC
>CAYXUB010000047.1:0-8352 GCA_964468385.1 uncultured Lachnospiraceae bacterium
CGGCTTCCGTTTGATGAACGGAAGCCGTTTCTAAATAATATGGGATCGTCAGCACAGAAACTATACAGCTATATAAGAAGAAAAGAAATGCTCAAAAAAGGAGAGCGGGTTTGCGTAGGATTATCCGGTGGAGCCGATTCGGTATGCCTGACAGTTCTGTTGTGCGAACTTAGCGAGCGCCTTGACATTTCCGTATGCGCCTTCCACGTAAATCATTGCTTAAGAGGGGCTGAAAGCGACGCTGATGAGACATTTGTAAAGGAGCTGTGTAGTAGTCTTGGGATACCTCTGAAAATATCCAAGATCGATGTAAAGGAGCTGGCAAAAAAAAACAAGCTGGGTGTTGAAGAGGCGGGACGTATAGCAAGGCGTATCGAGGCAAAAAAAGCTTTAGAAGAGTTTTCTGCAGATAAGATAGCCTTAGCGCATCATATGAACGACTCCGCCGAGACTATGCTTTTCAATCTTGTAAGAGGGACTTCCCTTTCGGGTATAAAAGGGATAAAGGCGGTTTCGGGAAAAATAATAAGACCCCTTATTATTTTCAGACGAGAAGAGATAGAGGCGGAACTGAATAAAAGAAATATAAAATGGCGCACTGATACCACAAATCTGAAAGACGATTATACGCGCAATAAGATAAGACTCAATATAATACCCGCTCTTACGGCACAGATAAATATAAAATGCGTAGAACACATGGCGTCCGCGGCGCTTGATATAGAAGAAGCTGATGAGATAATAAGAGGACTTGCTCAAAAAAAGACGGAGCTGCTTACAAGGGCGGATACGGGCGGCATATTGATATCAGAAGATATTTCAAAAGAAAAAAGACTTTTGCGTGCCTATGTGTTCGCAGGGGCACTAAAAAAACTGAGCAGTAATGTGACAGACATAAAAAGACTCCATATAGAGCAGATAGACGCCTTGTTTAAAAGGCAGACGGGGCGTAAGCTTTGCCTGCCTTACGGAATAGAGGCAAAGCGGACCTACGAAGGAGTACGCCTTACAAGGTCTAAGAACGGTGAGAAAGACGAAAGTGAAGAATCCGTAGGGCTGCGGGTACCTGGTATAACGGTCTTTGGTGATCATTGTTTTGAAACAAGGCTTATAGAAGCGCCGTTTGACATATCGGAAATATCTAAAAAAATATATACGAAATGCTTCGATTATGATAAACTGGGCTTCGCCCTTGAATTGAGATACAGGCGAAGCGGGGACTATATTGTTTTCGATAAGAACGGAAATAAAAAGAAGCTCAAAAGATATTTTACTGATGAGAAGATCTCCGAAGAAAAACGAAATGAGACTATATGCCTTGCGGTTGGTTCGAGGATCCTTTGGGTCGTAGGCGGAAGGATCAGCGAGGATTGTAAGGTAGATGCCGACACGAAGCGCATGCTTGAAATAAACTGTCATAAAAATGAACGGAGGGACACGAAGTGCGGAACCGATCAAATGCATGGATAATATATATGGTGATTATTTTGGCGATATTTCTCGGCACGACGATGGCAAGAGGATTAACTTCCGAAGAAATCGAAGTATCGAACAGCGCCTATAGGCAGATGCTCGAAGACGGAATAGTGGAATACGCCGATATCAGTCAGAATGAAGAGGTTCCTACAGGGTCGGTCAGCTTCGAGACGAGCGATGGTTTGACCTACATTGTATACGTGTCTGACACAACTGAAGCGGAAAACGAACTGATAGTCTATGGAATCGAATATACGATAGAAGATATCCCCGATGATCTGCTATCGGTATGGATATTTCCTGTAATAAGCGCGATATTTTTAATCATTATCATCATCACCCTCTTAAGCAGAGCCGGAGGAAACAGTTCAAACGCCAAGATGATGAATTTTGGCAGGAGCAGGGCGAAGATGACGACTGCCGACCGTCAAAAAATACGTTTTTCCGATGTGGCCGGACTCGAGGAGGAGAAAGAGGAGTTAGAGGAGATCGTCGATTTCCTTAAATCCCCCGAAAAATATAAAAGCTTAGGTGCAAGAATACCTAAAGGTGTACTGCTTGTCGGAGGACCCGGTACAGGAAAGACATTGCTTGCAAAAGCGGTTGCGGGAGAGGCGAATGTTCCTTTCTTTTCGATCTCGGGCTCGGATTTTGTGGAGATGTTTGTCGGTGTCGGAGCTTCAAGAGTGCGAGATCTGTTTGAGGATGCTAAAAGACATCATCCCTGTATAGTATTTATAGATGAGATAGATGCGGTCGCAAGGCGAAGGGGGACCGGCATGGGCGGCGGGCATGACGAGCGTGAGCAGACGCTTAATCAGCTCCTTGTCGAGATGGACGGTTTCGGTGAAAACGAAGGGATAATAGTTATGGCGGCCACGAACAGGGCCGATATACTCGATCCTGCGATAACGCGCCCGGGACGTTTTGACAGGACTGTGAGTGTCGGCTCTCCCGACGTAAAAGGCAGAGAAGAGATACTGAAGGTTCATTCAAAGGATAAGCCCTTGGGTGACGATGTAGACCTTAAACAGATTGCTCAGAATACCGCCGGTTTTACAGGGGCGGATCTTGAGAATCTCATGAACGAAGCCGCAATAAGGGCGGCAATATGTAACAGGAAATATATAACGCAGGACGATATAAAGGAAAGCTTCCTCAAGCTAGGAGTCGGCAAAGAGAAAAAGAGCAAAGTTATTTCGGCTGAGGAAAAGCGAATAACCGCATATCACGAAGCCGGTCATGCGATATTGTTTCATGTGCTTCCGGATATGAATCCTGTTTATACGATCTCGATAATACCGACAGGCATGGGGGCAGCGGGGTACACTATGCCGCAGCTGGAAAAGGATAACCTGTTCCAGACCAAGGGCAGGATGAAGCAGCGTATACTTGTCGGACTCGGAGGACGTGTGGCCGAGGAGCTCGTATTTGATGATATAACGACGGGCGCCTCGCAGGATATAAAGCAGGTGACGGCCATAGCGCGCGCGATGGTTACAAGGTTCGGAATGTCAGATAAAGTAGGGCTTATAGCGTATGAGAACGATTCCGATGAGGTGTTCATAGGCCGAGATTGGGGACATACAAGGAACTATAGCGAGCACACTGCCGCTGTTATAGATGATGAGGTTCATAATATAGTCACGGCTTGTCATGAGGAGGCAAGGAAGATAATACTTGAGCATAGAGCCGTGCTTGACGAAACGGCGGCCCAGCTCATAGAAAAAGAGAAGTTGACTAGAGAGGAATTTGAGGCGATCTTCGATCAGATCGAAAGCGCATAAGAGAGCTCAATGGAAATAAGATCATTGTTCTGTGACCAGACGGAAAATTATATGAAGCCCTGTGAACCGCTGCCGGGCGATACGGTACAGCTTATATTTAGAACGGGGCGATACCAGGTTTCAAAACTTTTGTTATGGATAGACGGGGAAGCCCTTGACATGACCTGGGATCATCATAAAAACGATTTTGATTATTATACGGTCCGAATCAAGGCGGGAGAAGAAAGCTCGCGCTATTATTTCGAGATATGTGCCGAAAATGAGCTGTGTTATTACGGGAAAAAGGGGCTTGTATTCAGACGCGAGGAGATAACGCCATTTGAGCTAATACCCGGATTTTGCATTCCCAAGTGGCTTCGCGGAGCTCTCATGTATCAGGTGTATGTGGACAGGTTCTATAGCGCTGATAATGAGAATAACATAAAGGACGGTGAATACGTCTATTACGATTTACCGGTCAGATATGTCAAGGACTGGAATGAGCCTCCTTCGACTTTTGATGTAGGAAATTTTCACGGTGGAGATATAGCCGGAGTGATGAAAAAAATCGGATACCTTCGCGAACTCGGTGTGGAGGTCATATATCTGAATCCGGTTTTTCTCTCGCCTTCAAATCATAAATATGACATAGAGGACTACGACCATGTAGATCCTCATATCGGAGTGATCGTGAACGAAGCTGAGGGGCGCACCGGAGATGAAAATCTTCGTGCCTCCGATATGCTGCTCGCCGAATTTATTGAAGACGCACACAGGAATGGGATGAAAGTTATTCTTGACGGCGTCTTTAATCATTGTAGTCACTTTTCCAAGTGGATGGATGTTCAGGGCCTGTATCTTGACAAAGACGGAAATCCTACTGGCGCTTACAAAAACCCTAAGAGTCGCTTTCATGATTATTTCGTGTTCGATGATGAGGAATGTATTGAGTACGAATCATGGTGGGACAACATAAACCTGCCGAAGCTGAATTACGAGGGCTCAAACGAACTGTTTGAGGATATAATGAGGGTGGCGCAAAAATGGGTTTCTCCGCCGTTCAATGCAGATGGCTGGCGGCTAGACGTGGCCTCGGACCTCGGCCATTCTGAGGAATACAATCATTTTTTTTGGCGTGAATTCAGGAAACGTGTCAAGGCTGCAAATCCAAATGCCGTGATCATAGCAGAACATTATGATAATGCCAAACCTTGGCTTGACGGAAGTCAATGGGATACGGTAATGAATTACAGAGCTTTCATGGACCCCGTTTCGTGGTTTTTTACCGGAATGGAAAAGCACAGTGATGCATATAAGCCGGAATTGCAGGGAAATTCCGAAATGTTTGAGGCGGCCATGACAGGCTGTGGAGCGGAATTTCCCGCTCAATCACTCTTCTGTGCTATGAATCAGCTTGACAATCATGACCATTCTCGTTTTATAACGAGGACCAATCATAAGGTATTGAGACTTACCGAAGATAATTCGGAGCTGGCAGGAGAAGGCCTTGACTACAGTGTATATAAAATGGCTGTAGTCATGCAGATGATATGGCCGGGTGCGCCCTGTTTGTATTACGGAGATGAGATCGCGCTTGAAGGCTTTACCGATCCCGATAGCAGGAGAGCCTTTCCTTGGGAAAATGGGAACAAGGAGATGCTTTCCTTTTATAAGGACATGATCGCGCTTAGGAATAGTCATAGCTTTATAAGAAATGCTTCAAACAGGATAATATTCGCAAAGGACGGGCTGCTGGCCTTTGCAAGGTTTACGGAAGACGAACAGCTCATAGCGGTATTTTCTATGGAGGATAGCCCTATAGAAGAAGAGCTTCCGGTGTGGGTGACGGGACGTGCCGGATATCTGCCTCATGATGTGCTTATACGCGAGTTGTATTGCGTTGAAGGACGTTCGGAGTTCGAAAAGTGCCTGTATACTACCGACTATGGCCTGCTCAAATTGTTTGTTCCTCCCAAAAGCGTCATGTTATTTTACGGAAACAGTAAAAATAATTAAAATTTTATTACAATTTTAAGCAAGTGTGATATAATAAACCAAATTTTGGTTTTGTATATATTGGTATATTCATCATGATAACAAATCTATTTTCATTTGAGTCTATAAATCAGATTTTTTTGGTCTTCTCAGTTGCGTTTTATCTTGTCGTATGCTATTTGGGATATAAGTGCATAAAAGGTCTTGTTGCCGTTGTAGGCTTTATTATCGGTTTCATTCTCGTTTTTATTATATCTGCAGGCGTATATGCGAGAGATACTTATTATCTGCCCGCGGCGCTTGGGCTTGCTGCGGGAGTGGGCTTTGCCTTCATTGCTTTTAAGCTTTATTTCGTCGGAGTGTTTATCCTCTGCGGCACGCTTGCGGCTCGAGCCGTTGCAGAGCTTCCGTTTGGAAATGAATGGGCCCAGTCTAACATACGGCTCATCTTATGTTTAGCGGCCTTTTTAATAGTCGGTATAATTGCTATTAAATTTGCAAAGGGCTGTATCATTCTCGTCACTTCTGTCTCAGGGGCTTTCAATGCAGTGAAACTGCTGGAAACTCCCATAGAACTGCTTGACGAGAGCACAGTCCTAAAAATTGCCGTTATTGCCTTCGTTGCGATAAGCGGTATACTTGTGCAGCAGGCATCGGTGAAAGGGAGCAAGTAGCGAGGGAAAGTATGGAGGAATATTGCAGGTGTTATGCCGAAATCTCGCTTTCGGCAATAGCCGATAATCTGAAGAACGTACGTAAGCTTCTTCCGGAAGGAACCGAGCTTTTGGCCGTGCTAAAGGCAGACGCCTACGGACATGGGGCGGTGGAGGTAGGCGCTCATATAGGAGATCTTATAGACGCGGCGGGGGTTGCTTCGCTCGAAGAAGGCAGGGAGCTTCGCTTGTCGGGCTTTAGCCGTCCCATGCTGATACTCGGATATTCTTCGCCAAGACAGTATAAAGAACTCATCGAGTATACGCTTATTCCTACTATATATGAATATAAAGACGCTGAGCTCTATTCTTTGGAGGCATCAAAGCGTGGAGTACGCGCGAAGCTCTGTATAGCCGTTGATACGGGTATGACGAGGGTAGGCTTTAGGGCTAAGGAGAGCTGCGCCGATATCATAAAAGATATCAGTCGGCTTCCGAACATAGAGATTGAAGGGATTTTTTCACATCTGTCCTGTGCCGATATGGCTGAGGACACATACAGTCAAATGCAGGAGTCCGAGTTTGAGGCGATGCTTGAAATGCTTAAAGAGCGCGGTGTGATGATCCCTAAAAAACATATGTGCAACAGTGCGGGAATAATAAAGTTTCCCAAAATGTATTATGACTGTGTGCGCTGCGGAATAGCCACATACGGCTTGTACCCGTCTAAGGATATAGATAAAACTGCGCTTAAGCTCACACCCGCGCTTTCGTGGAGGGCGCATGTGATACATGTGAGCGAGGTCGAGGCCGGGAGGGGCGTAAGTTATGGCGCGACCTTTGTGACGAAGCGGCCCATGACTCGCATAGCCACCGTTTCCGTAGGATATGCGGACGGCTATCCGAGGGCGCTTTCCTCAAAAGGCGTAGTTCTGATAAACGGTAAAAGAGCTCCTGTCATCGGACGCGTGTGTATGGATCAGATAATGGTAGATGTAAGTGAAGTAGGAGAGGTAAAACCGGAGGATATCGTCACTTTGATAGGACGAGACGGCGATGAATATATTTCCGTAGAAGAGATAGCTGAGGCAGCGGGAAGCTTTAATTACGAATTCATATGCCAGATCGGTAAACGTGTAAGAAGGGTCTATAGATGAAGCTTCAGGGTTTTTTTATCAAACAGCCTAAGGACCTTGCAAGGGCCTCGGTTATAAACAATCTTGCGGCAAGCCTTTTAAATGCCGGGGCTTCGGTTATTTTATTGCTTTTTGTCACAAGGCTTTGCGGGACTTCGGAGGCAGGCGTCTTTTCCCTGGGATTTTCTACGGCTCAAATGTTGCTGCCCATAGGGCAGTATGGAATGAGAAATTACCAGGCCTCAGATATTTTGGGGAAATACGAGCAAAAGGACTATATTGCTTCAAGGATAATCACAAATATTATAATGATGGCCGGAGCCGTCTGCTTCGTTATCATAAGAGGGTATTATCTTGGAAAGGCGCTCATACTCATAGTTCTATGTCTATTGAAGGTGACAGATGCTTTTGACGACGTATACGGCGGGTATTATCAGCTCAACAACCGGCTCGATATAGCGGGCAAAATGCAGTTCACACGAATATTTTTATACTGTGTCGCATTTGTAGCGGCGCTCGCTTTTTCAGGCAATGTGCTCTTTGCATGCTGGGTCGCGGTTGCGGTTTCCGCCGCGGCGCTTATATCTATCGTAAGCATGGTAAAAAAACTCTTTCCCGAGGTAAAGCCGGTATTCAGGGCCGAAAAACTAAAAAGGCTCTTAAAAGACTGTCTGCCCCTTTGCGCAGGGGCCTTCCTCGTACTGTATATGGGAAATTCTCCCAAATATGCTATTGACGCATATATGGCGAGTGAATATCAGGCCATATATAATTATCTGTTCATGCCTTGTTATGTCATATCGCTGCTTATGACCTTTGTGCTGCAGCCTCTCATACTCAAAATGTCGAAATTATTGCTGGGCAGAGACCGCAAGGGTTTCGGGAAGATATGTGCGGCGATAATGGGTATCGCGGTGGTTCTCAGTGTATTTATAATAATCATCGGCCATCTTTTTGGCTGCAGCGTATTGGGTTGGTTGTACGGAGTAGATCTTGAAGGATATGTATATCCGTTTACGGTACTTCTTTTCGGGGGAGCCGGTTACGCGCTGTCTATCATACTCCAGACCATACTTACTATTATGAGGCATCAGTACGTGATACTTTTAGGTTATGCCTTATCAAGCGTTATCGTGACAGTGTTTTCGGTTCTGTGGGTAAGATCGTCGGGCATAAACGGAGCGGCTTATGCGTATGTTACGGCTTCGGCAGTGTTGTTTTTAACACTTCTGATAAGTTTTTTTGCAGTATATAAAAAGGAATGGAGTAAAGGATAATGTCTTCTTATAAGAGCAGTGTTATAGACGGAATGCAATGGCTTCCTAA
>CAYXUB010000048.1:0-8110 GCA_964468385.1 uncultured Lachnospiraceae bacterium
GGAAGAAACCACGTCCGAACAAGGAGACTAGCATGAGGATAGTATTTATGGGTACGCCCGATTTCGCTGCAAGGACGCTTGAGTCTCTTCTTGCCTCGCGCCACGAGATCCTGCTCGCCGTCACTCAACCCGACAAGCCTAAGGGAAGAAGCAGAAAGCTTTTGCCTACACCGGTCAAAGAGCTTGCGCTGTCAAAAGGCATTCCCGTGTTCCAGCACGAAAAAACGAAAGATCCTAAAACTTACGAGGAAATATCCAAATATGCTCCTGACGCGATCATTGTATCCGCATATGGCAGGATAATCCCCTCAGCCATACTTACTCTTCCAAAATACGGCTGCATAAACGTTCACGCCTCACTCCTGCCCGAATACAGGGGCGCGGCCCCAATACAGTGGGCCGTGCTTGACGGACAGGAGCGTTCAGGCGTTACGATAATGCAGATGGACGACGGCCTCGATACCGGAGACATCATCTCTCAAAGAGAAATAGTATTAGATAAAAAAGAAACCTCGGACAGTCTGTTTGACAAGCTTGCGTCTTTAGGCGCGGAACTGCTGATAGAAACACTGGACGATATTGAAAAGGGAAAGGTTTCGCGCAGGCCTCAGCCCGTTAAAAGCCCTACGCAATACGCACGTATGATCACAAAAGCCGACGGAAAAATAAACTGGAGCGCTCCGGCAAAGGATATAGAAAGGCTTGTGCGCGGCATGTGTTCCCAACCCGGAGCTTACACTTTCATGGGCGGCAAAAGCGTCAAGATTTGGGACTGCGATGTCTTGAGCGAGGCCACTTCCGCTCCCGCGGGAACTATAGTAAAGGCAGATAAAACCGCCCTTATCGTAAGCTGTGGCGAGGGCTGTATAAAAATAAATGAGCTTCAGCCGGAAGGTAAAAAGCGCATGGCCTATGATGCCTTTTTACGAGGCTATGCTTGGAAGGCGGGTTTGAGCTTCGATGAACAAAGGTGACAAAACGGATATGCGGGCCCTTTCGCTCGAAACTCTGCTTTGTGTCGAACGTGAAGGTATAAAATTGAACGAGGCAGTAAATAATGCCCTAAAAAAACATCACGGCTTGCCAAAAGATAAGAGGGCTTTTTTTACCCGTCTTACGATAGGCACAATGGAACAATGCATACTTCTGGATTACATATTGGGCTTTTACAGTACTGTCCCGGTACAAAAACTCAAAGATGCGATACGCAACATTCTTCGCCTCGGCCTCTACCAGATACGCTTTATGGACTCTGTTCCCAACGCCGCCGCGGTAAACGAAGCGGTATCACTTGCAGCAAAAAAAGGCTTCGCCTCTTTAAAGCCTTTCATAAACTCCATTCTCAGAAACACGATAAGATATCCGGAAAAAATCGTCTTCCCCGATAAAAGAGAGCCTCTTAAGTATATCTCCGTGAGATATTCCATGCCGGAGTTTATCGTCTCTCAATGGCTGCATAGCTACGGCGCGAAAGCAAGCGAAGAAATATGTGCTTCTTTCCTCGGTGAGAAAAGGACTTGCGTGCGTATAATAGGAGGAAAAAACGCGGAGAAGTCTTGCCTCACTTCCTTGAATAATGCCGGCGTAAAATATGAAAAAGCTCCTTATCCCGAAAACGCTTATTTTATATGCAACTTTGACACCTTAAGCACCCTGCCGCCTTTCAAGGACGGCCTTATAACCGTCCAAGACATAAGCTCTATGCTGGCTGTCGAGGCAGCGGGTATAAAAGCGGGCGATAAGATCCTTGACGTCTGCGCCGCCCCTGGCGGAAAGAGCATGCTGGCCGCGGAAAAAGCAGGAAGCTCAGGTCTTGTCATAGCTCGAGATATTTCGAAGAAGAAACTTGAAAAAACAGAAGAAAATCTCAGACGCTGCCATATTGACAACGTACAACTCCGGCTTTGGGACGCACTCTGCTTCGACGAATCACTAAAGGAAAGCATGGACGTCGTATTGGTTGACGCTCCTTGTTCCGGTTACGGAGTCATAGGGAAAAAACCGGACATAAAATACAACGCCTCGCCAAAGAAGCAGTCGGAACTCGCAAAGATACAAAGAAAGATTTTGAATACCGCCGCCGGATACGTCAAAAAGGGCGGCAGACTAATATATAGCACCTGTACACTCAGCGAAGAAGAAAACGAGCAGAATGTCAGCGCCTTTTTAAAAAGTCAGCCTTTTGCCCCTTACGATCTCAAGGCCTTTCTACCCGCAAATTTTTCAAGCGATACGGCAAAGGACGGCTTTGTAAGCCTTCTTCCGGGCTTTAGGCCCTGTGACGGTTTTTTTATAGCGGGATTTGAAAAACTATGACAGATATAAAGTCCATGTATGAAAAAGAGTTAAGAACGCTCGCGGAAGAGCTTGGCGAGAAGCCTTTCCGCGCAGCGCAGCTTTTTTCATGGCTGCATGAAAAAAGCGTTGCTTCCTACGACGAAATGACAAACCTCCCTCTTTCATTTAGGAAAAAGCTCTCCGAGCGCTATCCTCTGGCGCCGATGCGTGTCCTTAAGCGCCTCGACTCAAAAAAGGACGGGACGAAAAAATACCTGTTCGCGCTTTTTGACGGAAATATCATAGAGAGCGTGCTTATGCCATACAGGCACGGTGATTCTATATGCATCTCCTCTCAGGCCGGCTGCAATATGGGCTGCGCCTTTTGCGCCTCCGGCATCGGAGGAAAGGAAAGGGACCTTCTGCCCTCCGAAATGCTTGAACAGGTTTACATGATAAACAGCAATGTCGGTAAACGGCCCTCGCATATTGTCGTAATGGGAACGGGAGAGCCGTTCGACAACTATGATAATCTCATACGCTTTCTGCGCTTAGTCACCTGCGAAAAGGGCATGAACATAAGCGCCCGTAACATAACCGTTTCCACCTGCGGTATCGTTCCTAAAATATATGCTTTGGCAGACGAAGCTTTACCCGTGACACTCGCCATCTCGCTTCACGCCGCAAAAGAAAATACAAGGCGCGCTCTTATGCCCATATCAAAAAAATATCCTCCGCATGAGCTTATAAAGGCCGCAAGATATTACTATGAAAAGACCGGACGGCGCGTCACCTTTGAATACCTGCTCATATCCGATACAAACTCTTCCTCCGAGGATGCAGCCGCTCTTATAGACCTGCTTTCGGGCTTCCCATGCCATGTAAATCTCATCCCGGCAAATGACGTAAAAGAAAAAGGAATAGCCGCTCCGAGCTTTAAAGAAACTCTTAATTTTCAAAAAAACCTAGAAAAAAACAGAATAAATGTTACTATTAGAAGGGAAATGGGCTGCGATATAAACGGCGCCTGTGGACAATTACGTAAGGGTTTTATCGATAAAACTTCTTTAAATGTTTTGTAGAAAATCCGGAAAACACACACTTTTGGAGCTTTAATTATGAAGGTATTTTCTGCCACTGACACAGGAAGAATTCGTACGGTAAACCAAGATTTTATATTTACTTCAACAGATCCGGTAGGAAACCTGCCGAATCTTTTTGTAGTGGCTGACGGAATGGGCGGACATAAGGCCGGCGACTTCGCATCGCGGTATGGAGTTTCCGTAATGATCGAGACCGTCAAAAAAGATACGAATTACAATCCTGTCAAAATAATACGTAACGGCATTACCGCCGCAAACGCGGAGGTATTTAAAACTTCACAAGACGATCCCTCGATGATGGGAATGGGTACAACTATGGTCGTTGCGTCTGTTGTTGGCGAATATCTCTATGTCGCAAATGTCGGAGACAGCAGACTTTACCTCTTAGACGATGAAATAAGGCAAATCTCGCAGGATCATTCACTTATAGCCGAAATGGTAAGGCTCGGAGAGCTTTATCCGGAAGATGCGGAACATCATCCGGATAAAAACATTATCACAAGGGCCGTAGGGACTGAGGAAAAGATTGATATCGACTTTTACGATCTTAAAATCACAGCCGGACAGAGTTTTCTCATGTGTTCGGATGGTCTCTCCAACATGATCGACAACGAGGAGATACTCAGGACGATAAAGGAAGCGGAAACAGCGGGCGAAGACCCTTCGCTTAAGCTTATAGATAAAGCAAACAAAAACGGAGGAAAGGACAACATCGCTGCGATTGTTGTGCAGCCGTTTTCACATGAGGTGAATATATGTTAAAAGAAGGAATTATCATCGGCGAAAGATATGAGATCATATCTCGCGTCGGTTCCGGAGGGATGGCCGACGTTTATAAAGCCATGGATCACAAGCTCAGCCGCCTTGTCGCAGTCAAGGTCTTAAAAGCGGAATTCAGGGGAGACGGCAGTTTTATTGCCAAATTCCGCAAAGAGGCTCAAGCGGCAGCGGGACTTTCTCATCCGAATATAGTTAATGTCTACGATGTAGGTGAGGATCGGGGCCTCTACTATATCGTCATGGAACTTGTCGAGGGCATATCCCTCAAAAACTATATAGATAAAAAAGGGAAACTCAGCGTCAAAGAAGCAACAAGTATAGCTATACAAGTTTCTCTCGGTCTCGAGAGCGCTCACAATCAGGGCATAGTTCACAGGGACGTCAAACCGCAGAATATAATAATTTCCGTAGACGGGAAAGTTAAGCTTTCCGACTTCGGAATAGCCAAGGCTATAAATTCAAATACGATAACTGCAAACGTTATGGGCTCCGTACACTTCAGCTCTCCCGAGCAGGTAAGGGGTGGCCTTGCAGATGCCAAGAGCGATATTTATTCGCTTGGTATCACGATGTATGAAATGGTTACCGGTCGTGTCCCCTTTGACGGAGACACTACCGTCGCCATCGCGATAAAACACCTCCAGGAGGAGATCATTCCGCCATCGAGGTATACCCCGGATCTTCCCTATTCACTCGAACAGATAATACTCAAGTGTACACAAAAGAATCAGGACCGCCGATATGCAAATATAGGGCTCCTTATCGAAGATCTCAAACATTCGCTCATAGACCCACAGGGTAATTTCGTTCAGATTGCTCCGGTCAGCACCTCATCAACCGTTATTCCTTCTGCCGAAGCGGTAAATGCGGCTGAAGGCTCGCAGCAGACGAACGAATTAAACCCCCGTTATTCATCTGTTCTAAAAGATGAACTTGATGATGACGACGATGATGACTTTGACGATGATGACGACGACAATGATGACGAGATATATAACAAAAAGAGAAAGCGCAAAAAAAGAGATTCCGACGAGGTCAGTTCAAAGTTAGAAAAAGCGATAACCATCGGTGGCTTCGCCATAGGCGCAGTCATAATCATCATACTCATTATAGTAATAGGAAACATGTCAGGGCTATTCTCGAGCAACTCGGGCTCTCTGACAGAAGAATCCTCGTCAAGCGAAGAAAGCTCCATAGACGGTGTTGACGTACCTAATCTCATCGGAAGGACTCTTGAGGAAGCTCAGTCAATAGCTGCCCAATACGGTCTTACCGTAATCGAAGGCGGGACTGAAGAATCAGAAGAATACGAGGCAGGTGAAATCATAGAGCAAGATCCCGACGCAGGTGAAACCGTGGAGTCAGGAACGACAATAACAGTTATCGTTTCCTCAGGTGCCTCGACCGTGACCATACCTACAGGACTGGTCGGAAGCACTCAGGCAGAAGCCGAATCCGCGCTCGGCGCACTGAATCTCCTTATATCTATACAGACTGCAAGCAGCAGCGAGTATTCAGCCGGCACTGTAATCTCCGTAGAGCCGGGCGAAGGATCGACGGTTTCCTCCGGGAGCACTGTTACTATAACCGTAAGCACAGGCCCTGACGCCAGTTCGACCGTGGTGAGCTTTGCCCTTCCTAATGTATCGGGTTATGACGAAGCATCAGCAAAGAGTTTGCTTGACAGCTACGGTCTTCTCTACTCGACCACGAGCGTAGAAACTTCAGATTATACTGAGGGAACGGTTATGTACACCAATCCCGCGGCGGGCACTACCGTTTCGGCGGGTACTACAATAACTATTTACATTGCTGTCGCACCCACTGTCACTGCTGACTACTGGGTATATACGGGAGGTTTTAATGAGCCTACTTCTTATAATGGCGGCACTTGCCGTATAGTGCTTGTTCAAAACGGTACTTCTACGACGATATACGAGGGTTCAAATCCCTTCGATGAGAATTATAGATACACCGCTACCATACAAGGCGCGGCAGGCGTTTCCACGGGAACTATAGAGGTCTATGAGATTAGCTCTGATACCGGAGAGTACGTGCTACGCGGTACTGTAGATCTGACCTTCTCCGCTCCGTGACAATAGCATAATGACAGGCAAGATAGTAAAAGGTATAGCCGGGTTCTATTACGTTGACGTCATAGGATCCGGCATATATAAATGTAAGGCAAAAGGTCTTTTCAGGAAAATGGGCGTAAAGCCGCTTGTAGGCGACAACGTGGACATTGTCGTTACTCATGAAGGCGATATGGAAGCAAATATCGAAAGGATATATCCGAGACGAAACGAGCTTGTCCGCCCCGCAGTCGCAAACATAGATCAGGCACTTATAGTCATGGCGCTTTCACAGCCGGAGCCTAACCTGGGGGTCCTGGACAGATTCCTCATTCAAATGCAAAAGTCAGATATTCCGATCATGATATGCTTCAACAAAGCGGATCTGGTTACGGAAAAAGATATAGAATACTATAAAAGCCCCTATGAGGCCGCCGGTTATGAAACGCTTGTAACAAGCCTTCTGCTCGAGATTGGCCTTAACAAACTAAAGGCGCTTTTCGAAAAAAAGACTACCGTGCTTGCAGGCCCCTCGGGTGTCGGCAAATCCTCCATATTAAATCACATGTCCTGTAACGATATTATGGAGACGGGAGAGATAAGCGTAAAACTTAAAAGAGGGAAAAACACGACCCGCTTTTCCCGCTTGGTGACATGCTCAGAAGGTACATATATTTGTGATACTCCGGGTTTTACTTCTTTTGACGCTGAAAGCATCGAAAAAAGCGAACTCCGTTTTCTCTTCCCTGAATTTAAAGAATTTGAGGGCAAATGCCGTTTCAATGGCTGCGTTCATATAAACGAACCGAGCTGTGCCGTAAAAGAGGCCGTAGAAAAAGGAAAGCTAAGTTCCCTTAGATACAATTCATACACAAGACTTTTTGAAGAATTGCTTATAAACGAAAAAAACAGATATAGGTGAGATTAGACTTATGATTTATAAATTATCCCCTTCTATGCTGTCGGCGGATTTTAATATTTTAGGAGAGCAGCTTCACACTCTTGAAAAATCCGGTGTAGAATGGCTCCATATCGACGTTATGGATGGTATGTTCGTTCCTAGCATCTCATTCGGCATGCCCGTTATAAAATCGATCAGAAAGCATAGCCGTCTCTTCTTCGACGTCCACATGATGGTGGAGGATCCCGGGCGATATATTGCGGATATGAAAGCTTGCGGCGCAGATATGCTCACGGTACATGTCGAAGCCTGTACTCATCTTGACAGAGTCCTCCAGCATATACATGAATTGGGAATGAAAAGCGGAGTCGTGCTGAATCCCGCCACCCCTCTTTCCGCAGTCGACTACGTCCTCGACAAAACGGACATGATACTTCTCATGACCGTCAATCCGGGATACGGAGGTCAGCGTTATATCCCGTCTATGACAAAGAAGATAAGGGATCTGAGAAATAAACTTGATGATGCAGGCTATACGGATACATGGATAGAGGTAGACGGAGGCATAAATGAATATACCGCTCTCGACGTTCTTGATGCGGGCGCAAATATCCTCGTTGTCGGCTCTGCCGTCTTCGAAGGCGATATAAAGGAGCGCATCGGCATTTTCAACTCCCTGCTTGCCGAGCGCAGATAAGTTCTTGCTTTTTAAAAAGCCATAGTTTATAATCAGACATTGTCAACGGCATTAAACCTTAATGTTTTTCCGTCGTGCGCCGGCGTGGCGGAACTGGCAGACGCCCGGGACTTAAAATCCCGTGGGTAGCGATACCCGTACCGGTTCGATTCCGGTCGCCGGCAGAATTCAAACAACCACGCGGTTTTTGTCGCCGTTGTTTCATCTTTAACTTAACAGCTGTTTTGGAGAGGTATCGAAGTGGTCATAACGAGGCGGTCTTGAAAACCGTTTGTCCGAA
>CAYXUB010000049.1:0-7951 GCA_964468385.1 uncultured Lachnospiraceae bacterium
AAAGGCCATGCCTCCGCCGTGCACATTCGGACAACTTATATTCACCTCAAGCCAGCCTATGCACTCTTCCTTGTCCAGCCTTTCGCAGACATACACATACTCGTCTATAGAAAAACCGCTGACGTTCGCCATAACCGGCTTTTTAAAACAATCTCTTAGTCTTGGCAATTCCTTGGAAATCACCTCATCTACGCCGGGATTCTGCAAGCCGACTGAATTTATCATTCCTGAAGGCGCTTCGGCTATGCGCGGAGTAGGATTGCCGTATCTCGCACTCTTTGTCGTCCCCTTAAAAGAAAAACTCCCAAGTATATTTATATCGTAAAGCTCGGCGAACTCATAACCATAGCCGAAGGTTCCCGAGGCAGGAATGATCGGATTGTCTAAAGCTATGCCACAAAGCTCTGTGCTCAGTCTTCCCATATTATCTCCTCTTTTTTCAGCACCGGCCCGTCCTTACATATGCGTTTGTTTCCAAAAAGCGTCTTGCAGCTACAGCCCATACATGCGCCGAAGCCGCAGCCCATGCGCTCTTCAAAGCTGAACTGTCCGGAGCTCTTTATCACGGCATGCAGCGCCTTTAGCATCGGTTCCGGTCCGCAGGCATAGACATAGGAATACTCTTTAGGAAGCGCGTCTGTCGCAAAGCCCTTGATCCCGTAGCTTCCGTCGGCGGTCGCTATAGAAAGCTCACAGCCTAGCGCTTTAAATTTGTCTTCGTAAAAAATCTCGTCTTCAGTATTGAAGCCCAAGACGACTCTTACCTGCTTTTTTTCTTCGCGCAATCTTTTCGCCAGGTAATAAAGAGGGGGCGTGCCCACTCCGCCTCCGACAAGGAGAGGCTCCGCACCCGAAAGGCTGAAATCATATCCGTTCCCGAGGCCGGTAAGTATATCCAGCCTGTCTGTTTCTTTTAGCTTAGAGAGGGTTTTCGTCCCGTCTCCGACCGTTTTATATACGATGGTAAGAAGCCCTTTTTCCATATCACAAAGCGATATAGGCCTTCTTAAAAAAAATCCGTCAAGCTTTATGTTTAAGAACTGCCCCGGAGCCGTAAAAGCTGAGCTTTCTCCCGAAAGCTTCATCTCATACGTATCTTTTGCTATTTTTTTATTTTCAACGATCTCGTATATTCCCTGCTTCATCTTAAACCCCAGATCAGATGTGCCAAACCATTTTTCCGTCTCTCACCGTACACAGGCATTCCCCAAAAAGCCTCAGCCCTTCAAAGGGAGTCGCCTTACCCTTGGAGAGGAAGCGTGAGGAATCCACGGTATATTCTTTTCCCAAATCCCATACGGTAAAATCTCTTCCGAAAGGAAGATTGAAACGCCGCCTCGGATTTTCCGCAAAAAGCTCGACCGCCTTTTCTATCGTTATCACCTTCCCTTTTACGAGATAGGTATAGATTGCCGCAAAAGCCGTTTCGAGCCCGACTATGCCAAAGGCGCTCTTTTCAAGCCCCGCCGCCTTTTCTTCTTTTGAATGAGGGGCGTGGTCGGTTGCTATCATGTCTATCGTTCCGTCGGCAAGCCCTTCTAAAAGCGCTTCCTTATCCTTATAAGAGCGTATCGGCGGGTTCATCTTAAACCTGCCCTCTTCCTTTAAGTCTCTGTCATCTAATATGAGATAGTGCGGCGCGGTCTCACAGCTGACATCTATGCCGTCTGCCTTTGCCTGACGAATAAGCTCCACGCTTTCCTTGCAGGAGATATGACAGACGTGGTAAGGGCATTTCGTCTCATCAGCAAGCTCTATATCCCTTTCTATCTGTGTCCACTCGCTCTTTGAGCATATGCCTCTATGCCCATGCTCTTTTGCGTAGGTCCCGTCGTGTATGTAACCGCCGTGAAGAAGGGAATTGTCCTCACAATGCGCTGCCAGCAGCTTTCCTACAGCCTTCACCCTAAACATCGCCTCTTTCATCATTCCTTTGTCCTGAACTCCGTGTCCATCGTCCGAAAACGCAGCGACGTAAGGCGCAAGAGCTTCTATGTCCGCCAGCTGCTCTCCTTTTTCGCCGATCGTAATCGCGCCATAGGGGTACACAGCGATACATGCGTCATTCTCTATGATCTTACGCTGCTCGTTTAGGTTTTTAAGACAGTCGGGTACGGGATTTAGATTCGGCATTGTGCAAACTTGGGTATAGCCTCCCCTCGCGGCCGCCTTAGTTCCCGAAAAAACGGTCCCTTTATAAGAAAAACCCGGCTCGCGGAAATGCACATGCACATCGCAAAAGCCGGGAAATAAAACAAGTTCAAAATATTCCGATAGAACATCGGGAAGACAGGATTCAAATAAATCGATGGTAATCTCCGGAAACGCATCGCATTTTATGGCTCTCAACTTTATATCCGGACGTCCCATGCCCTGTTCTCCTTTTTAAACTCAAATCTCTATTTATCGTTGTAAATTCTATCATTTCTTAAAACCTCCGTCAATGAAATGAGAATCGAATATATATAGAAAAATCTAAGATGACAGCTTGATTTTTTAGCTAAAAGCAGTATAATCAAATTGCTGACACAGTGTCATAACAAATCCAAAGAAGGAGAATAAGCTATGCTGGGCAATTTTTCGTACTGTAATCCTACAAAACTGTATTTCGGCGATGATTCTTTAAAATATCTGGAGAACGAACTCAAAAAATACGGAAACAACGTCCTCTTGATCTACGGAGGCGGTTCCATCAAGAAAAACGGCATTTACGACGAAGTGATGGCTTACCTCAACGACTGTGGAAAAAATGTGGCGGAAGTCGCCGGAGTAATGCCCAACCCGACACTCGAAAAGCTCTATGAAGGTTTAGAAATCGCAAGAAGGCATGAGACGGATTTCATTCTCGCTGTCGGCGGCGGCTCTGTTTGTGACTATGCTAAAGCCGTTTCAGTTTCCATACACTGCGATAAAGACCCTTGGAATGAATATTATATTAAATTTAACGAGCCTGAATGTGAAATAGTCCCCATCGGCTGCGTTCTTACCATGGTAGGGACAGGCTCGGAAATGAATGCAGGCAGCGTTATTACTAATACCGAGGCAAAACTCAAGATAGGGCATGTCTTTGAAGACGAAAGCATTATGCCACGCTTTTCCATATTAAACCCAAAATATACCTTTACCTTACCACATTATCAAATGGTCGCCGGCATATACGATATATTCAACCATATCTGCGAGCAATATTTCTCAGGCACAGACGACAATACAAGCGATTATATAAGTGAAGGGCTAATGCGTTCGGTCGTGTATTCCAGCCGCATCGCAAACAAAAATCCCCTTGACTACGAGGCGAGGAGCAATATAATGTGGACTGCCACATGGGCGCTGAATACTCTTATTGCAAAAGGAAAGAAGACGGATTGGATGGTACATATGCTCGGTCAGGCGGTCGGCGCGCATACTAACGCTACCCACGGCATGACTCTTTCAGCCGTATCCCTCCCCTATTACCGACATATAATGTCCTGTGGTCTTGATCAATTTAAGCGTTTCGCCCTAAACGTTTGGGACGTGGATCCAAAGGGCAAAACCGATGAGCAGATAGCAAACGAAGGTCTGGAAGCGATGAAAAGCTGGATGCAAGAGCTCGGACTCGTCCTTAACATTACCGAACTCGGCGCAAACGAGAAAATGATACCTGCGATTGCCGACAGCACTATCATACTCAAAAGCGGATATAAGGTGCTCGACTATGACGAGGTAATAGAGATATTAAAGGAGTGTCTATAAGAGATATTGGAGAAGACCATGCCCAAAGGATCCCCAAAACTTACAAACTCCCGCAGAGAAGAGATCATTAGTGCCTGCGAGCGTCTTTACGAAACGTTGAACTTCAAGGACATAACGATAAAGGAGGTCGCCAACGCCACCTCCTTTACGCGCACGTCCATTTACAACTACTTCAAAACAAAAGAAGAGATATTCCTCGCCCTTCTGCAACGCGAATATGTCTTTTGGATAGCTGACCTCGAAAAGCTGCGTGATGAAAACGAGAATATGAATGCGGAAAGCTTCGCCGATTCACTTTCACTTACTCTACAAAAACGCGCACTCCTTTTGAAGATACTCTCGATGAACCTTTACGATATAGAGGAATTCAGCCGATTAGAAGCGCTTGTAGATTTTAAGCTGGTGTACAAAAAGACCTTAGATACTCTGAGATCCTGCCTAAAAAAGTTTTTTCCCGCTATGTCAGACAAGAACATAGAAGACTTCTTATTTTCATTTTTACCCTTTGTCTTTGGCATATATCCGTATACGGAAAGCACGGAGAAGCAAAGAGAAGCCATGAAAAAAGCAGGAATAGAATATCCCCTCTTTTCGATTTCCGAAATATCACGTCCCGTCATACTTAAACTGCTGAACGGTTTTTCTTATTCTCAAATTCACTCTTTGTGAAACCCACTTCCCAAGAAGTGTTCTTACTCGTCCCAGCCCTCAAAAAATCTCATGGTAACGCAGACGTTCCTTACAAATTCGCCCTCTTTTAGCTCTAAGTCCGAAAACTCCGATACGGGAGGAAGCTGCCCGTCTTCGTCGTCAAGTTCAGACTCTATCCATGTGTAGGCCGCATAATTTGCGTTGTCTAGCACATCATCTATCGAATCTCCGTATGCCTCGCACATCTCAAGATCCGGAAAGCTCGCATGATAGCGCCCGTCCGCGATCTGCTTGATCACTGCCGGATATATAAATTTCATCTCTTGTTTCCTATTTTAAAACGCTACTTCGCTTTGTATCTAAAATAATATTGTGTTTATTCAACGGTTACAGATTTCGCAAGGTTCCTCGGCTTATCTACATCAAGCCCCTTGGCAAGACTTACATAATAGCCCATAAGCTGAAGCGGAATAACGGCAAGAGAAGCCATAAAATGCGGATCCGTTTTAGGCACATAAACCGTAAAGTCCGCTGTATCCTCCATATCATAACGCCCATATCCCGTAAGCGCCATCAAATACGCTCCCCTGCTCTTACATTCAACCATGTTGCTTATCGTCTTTTCATACAGGCTGTCCTGAGTAAGCACGCCGACGACTAAGATTCCATTCTCAATAAGAGATATAGTGCCGTGCTTCAGCTCGCCCGCGGCGTAGGCCTCGGAATGTATATAGGATATTTCTTTCATCTTAAGGCTGCCTTCAAGGCAAACCGTATAATCTATGCCCCTGCCAATAAAAAACACATCTTTTGAGTTAGCAAATTTCTCGGCAAACCATTGTATACGTTCTTTATCTTTGATGGTCCTTTCTATCTTTTCCGGAATGGTCTCAAGCTCTTCTACAAGGCGCCTTTCCTCCGCTTCATCGATACGCTTATGGACCAAAGCGAATTTTATCGCAAGCAGATAAGACGCTATGAGCTGTGTACTAAAAGCCTTGGTCGTAGCAACCGCGATCTCGGGTCCCGCAAGCGTATGAAAGACATAATCCGCCTCTCTTGCTATAGAACTGCCCGCAACGTTTACGACGGCGAAAGTCTTCGTTCCCTGTTGCTTCGTAAGCCGCAAAGCCTCAAGGCTGTCTGCCGTTTCGCCGCTCTGACTTATTATTATCACTAAAGAGTTCTCGTCCAAAACGAGATTTCTGTACCTGAATTCAGATGCAAGTTCTACCCTTACCGGTATGCGCGCCATGTCCTCGAATATATACTGCGCGCACATGCCGACATGCCAAGCAGAGCCGCAGGCTACAATATATATCTGATTTACGGAAGCGATAAATTCATCGTCAAGCCCGGTCTTTGATATGTCGACCCTGCCGTCTTTTATCGCACTATGCAAGGTATCCGCGACAGCCTTCGGCTGCTCATGAATCTCCTTTATCATAAAATGCTCGTAGCCGTCCTTTTCAGCCGCCTTGGCATCCCATTTTATCTCTACCGGAGTTTTCTCTACCTCGTCTCCGTTCAGATCAAAGAAATGTACTTCTCCCGGAAGTATCCTCGCGACTTCTAAATTATCTATATAATAGACACTACGCGTATAATTGAGTATCGCCGGAACGTCCGAAGCAATAAAGCTCTCTTTTTCGCTTCTGCCTATTATGAGCGGACTATCCTTGCGGGCAACATATATTTCATTCGGGTAATCCTTGAACATGACGGCAAGCGCATATGAACCGCGCACGCGAACCATCGTCCTTGTCAGCGCGTCCACCGGACCTATGCCGTATTTTTTATAATAATATTCGACTAATTTGACAAGACCCTCGGTATCCGTATCGCTGTAAAAAGAATAGCCGTTGTTTATGAGCTTTTCCTTTATCTCTTGATAATTTTCTATAATGCCGTTGTGTACGCCTACAACCTCAGATTCAACGGAACCGGAACCGCTTCCTCTGCAATTTCCGCTGACATGCGGATGGGCGTTCCTAATGCTCGAATCCCCGTGCGTCGCCCAGCGCGTATGCCCTATGCCGCAGGTCCCGGCTATCGCCTTGCCGTCATCGAGTTTTTCCACCAGCGTCTTCAAATGCCCTTCTGTTTTTACCACCTCTGCAAGAGCCTCTCCGTCACGGACAGCAACACCCGCGGAATCATAGCCTCTGTATTCAAGCCTTGCAAGACCATCTAAAAGTATCGGCGCCGCCTGCCTTGGGCCTGTATAACCGACTATACCACACATATTATCTTTCCTCTCTTGACTCTGCCTATAGTTTTGTTCTTAATATTAAAGAGCATCCTCCACGCTATAGTTAGGCGCCTCCTTCGTAATATGTATATCATGTGGATGAGATTCCTTTAGAGATGCGGCAGAAATCTTTACAAACTTTCCGTTGCGCTTCAGATCTTCTATTGTAGGCGTCCCGCAATAACCCATTCCGGATTTGAGACCTCCTACAAGCTGGAAAACCTCGTCCTCGAGCGTGCCCTTATACGGAACACGTCCTTCCACTCCTTCCGGAACGAGTTTTTTCGCATCAGTTTGGAAATAACGATCCTTACTACCATTTTCCATAGCTGCTATCGAGCCCATGCCTCTGTATACTTTATACTTTCTTCCGTGATAGAGCTCGTAATCTCCGGGACTTTCGTCACAGCCCGCAAATATGCTACCCATCATGCAGACGTTCGCACCCGCTGCTATGGCCTTTGTAATATCGCCCGAATGCTGGATCCCTCCGTCCGCTATTATCGGTATACCGTAATCCTTCGCAACCTCATAGCAGTTCATGACCGCGGTTATCTGCGGAACACCTATACCCGCAACAACACGCGTTGTACAGATAGAGCCGGGACCTATGCCAACTTTTACTGCGTCGGCACCTGCCTCGATCAGATCTCTGGTAGCCTCGCCCGAAGCAACATTTCCTGCAATGACTTGAAGATAAGGGAAAGCGGCTTTTATCTTTTTAAGTGTTTCTATGATGTTTTTGGAATGTCCGTGAGCCGAATCGATAACTATAGCGTCAACATGCGCGTCACAGAGAGCTTGTACCCGTTCAAGCACATTCGCCGTAACGCCCACGGCCGCGCCACAAAGGAGACGTCCCTGTGCGTCTTTTGCAGAATTCGGGTATTTTTTCTGTTTCTCAATGTCTTTTATCGTGATAAGACCTTTCAGGTTGAAGTTGTCATCTACAATGGGAAGCTTTTCAACCCTCGCCTTAGCAAGTATCTTTTTAGCCTCGGATATAGTCACGCCCTCTTTAGCGGTCACGAGCCCCTCAGAGGTCATTGATTCCTTGATCTTCTTTGAAAAATCTTCTTCAAATAAGAGATCCCTGTTAGTAATTATACCGACTAATTTTTTGCCCTCTGTTATCGGAACTCCGGAAATACGGTATTTCCCCATTAGCTCGTTAGCATCTGCCAATGAATGCTCGGGAGAAAGAAAGAACGGGTCTGTTATGACGCCGTTTTCAGAACGTTTTACCTTGTCCACCTCTTCGGCCTGCTGCTCCACCGACATGTTTTTATGTATCATGCCTATGCCGCCCTGCCT
>CAYXUB010000050.1:0-2410 GCA_964468385.1 uncultured Lachnospiraceae bacterium
ATCAGCGAAGCTTGAGATTAGTACCGTTACGCGAGAACAGAGCGCGAGCGGGTCCCCTGTAGAAAATTTTCTTGTCTTAAATATTTAACTTTTTTAAGAAAGCGAAAGCCTTTCCCAAAGCTCATATAGCTCGTTGAGCTTATCCTGAGCTTCTTCGAGTTCAGAAGAGAGCTCCGTAAGAATAACATGGTCGTTCGCGTTTTCGGGGAGTTCGAGTTTAGCGTTAATAGAAGCGACTAAGGCTTCGGTTTGGGCTATTTTCTCTTCGGTTTTTTTTATCTCGTTTTCTTTTCTTCTTATTTGAGCTTGGGCCTCCTTTTGAGCTTTCCAACTCAAAGCCGAATCACTTTCGGCTTTTATATCAGGACTTCCTTTGGCAGCCGGGGCTAAAAAAGCGGCTCTGAGCTCGTCGCGTTTTTCGATATAATAGTCGTAGTCTCCAAGATAGGTGATAAGCTGTCCCTTTATAAGTTCAACTATCTTTGTTGCGGTTTTGTTTATAAAATATCTGTCATGGCTCACAAAAAGGACTGAGCCCGCATATGAATTTAAAGCCTCCTCTAAGATTTCCCTGGAATATATATCGAGGTGGTTGGTAGGCTCGTCGAGTATCAGGAAATTTGCCTCGGAGAGCATAAGCTTTGCAAGTGAAACCCTGCCTCTTTCGCCTCCGCTTAAGTTCTTTATCGGCGTAAACACCTCGTCTCCCGTAAAGAGAAAGGCGGCGCAGACATTGCGTATCTTCGTCTCCGTAAGCAGAGGATATGAGTCGGATATCTCTTCAAAGATGGACTTTTCAGGATCCAGTGTCTGCTGCTCCTGGTCATAGTAACCAATGTTGACCCGGCTTCCGAAGCTTATCTTTCCTGAGTCAGGCGCGGAAAGGCCTGCTATCATTTTAAGCAAGGTGGTCTTTCCGCTGCCGTTCTCGCCGATAAGGGCAATACGCTCACCTTTATGTAATTCAAGATTTAGTGAATCATACAACTTAAAATCGGAGAAAGATTTTGAGAGCTCCTCTATGCTCAAGACATCGTTCCCGCTTTCGATATCCGGCTCGATCCTAAAGCGCATAGGGGTGACATCTTCGGCCGGCTTTTCTAAAAGTTCTGTCTTTTCGAGCAGTTTTTCACGACTTTCGGCTCTTTTTATGGATTTTTCCCTGTTAAAGGAACGCAAGCGTCTGATGACTTCCTGTTGCCGCTTTACTTCGCGCTGCTGTTTGATATAGGCGTTTAACGCGGCTTTTCGAGCCTGCGCCTTTTTTTGGCTGAACTGAGTATAATTGCCGCTATAGCTAAGAGAGCTTTTGTTTTCGATCTCGATAACTTTATTTACGATGCGATCCAGGAAATAACGGTCATGGGAAACTATGAGCGCGGCCTTGGGATAGTTGCTCAGCCTGCTTTCAAGCCAGGCGATAGAGTTTACGTCGAGGTGGTTCGTAGGCTCATCCAATATAAGAAGCTCCGGTTCAAGAAGCAGCGTTTTTCCAAGGGCAACACGTGTTTTCTGCCCTCCGGATAGGGTATTGAGCTTCCTGTCAAAATCATCTTCCGAAAAACCCAGTCCTTTTATTATTCCGACAACTTCGCTTTTATAAGCATAGCCGTTTTGACGCTCAAATTCATCGGAAAGTCTGGAGTATTTTTCCATAAGGACTTCAAGTTCCGCGCCTGCCACGGAATGCATTTTTGTTTCTAATTGTCGCAGCTCTATTTCGGCCTCAAGCACATCTTTTTTTGTTTCGAGCAGATAATCATATATGCTGATGTCATCGTCTATATCGAGCCTTTGAGCCAGATAAGCAAGGGAGGCGCCGCTCGAAAGTGCGACTACACCTTCGTCACAGCTTATTTCACCGACTATTATCCTAAGGAGCGTAGTCTTTCCGCATCCGTTTACACCTATCAGTGCTGCCTTGTCATTTTCATTCAAAGTAAAAGAAACATTTTTGAATAATTCGGCCTCACCGAAAGATTTTTTAACATTTTGGCAACTTAATATCATAAAAAAACGACGCCTGAGGCGTTCCTTTCAATCCTGTTGTAATATATTATAGAAAAGAATCTTTATTTTGACAATTATCTTTCGTTAACCTATAATATTTTAAGCTATTAATATAATAATGAGGTAAAGATTTGAGCGACAAGAAAATATCAAAAACTGTTATAAGACGCTTGCCTAAATATTACAGTTTTCTGGGTGAACTTATGATGGATGGTGTAGAACGTATTTCCTCGAGCGAGCTCAGTGAGAAAATGCAGGTGACGGCCTCTCAGATCAGACAAGACCTTAATAATTTCGGCGGATTTGGGCAGCAGGGATACGGATACAATGTCAAATATTTACGACGAGAGATTGGATCCATACTCGGGCTGAATAAAAAAAAGAATCTGATAATTATAGG
>CAYXUB010000050.1:2510-7929 GCA_964468385.1 uncultured Lachnospiraceae bacterium
CTGCGGTATAAAAGGGATATGGAATTTTGCTCCGATAAATTTGAAGCCTGTCTTTCCGGAAGGAGTCGTTATAAAAAATGTTCACCTTGTCGAAAGTCTTATGGAGCTTTCATATGAATACGAACATCTGAATTGATTTTGGAGTGTTTGTGATGAAAAGAATCATTACGGTTGAAGAAATGAGCCGTTCCGATGAGGAAACGATAAAAAGAGGGCTGCCCTCTCTTGTTCTTATGGAAAGGGCAGCGCTTGCGGTTGTAGAGGAGATAATTGCTCGCGGACTGGATACTTCGCGCGTTTTGGTCGTTTGCGGGACCGGGAATAACGGAGGAGACGGCGCTGCCATAGCAAGGCTGCTTGCAGAAAAAAACATAAATTGCGATATCCTGCTTGTCGGGGATGAAAACAAAAGAAGCGCACAGCTGATCGTTCAGCTTTCGGCGCTTTCCTACTATAATATAGACAAGATAAGTGATATTAAAGACGGTTACTACAGCCTTATAGTTGACGCGCTTTTTGGAATAGGGCTCTCCAGGGAGGTCGGCGGGGAATACGCCGATATCATCGATAAGATAAATGGGCAGGCTGCCTTTGTGCTATCCGTTGATATACCTTCAGGTATAAGCGGAAATAGCGGCCACATCCTCGGTCGTGCCGTAAAGGCCGATCTTACTGTTACTTTTGCCAAAAGCAAGATAGGGCATCATATATATCCCGGAGCTTATTACAGCGGTGTTCTTGCCGTAAAAGAGATAGGTATTCCGGTCGAGCGGCATGAAGGTGACAGCTGTATTTATTCGCTTTGCGATGAAGATCTCAAGCCCCTTTCTTCTCGTGATGAATTTGGCAACAAGTCCACTTTTGGAAAGCTTTTGATAATCGCGGGTTCCGAAGATATATGTGGGGCCGCTTTTTTTGCGGCGAGCGCCGCACTGAAATGCGGCATTGGTATGGTAAAAATATTAACACATGAAGCCAATAGGAGCGCGCTTTCGGTATTGATCCCTGAAGCACTTATAGACACATATTCAGGCAGTGCGGAAGCTTTTGAAAAGCTTAAAAGTGCCCTTGAATGGGCAGATGCTTCCGTGATCGGGCCGGGCTTGGGAGTCGGCGAACTTTCAGAGTTTATCTTGAAACGCTTCATCGAAAACAATGAAAAGCCCGCTGTTTTTGATGCCGATGCTCTAAATATTATCGCTTTAAATAAAAAGATATGCTATAATATCAATTTCAAATGTTCGTTCACTCCGCATGTCGGTGAAATGAGCAGGCTTAGCGAGCTTGACAGCGCAAGCATTAAAGAAGAACCGATCAAGACCGCATTGCAGCTTGCACAGGAATGTAAAGCTGTTTGCATATTAAAGGACGCTAAAACGGTCACTGCATATCCTAAGGGAGAGATATTTATAAACTCTTCGGGTTGCAGCGCTCTTTCGACAGCCGGTAGCGGCGACGTACTATCCGGGATCATAGGGGCCTTTTACGCGAGATACCGTGATAGCGAACTGCCTTTAGAGGCGCTTGCCGTACATATGCACGGAAGGCTTGGAGAGGAGGCGGCCGCGGATAAAGGTGCAAGTGCAGTTACGGCTTCGGATCTGATAGCCGCTATCTCGCGCCTAAAGCTTATTTAAGACTTTTAGGATTTTGAAAGAAACTTCGATTAAGGAGAATATATATGTCAGGACACTCTAAATTTGCAAATATCAAGCATAAAAAAGAGAAAAACGATGCTAAAAAAGGCAAGATTTTCACCATAATAGGCAGAGAAATAGTAATAGCGGTAAAAGAGGGAGGACCCGATCCCGCAAACAACAGCAAATTGCGCGACGTTATTGCTAAAGCTAAGGCAAATAATATGCCTAACGATACTATAGAACGCGGCATTAAAAAAGCTGCGGGAAACGCGAATGCGGATAATTACGAAAGAATGACCTACGAAGGTTACGGACCGGGCGGGATCGCGATAATCGTTGAAACGCTTACAGACAATAAAAACAGGACCTCTGCTGATGTAAGGAGCGCTTTCACCAAGGGCTTCGGTAATATAGGTACTCCCGGCTGTGTTTCGTTTATGTTTGACAGGAGGGGACAGATCCTTATTTCAAAGGAAGATGTTTCCATAGATGCAGATGAACTCATGATGCTTGCGCTTGAGGCCGGAGCCGAAGATTTTTTTGAAGAGGACAATTTTTTTATCATATTCACCGATCCCGATGAGCTTGGTGCCATAAGGGAAAAGTTAGAAGAAAAAAATATTCCTATCAATGAAGCGGAGATTGCAATGATACCTCAGAATTACGTTTCGCTTACAGATGAGACAGCTTTAAAAAATCTTCAAAAAACCCTTGATCTGCTCGACGAAAGTGATGACGTGCAATCTGTATACACGAACCTTAAAGAAGAATAAGGGTATGTTGCCATGCTTGTTTTAAAGGCTTTGCTGCTCGGCGCCGTACAAGGTTTGACCGAGTTTTTTCCTGTCAGCAGTTCGGGACATTTGGTCTTGCTTGGAAATCTTATAGGTTTTGAGACGGATCTCTTATTTACGATAATGCTGCATATAGGCTCGCTTTTCTCGGTCGTTATCTATTTTAGGACGGAGATAGTTAAATGCCTATGGGGGCTGTGCAAACTGCTTTCGGGTTCGGGTAAGAAAATTAAACGCAGCTTTTTATACGGTCATATGGCGAATGATGACGATAATACCAAGCTTCTGAACGACAATTACAGCAAAATTGCGCTTATGATCGTTGTAAGTATGATACCGACCGTAATAGTTGCGATACTTCTTGCGTCGCTTGTCGAAGAGATTCACGAAAATATGCTCTGTACGGGAATGGGACTGCTCGTTACTTCCCTGATGCTTCTTATCGCCTCTCTTACTAAGAACGGGAAAAAAGGGCCAAAAGAGGCTGAGCTGTCTGATTCATTTGTGATAGGCCTGTTTCAGGGAGTGGCGGTTCTGACCGGATTTTCACGGCTTGCGATGGCGCTTTGCTTCGGAATTTACCGAGGCTTTTCGAGGAAATTTGTGAGGTTATATGCATTTTTGCTCTTTGTCCCTACAGCGCTGGGGGCAATTATATACGAGGGACTGTATTCTGATCAGAGTTTTCAAGCAGCGGGAATTGGTGTCGGGATAGCGGGCATGCTTTCGGCTTTAATTGTCGGTTATATCGTTATAAATGCCGCAATGAAAATATTTGATCGTACTTCATTTCGCAGCTTCGCGATTTATTGCTTTTGTATAGGTCTTATATCTATCTTTTTATATCTATAATAAGGGGAATTAAATGTCCACAGGGAAAAAGAAAAAAAATACACGACGAAAAAAAACTCTGAGTCCTATAGAATCAGACATTGTCCTGCTTGTGATCCTCGGAGTTTCGGTCTTGCTCTTTTTGAGCGTTATAGGGCTATGCGGTATAATCGGGAAGGGGATAAGATATGTCCTTTTCGGCTTGATGGGTGTTCCCGCTTATGCTTTTCCATTCCTTCTTTTTTTGACGACTTTATATGTGATAATAAAAAAGGGTAGTGTCGGATTTAAAAGAAAGTTGCTCGGATTGATCGGACTATTCGTGTTTGCCTGTGCTTTTTTCCAGCTCGTTATGATAGGTTACGACTCGGATTGCACGGTATTACAATGTTTTTTAGACAGCGCGGAGGATCATCTCGGAGGAGGGCTGATAGGCGGGGGCATAACTTTGCTCCTGGGTTTCCTTGTCGGAGTTGCGGGCGCGTATATAATTATTGTCATAGCTATAATAATTTTTGCCATTATTCTCACTCAAAAGCCTCTTGTAAGCACTCTTAGACAGAATACGAAAAAAGCTTATACGCAGGTGATGGAGACTAGGGAGTTACACAGGCATAAAAAAAAGTCATCAGCCGAGCGGATAGAAAACGAAGACAGCTTAGCCTTTATGCATGATAAAAATATTGAAGCCATGCCTAAAGCTGAAATGGGCAATAATTCCATTTTCGATGACTATATTTCAGGAAAAAGCAAAGAAACAGGAATTAAGCAAAGCGAAGTTCAAGTGCCGGACAGGGAAGAAAGTTCGGAAGCTTCAAATAGCAAGGTTGAAACGGAAAGCTTTGATACAGCGCAGTCGAAAAAAATTGTTCAACAGCCGCAGGATGGCAGCTATGTACTTCCTCCTTTGAAGCTTTTGAAATCAGGGAGAAAAAGCAATACAAAAGAGCTCACGGCTCAGGTTCGTGAAACGGCCAAGACGCTTCAGCAGACCCTGCAGAGTTTCGGTGTTTCCGCAACAATAGTGAACGCAAGCTGCGGGCCGACCGTAACCAGATTTGAACTGCATCCTGAGCAGGGGGTAAAGGTAAGCAAGATACTTTCGCTTACCGATGATATAAAACTCAATCTTGCCGCAGCCGACATAAGAATAGAAGCTCCGATACCCGGAAAGGCGGCTATAGGAATAGAGATACCGAACAAAACAAATAATACGGTAACTTTACAAGAACTCTTAGACACCGATGAGTTTAAGAACAGTAAATCAAAGCTCTCTTTTGCCGTCGGCAAGGATTTAAGCGGAGCTCCGGTCGTCGCGGACATCGCCGCCATGCCGCACCTTTTAATAGCAGGCGCAACGGGCAGCGGGAAGTCCGTCTGTATAAACACGCTTATAATGAGCATACTATATAAGGCGCGTCCGGATGAAGTCAAATTCATTATGATAGATCCGAAGGTGGTCGAACTTTCAATATACAACGGTATACCCCATCTTTTAAGTCCGGTAGTAACGGATCTTAAGAAGGCTGCCGGAGCGCTTGCATGGGCGGTAGCGGAGATGGGAAGAAGATATAATCTCTTTGCCGAATTCGGGGTGAGGGATCTAAACAGTTATAATCTTAAAGTGGAAAGCCTGTCCCACTTTGCCACCGAAGATGAGGAGGCTCCCGAGAAGCTCCCGCAAATCGTTATTGTTGTGGATGAGCTTGCAGACCTGATGATGGCGGCCCCCGGCGAGGTAGAGGATTTGATATGCCGGCTTGCCCAGCTTGCGAGAGCGGCCGGTCTACATCTTGTTATCGCTACACAAAGGCCTTCGGTAAACGTCATAACCGGTCTTATTAAGGCCAATATGCCTTCCAGGATAGCGCTTTCTGTTACCTCGGGAATCGACTCGCGCGTTATTCTTGATATGAATGGAGCCGAGAAACTGCTTGGGAAAGGAGATATGCTTTTCTATCCTTCGGGATATTCCAAGCCTGCCCGAATACAGGGCGGCTACGTTTCCGATGAAGAAATCCAAAAGGTTGTTAGCTTCATATCGAAGGGGGAGGCCAATTATGACAGCGAGGTTAGCAAGGCCATAGACTCTTCGGTCATACCCGCTTCCACGGGACCCTCGGGCGAGGACAAAGACGTATATTTTGAGGATGC
>CAYXUB010000051.1:0-7689 GCA_964468385.1 uncultured Lachnospiraceae bacterium
CTACGCCGTCAACGACTACGGAATAATCGCTCTCGTTATAAAGCGTAAACTCCGCGCCCTCAAGCGTCGCGCCGCCCTGGGCTGCGTTTAGGCTTGTTTCATAATCCAGTTTGTCGATGGTAAAGCCACCTCGTATAACCTGATCGGCTATCGAATCAGAGCTGCTAGTCAGATCCACGATAACGCCATCTTCTTTGATACTAAAGGTCGTCTCGGTCTTTCCCTCGATCAGATATCCATCGGGGGCTGTTGTTTCCACCAGTCTGTAAGTTCCGTAAGGCAGATAGTCGCTCGCGGTTGTGATATTGCCATCCTCATCTGTTGTAAAAGTTGCGATTACGCTGCCGGAGGCGTATTCTACGCTGTTAATAATTACGGAATTATCATTTTCGTTATAAAGCGTAAACACCGCTCCTTCCAGCGTCGCGTCGCCTTGGGGCGTGTTCAGTTTTGTTTCATAATCCAGCTTATTGATGGTAAAGCCACCTCGTATAACCTGGTCGGTTATGGCATCATCGCTGCCTGTAAGATCTACAATCACGCCTGCGCTCTCAATTTTAAAGGTTGTCTCAAGATCTCCACTTAGCAAGTAACCGTCCGGCGCTTTGGTTTCGACTATCCTATACGTACCGTAAGGCAGATAGTTGCTTGCAGTCGTGATATTGCCATCCTCATCCGTTGTAAGGACTGCAATTGCACTGCCTGACGCATACTCCACACCGTCAACGGTTACGGAATAGCTATTTTCGTTATAAAGAGTAAACTCCGCTCCTTCTAGCGTCGCGCCGCCCTGGGCTGCGTTTAGGCTTGTTTCAAAGTCAAGCTTATTGATGGTAAAGCCACCTCGCATTCCGGTGTTGGTTACGGTGTATTCGTTGCCATACTGTACAGAGGCGCTGTCATTGTCCTCCGTTATCTGTGTAAGGAAAAACGTGCCATCTATGGTTTCACTGGTTTTTAACACGGTGATAGTTGAGCCATCAAGCGTATAACCGTCAGCGGTTTTCGTTTCCTCTATGGTTATTGTTCCAAGTGGGAGCACAACAGCTCCATCCTCATAATACAGTGGATCACTTAAAGATGACACAAGGTAAGTGTCGGTAAGTTGCGCCCTATAGACTCCAGTTGTGGCGTGTTGTTTAACCTCAACCACCCACGTCCTAGTCGCTTCTGATGGGAGCGTGCTTTCGGTGTAGTATCCATCGTAGTACTTAATGGTAAACTGCGTTCCTGCCAGTGAAGCAACATCGTTATCGCCGTCAAGATCGCCTTGCGCTATCTTTGTGATGGAGATGCCTACGGGGTCGTTGAGCGGAGGCTCGGTTGAAGTTACGGTGTAGTCATCGCCGCCTGTTAGCGTTACGGTATGGATCTCCTCGTCGATCGCGTATCCGGCAGAAGCGCTGATCTCCGCTACATAGTAAGTTCCTTTTTTTAGGTCTACGGTGTTCGTACTGCCGTCAGATGTGGTCGTGAGCGTTGCCACTTCTTCGCCGGTCGCAGTTCCGTTTCCAAGCGCGTTCTGGGCTGCCGCTTGCGATGTGTATACACCGTACACGGCACCCGCAAGGCTGTAGCAATCATTTCCTTCTGTTATAGATGTATTGGACGAAACTTTTTTAAGGCTAAGTGTGGCGGAAGGGTCATACTCAACCCAGCCGTAGTCCTGTACTCCACTTGGAGTGTAGGCGATATAGAGCGTGTAGTCATCAAGGTCGAACGAGTAAAAAGACCCATTATTCCCTATGTTCGTGACAAGGCTCACAAGATCATTTATGTATGCCAGATCGCTAGCCGTCCAGTGCGCCGTGCCGTTTCCGTTATCGCCTGAATATATGACAGAAGCAGCCGTATGGATATACATATACTGGTGTTCCTCGGACACACTAGAGGCAAACACCGTGTCAAGGTAGCCTGTTTGCTCCATGTACTCATATAGGGCGTTCCCGGGCAGCAGCAATATCGCCGCCTTCAAGATGTTGTTATCAACCTCTGTCACGCTGTAAGTGCCATCTGCCCCGGGGGTGGACGCATTAAGGCAAGCAGCGATATACGTTTCGCCATTTACTTGTGCTTTCCATATGCCGTAATTATCCGTCTCGGGTATGCCGTTAGGGTAGTCAACGTATTCAGTAGCGTAGATATAGACGGTATCGCCGTCTTCGGCGAACGTCGGGATACCTGTGCCAAATACCATTACAAAGGATAGGATCGCGCATAGCAATCGTTTTAACTTGTTACTCTTTTTCATTTTGTTTTTCTCTCCTTTCGCTAAAAAAGTGCAACAAAAAAGACTTAAGGGTTTTCCTTAAGCCTTTCTCAGATATAGAGGTTTATGGTTAACGCTTTAAAAGCTATAGCGTTTTAAATGGGTTACTTGGTTGCTCCGCAGGACGAGCATTTGTAGCCCGATAGAACCTGCTCGTCGTATGCTTCTTGTACCACTGTGGTTACTTCTTCGTATATGGGGACTTCTTCGGTGATTTCATTTGTCCCTGTTACTACCGGTGTATAAGTATAGTTGCCGTAGCAGTTAGTTCCGTCGAGACCTAGGCTGTGGTCGCCCGCTTCATCAGCGGTATCAAAGTATATTCCACATATCTTACATGTATATTTTTTTTCATATACATTCTCCGTCCCCGTTACTACCGTTTTCGTTCCCGTCTGTACGGTTTCGGTCTTTGTCACCGCGTCGTGGTGTACGGTCGTATATTGCGCTACCCAGTTGTGGGTATGGCTAGTGCTACTGCTTGAACTGCCAGAGCTGCCGGAACCGCTACTGCCGGAGCTGTTTGAACCTGTATCATTTGAGCTACTACCGCTTGAACTGCTACCGCTTGAAGAACTGCCGGAGCCGGAAGTTGAGCTTTTGGAGCTTGAACCGCTTGAGCTGCCAGAACTGCCGGAGTTTCCAGAGCCGCCGCCGCTTGAAGAACTGCCAGAGCTGGTGTTGCCGGTGCCAGACCCAGAAGAGGATTCCTCTTCATCTTCCGCTTCGTCTGCGCCGGCGGTTATTTCATCTTCTGCATCACTGGTTGTTTCATCTGCTTCGGTGCTTGAAGATTTCTCGTCAGCCTCCTCGGCTTCAGCATCTTCATCTTCGTCTTCGGCGCTGCTTTCGCTTGTGGAAGACGAACTTATTACGCTCGTTTCGTCTGCTTCTGATACATCTGTGGTTTCCGCCTCCGATTCTGTACTGGCGGCATCTTTCTCCACCGCCGCGCTTCCGGCACATGCTGCGGCAGCTAAAACAAAAACAAGTGCGCACGCACAGACGGCCGCGCCTTTCCTAAACTTCCCTTGTTTAAAAAGCTCCGCCAGGACGGCAAAGCGCTTCTTTTTCAGCTCATTAGTGTTCTTTTTCCTTTTCATGGCGGCTCTCCTTTCTTAAACGTTTCTTAATTCTTAACGTACAAGCATCTCTTATCTTAATAGTATGTCGCATAATTTTTTATTTGCAAGACTTTTTTTGAGATATATTTCCTCCTTCCTACTCATAGATTAGGCCGCCAAGTTCTTCATCGTAGACCATGGACGACACGCTTTCTATATCATCAACGGTTAAGTCCAAAGGAATGATGTCAAGGTATCTGCTATGGGTCGAGCTCGCCGGATAATTTATCAAAACCGCAACAAGATCATTGTTTTCAAAATATATGAATAAATGTGTTGCTCCATCATCCGCATACGTCGCCCCCATAAGGGTTACCGTATCATCCTCTAAATTATTGGCATTTGCATAAGAAGCAATATATAAACGGGCATCTTGGTATCCCGTGCCGAGCAATGCTTCAAAATCCTGCTGATTGGCAATCTCTATCTGAACAGAGTCATTAATGCTAAAGGTTAGCTCCGTATAGCGCTCGCCGTATCTGCCGTACCCTTCAATTTCCTCCAAATATGATGTGATCGCATCTTCAAGCTTGCTAGTCTCGGTCGTTTCGCTTGTTTCACTTGTTTCGCTTATTTCACTTGTTTCGCTTATTTTACTTGCTTCACTGGTTCCGCTTATCTTGCTTGTTTCGCTGGTTTCAGATGAATCCGTGACAGAAACTCCCGAAACAGCGCTTGCTTCCGAAACAGAGGATATGGCAGATTCATCTTCACTGCCGATACCTTCGCTATTCTTAGCTGACATAGCCAGAAGAATAGCGAGCCATATCGCAACGGCAATACAGACAAGAAGAATGTAAAATTTTAAGGGTTTATTTTTCTTTCTCATAAATGAACCTCTTTTGCTCCTTTGAGGAATTCGTGCCAAAACGGCACGAATTCCAGTAGTTAGATCTTTTTGCAATATAGTCAGTGCATAACAGTTTCTTAGCTTAATGCTGACAAACGATAAACCTTCGTCCAGTTATCCGTAACAAGCGTTACAGACACTTCCTGGCCTGTCTGATCACCCCCTTCCGAATAATCATATCCATTAACTGTCGAAGTGTGCGCGCCTACCATAAGAGAACTGCCGACATAAATTTCCATATGGCCGTCCCTCCAGAGTATGTCTCCGGGGAGCAAAGCGGACGTGGATGAAAAAGTAAGTTCTTCAAAGCCAAGCCGCGTCAGCACACTTGCGGCGGTCCTGGTGGAGAAAGAAGATGGGGTTATGGTATATCCCGCATCTTGCAGGGCAAATGCCACAAAAGACGAACAATCTACATCAGGATTACGCAATCTATTGATTTGCGAATAACCTATAGAATCATCGTAGGCCATATCAAGTGCGTATTGCACATAGTCTATATCAGATGTTTGTGTTGTAAAGTAGCCGCTTTGTATCAGCAAAAGAAACTCTTGAGCCATTGGTATTCGAGTTTCTTCTAAATGTGAATTATAATAATATGGCCGCTCCGCACAGGCACAGAACGCTCCGGTTGCAAGGTCTATATCGCTTGTATCAAGCTCAAGCCATTCATCATACGTGATGTCATATATGGATGAATATGCAGCAACTCCCGTATAGTTTGCGAAATTCCAAGTGCTTTCCAGGAATGTCTGGTCCATATATTCACACTGGCCTTTGAGCGTATACACATCATAGCCTTCTTTTTCACACCATTCAATAATGGCCTCTCTATTGCTTCCCGTCCATTGCATGATCCCTAAGACGTACCCATCGTCGTATGTAGGGTCGAAGGAGCTTAGTTCTGCATATAAGTTCCCCATAATAGCGGCAATCTGCGTGTCCCCGTAATCCCTTTCAGAGAAGAACGAATAAATGTATGACAAACTTTCGTAACCGGGAATGTCTATGTTTGTTTGCAACGTGAACCACGAAACGAGGATGGTAACTAGCCAAATCACAGCCAACACTATAATTATTATGATAATCACCATGATTATTACTATAATAGCCATCATTACTATAGGCCCTAAAATAATGGCTATAAACGAAAGAAGCAGGGCTATTACTGCCTTAACAGTATTTTTTACGATATTTATCGCTTCTTGTATGTTTTTTTGATCTTCTGACGCCTGTTTTACTTTGGCTGTTTGTTGTATCTTTTTTGAAGCATCTTGCAGCTTCTTCTTAACCGCGTCCCCGGCTTTTTTTGCGACCTTAAAGGGTATTCCTACGCTAGTTGTATTTATCGATGTTTGGGCGGCTTTTGTTATCTGTGAAGCTGCTTTAAATTTAACGCCAAAAGCCTTGCTTTGCGATTCTTTATTGGCGGATGCGGCCGTATTCTGAAAGACCGTTTCTTTTTTCTTGGTTTCTGTCTTTTTCTTAGGGGCAGCGCTTAAGGGCTCCGAAAGATTTGACTTCTCTTTTTTGGCTATAATTGATTTTTGTGCGTTCTTACGCTTGGTGAACTGTACCTTTTTTTCGTTATATTTTCTTCTTTTGGTAAATCTTTTGGTTAAAAAGTTTTCGGCAGAAGAATCACTGCCTGTATGTGCCTTATTAGCCCTATTAGCCTCATAATCCGCAGCCGCCTCCATCTTTTCTGTAGGATTGTTTTTTATGCTGCCAATAGATAAAACAGGCGCTTTTTTGCCGGAATCAGCGCTAGGAAGGATTTTGTCTTTATCCTTTATGGAGCTAATGGAAAGCTCCTTTTTTTGCGGAGTTTCTAATTTTTCTCGTGCTACCTCCGATGCTCTTTTTTTATTGACTTTTTCTTCATCTTTTGTAGAAATCCGCATTTTATCCTCCGTGTGTTTTAAGTGTTACATAATCCCTATTTGTTATAGGCTCGGTTTATATTGCTTAGGCTTTAAAAATTTATCAATATCTTTATTATTACTTATCAGAACGTTTTTATTAATTTCTAAAGCACCCTTTATAATGACATCTCCCTTAACTTTTGCCTCGCTAGAAATCTTAGCGTTCTCGCATATTTGAGCGTTATCATAAATTTGGGCGTAGCCATAGACGCGTGCATTTCCATGGACCTTGGCACACTTGACGACCAGGCGATAACCATTGAAACGCCCGGATACGGAATAAAGGACGCTGATGTTCTAAGTAAACCACTTCGTCTGTAAGTTCATATTTCCTCATTGGCTTTCTCCTATTCGTTGCTGCGCGGCTTTTTCGTGGAAGTTCGTGGAAAATACGTTATAAAGAGGATTGGTTTTTTCCATTGAGGAATCAAGCATTATTATCTTTTTGCCCCATACCAAAAGCCCAAAGCCCGGACGGTTCTCTGATAATGAGTTAAATTCCGTCGTGGATAATTCTTGTATTTCGGCTAGAGACGCGGCATCAACGCCGCCCTGATCTAAGAAATATTTATATCCACAGTTAGAAAACATATCCCTAAGATCCGCATTTTCTAACGCCCTTGTAAGGTTCTGCAAAGCCATTGTCACTATGCCGCCGAACTTTCGATAGGTCACAACGGCGTGCATCAGCATGGCTGCGCTTGCTTCGTTCCGGCAGACTTCTTGTGTCTCATCAATAATTAGCCTTGTTGGCCTTTGGTACTGCTTGTTGTATTCCATCCTGTTTGATAAAAAGTGCATTATCGTTATCATCACGGGTTCCCAGAGCTGGCTTGGCACTTCGGCAAGGCCAAAGACGACGAACCTTTTGCGGATGTCGACCGTGGAAGGATAGGCAAAGAGGTCGAAAGCCCCTTCCGTGTATTCTTCCAAGGAATTATAGAGTACCCTTGCGACCTCCTTATCCGCGATGTCCTCCGCCTCGTCCATGTACTTCTTGAGAAGGATGCGCACGGTGAATAAGGTGGGCTGTTCGCTCACCGTCCTCCTTTCGAAGATCCCGCCGTAGATCGTGCGCAAGGAACGCCCTAAGATGGAGTAATGTTCCTCCGTAAGGACTATGTTCCGCATGGCCGCCGCGCAGAACGATGTGAGCCAGGATGTCTGCTCGGCGATGAACTGCGCTCTTTCCACCGCATCGTCACTCCTTAATATATCCTCCGGGACTTCCAGGGGGTTTATGAAGAAGTCGGCCTTTGGCGTCATGTCGATGAACTGCCCGCCAAAGGCCTCGCATATGCCCCTCATCTCGTTCTGCGGGTCGATGATCATAAGGTCATCGTCCGTGCCGATGAGCGTCTGCGATACTTCAGTCTCCTTTATGAAGAATGACTTCCCGGACCCGGTATGCCCTACGATCATCCCGTGAGGGGAGGCGAGCTTCTTCCTGTTGCCAAAGACGAGGTGCTTCGTCGTCCTGTTAAGGCCGTAGAAGAAGCCACCTTCTTCTTCAAGCTCCTG
>CAYXUB010000052.1:0-7278 GCA_964468385.1 uncultured Lachnospiraceae bacterium
AAATTGAGTAAACTGTGAGGGGAGGGCACTCATCATCATGTTTACGACAATGACGATGACGAGCACTATCGCCGCCGCGGAAACGCTGTAACCGCCTGCCCTTATCGCCTTTGTCTTCAGCGTCGGTTTGTTCATTATGCCCACCTCCTTTTTTCCATTGACTGGACGGCAAGGAACAGGAACAATGCCGTCACGCTTATGAAGTACACTATGCCGGTCAGGTCGAAAACGCCGTTTGAAAACGCATAGAAGCGTTCATAGAGCGAAAGATTACTGATAAATTCAGGGAAGAGTCCGTAAAAGGACGAAGTATTGAGCTTATAGGAGATCAGCAGGACGATTTCAAGTCCGGCGCCCGAGCAGAGGGCGATAAAATCGCTTTTTGTCATCGCTCTTATTATCAGGGCGATTATGACGACCAGCACGGTGAAGGCGAACAGGGAAGCCTGCGAGGAGCTCGATATGTTTTCGGATATCGTATACATGTAGTAATTTAAGATCATCGCCAAAACGCAAAGACCGGCCGCCATCGCCGGGCTGTCGGTTATCGACGAGATAAACATCCCTATGGACAAAAGGGAAATCCCGAGCAGGTAAAAGCCGACCATCGAGCTGTACACCGCGGGCAGATATACCGTGCCGAACTGCGAAAGAATGAGGGGGTATAGGCATATGACCGCGGTAGGCAGCGCGAGCATGACCGCCATCGCCGAAAACTTTCCGAGGATTATCCTCGACATGCTTATCGGAAGAGAGTAGAGGAGCTGGTCCGTCTTTTGCTTCCGTTCGTCAGCAATAACCCGCATCGTGAGTATCGGTACGACCGCGATAAAAATAAAGCTTATGTAATTGAGCACGTATTCGTAGTTTGCGTAAGACCCAACGAGACTTACGTAGTACGTGTATATTCCGGCGAAGAGAAGGAGCACGGCGCAGAAAACGTAGCCCATCATGCCGGTGAAGTATGTGCTGAGTTCGTTTTTAAATATCGATTTCATCTGCTTCTTCCTCCATTCCTATCGGCTCTTCCTCCATTGCGTATTCGTCTGTTTCATACTCCCAAACCTCGGATTCGTCCTTGGCGTCGGGTTCGGCGCCCGCATCCGTCAATTCGATGAATACGTCCTCAAGGCTTGCCCGGCTTCTGTTCATTTTGAGTATCGGGACGCCTGCGGCAACGCACGCGTTGAATATGTCTTTGCATATGCTCACTTCGTCGCCGTTTTTAAAACTTATGACAAGACCGTATATATTTTTGGATTTTTCGGCTATCTCGTAGCTTTCAGCGTTTGCAAACGAGGACGCGATCGATTTCGCCACATTGCGCGAGGCTTCGATCTCGAACTCTACGGATATGGTTCCGGTGAAAAGTTTTTCAAGATTGTCGGGGGTGTCGCAGGCGACCAGTTTTCCCTTTGAGATGATCAGGATGGTGTTGCATATCGCCTGAACCTCCTGAAGGATATGAGTCGACAATATAACGGTGTGCTTCTCGCCTAATTTCTTTATGAGATCCCTTATCTCGATTATCTGAGACGGATCGAGGCCGACCGTGGGCTCGTCGAGTATTATTATGTCGGGGTCGCCGAGGAGAGCCTGGGCGATGCCGACACGTTGCCTGTAGCCCTTGGAGAGATTTCTGTTCAGACGGTTGGAGACGTCTTCGATATGGGTTGCGTTCATTACGGAGGCTACCGCGTCGTCTATCTTATCAACTGGTATGCCCTTCGCCTCCGCCACGAACCTCAGATATTCGCGCGGCGTCCTATCCATATAAAGGGGAGGATTTTCGGGCAGATAACCGATCTGCTTTTTCGCCTCCATCGGCTGTTCAAAGATGTCGAATCCGTTGATCTTCACGTCGCCGCTCGTCGCGGCAAGACATCCGGCCATAATATTCATTGTCGTTGTCTTTCCGGCTCCGTTCGGGCCGAGAAAACCGTATATCTGACCGCTTTCGATCGTAAAGGAAAGATCCGACACGGCCTCGATTGTGCCGTATTTCTTTGTCAGATTTTTAACTTCAATCAATTTTTTTCCCTCCTGTATAAGTGTAAAAGAAAGCCACATAATAACGCAATATGCATTTACACGACTATACAAGCAAGCCGCTGCATAAAGTCCGACAACATGGGCTTTCTATAAAATAATATAGCAAATATCTTGAAATGTGAAAAGAAAATGAAAAGTTCTTGGGAAATGTGAAAAAGAAGTGAAAATCAAGTCCTTGAAGAAATTTATGGTAGAATTAAATCGCAGGAGGTTTTAGATGTGAAATTATTGATATGTGCTGAAGATTATAATTTAGCTAAATTATTTAAAAAGTCCCTTGAAAAATACCATTACACGATCGATATAGTTAAAAACGGGCAGGAGGCGCAGGAACATGTGCGGGAAATCCCATATGATGCTTTGATAATCGACCATATGCTCAGTGGCTATGAGGAAAGTGTGCTTGTCGAGAAGTTTAGGTCCATGGGAGTGACAGTGCCCATCATTGTCTTTGGAAATAATGAAGACAGTGCTTCAAGGATTAAAGCGCTCGAACAGGGAGCGGACGAATATATAACTAAGCCCATTTGCCTTGCGGAGTTTATTGCGAAGCTTAAGGCGCTCTTGAGAAGGAGCTCATTTTATGTCCCTCGTGAACTTAAAGTAGGTAATCTGAATCTGGACTGCACAGGATATGTACTCTATACGGACAGTGGCTCCTTTGATATGAATAACAAGGAATTTCAGATCACCGAGTACTTGATGCGTAACAAGGGAAAGACTTTTTCTACCGAGGAACTCATGGCTCGTTTCTGGGGCTGGGATTGTGACTCCACTATCAATGTGGTTTGGACAAACATATCAAATATAAGACGAAAACTTAAGGCGCTTAAGGCCAATGTCATCATTAAGTCGGTAAGGGGAGTAGGATATAAAATGGAAGAATGTTGATTTTTCGTTAGAATTTACTGAAGTTTTCCCGGCTGAGTATAGCAGATGACTCATGCTAAATGACGAAAAAATATATTAACATTTAAAAAAAATGCACAATTAATCTTTTCAAAATATTTTTTGTATGTTATTATTACTTAACAATGTCTTGCAGAGGGTATTTGTTTGGTTTTTTTTGGCAAAGTGTGTTTCCGTTTTGTGCAAAATTATAAACAAAACCTCCGTGTCGAGAAATTGTATATATTTTGTAATAGAATTGAAATATTTTTAACATTGTGTTATTATGCCGGGAGGTTATCGGCGATATTTGTTTTTTTACCGGTTCCTCCTTTGGCCTCCGGAGTAGTTTATTCGTTATTAGCCTAAGGAGAGAACAGTATGGTTTCTAATCAAATTTTGCAGTCGACCATAGAAGGGATAAAAAAAATCTCATGCGTAGATCTGAGCATACTCGATATAGAAGGCAAGGTCATTGTATCTACGATGGCGGATCCATCGGACTACAGCCAAAAAGATGCCCTTGCTTTTGCACAGTCGCAGGCGGACGCCTCGGCGATCGGGGATTGCCAGTATTTCAAAGTTTTTGAGGAGAGGCAGTTAGAATATGTCTTGATGATAAAGGGTGCGAGCTCGGACAATTTCCTGGTAGGAAGGATGGCTGTTTTCCAGATCCAGGGACTTCTTATAGCATATAAAGAGAGATTTGATAAAGATAATTTCATCAAAAATCTGCTTCTTGACAACCTTTTGCTTGTCGATATATATAACAGGGCAAAAAGACTCTATATCGATATTGAAAAGAGAAGATTGGTTTTTATTTTAGAGACAACGCCGGACAAGGAACAGGCTACGCTCGAAAATATAAGGATGCTTTTCAGTGTCAATAGTTCGGATTTTGTAACTGCGGTCGACGAGACGAGTATCATCATTGTTAAAGAGCTTGCGGATAATGAAGACTATGAATACGCTGATACGGTTGCTAAATCTATATTGGACGCGGTCGGCAGGGAAGGAGACGGAAAGGCGCATATAGCCTATGGTACGATCGTAGGGCAGCTTAAAAACGTCTCAAAAAGCTACAAAGAAGCTAAAATGGCGCTTGATGTCGGGAAAATCTTTTTCCCGGACGAGGAGATAATAGCTTATAGCTCCCTTGGTATAGGAAGGTTGATCTACCAGCTTCCGATACCCCTTTGCAAGATGTTTATAAAAGAGATATTCGACAACAAATCGCCTGATGATTTCGATGAGGAGACGATAACAACTATAAATAAGTTTTTCGAGAATAATCTCAACGTCTCCGAAACATCCAGACAGCTGTTTATCCACAGAAATACTCTTGTTTACAGGTTGGATAAACTGCAAAAAAATTCGGGGCTTGACCTTCGCGTTTTTGAGGACGCGATAACATTTAAGATTGCCCTGATGGTAGTCCGCTATATGAAATATATGGAGACGCTCGATTATTAAGAGGATTGCGGACTGCCGAGCATTACAGCAGGAGGAGACGCATGATAACTTTAACTGGTGTCAGCAAAAGCTATGAAAAGGGCATAAATGCTCTTGATAATGTAAATTTGAGCATCGAAAAAGGAGAATTTGTTTTTGTAGTAGGAGCCAGCGGGTCCGGAAAATCCACATTTATCAAGCTTTTATTAAAAGAAATTAATCCTACCAAAGGGAAGATTATTGTAAACGGAAACGAACTGAATAAGCTTTCAAGGCGAAAGATACCTAAATACAGGAGAGAGCTAGGGGTAGTATTCCAAGATTTCCGACTGCTTAAGGATCGCAATGTTTACGACAATGTCGCTTTTGCGCAGCGTGTTATCGAAAAATCTCCCGCAAGCATAAAAAGAAACGTTCCTGAGATACTGACGCTCGTCGGGCTTGCGGACAAATATAAAGCTTCTCCAAAGACCTTGTCCGGTGGAGAGCAGCAAAGAGTCGCTTTAGCTCGGGCTCTTATAAACAAGCCGGAGATCTTACTTGCCGATGAGCCAACGGGAAACCTTGATCCAAAGAACTCGATAGAAATAATGAAGCTTTTGGACGAGATCAACAGAAGAGGAACGACGGTAGTTGTCGTTACACATAACAGAGAGATCGTCAATGCAATGAAAAAGCGCGTCGTCCGGCTTAGGAAAGGCGTCGTTATAAACGACGAAAAAGAAGGTGTTTACGTTGAAGATTAGTACGATCGGATACAGCGCCGGACAGGGCATAAAGAATATTGCGAGGAACAAGATGTTCTCGATCGCATCTATTGCGACTATGGCCGCATGTATTTTTATGTTCGGGCTTTTCTTTTCGATATTGATGAATTTCAATTACATGCTTAGAAATATAGAGGAAAACGTCGGCATTACCGTCTTTTTTGATGAGGGGCTGGATCAGGCCAACATCGATATGATAGGGCAGGTAATAATCAATATGGACGAAGTTACGGACTGCAACTACGTATCTGCCGACGAGGCGTGGGAGAGCTTTTCCGAGACATATTTTGAGGGTAACGAAATTGCCGCGGAGGGTTTTAGGAACAATCAGGATAATCCTCTAGCTAATTCGGCGCATTATGAGGTTTATGTGGACAACATCGAAGATCAGGACGCGGTGGTTGCTGCCATAGAGGCACTGGATGGCGTAAGGAGTGTTGAACAGTCCGAGGAAGCAGCCGAGACGCTGACAACGGTGAACAGGCTCATAACCATTATCTCGCTTGTTATAATAGCTATACTTCTAATAGTGTCTGTATTTTTGATAAGCAATACGGTTTCTATGGGTATAACGATAAGACGCGAAGAGATCGCGATAATGAAATATATAGGAGCTACGAACGCTTTTGTGCGTATGCCCTTTTTCCTCGAAGGTATTATAATAGGTTTTGTTGGGGCGGCTATTCCTTTGGCCGTACTCTATTTCCTTTATCAACAGGCTGTAAGCTATATACTTACAAGGTTCAGTGTGCTCAGTGATTTTACGAACGGGATGCTGCCTGTGAGCAGTGTGTTCGCATGGCTTGTGCCTGTCGGACTGATACTTGGAATGGGTATAGGTTTTGTCGGAAGCACGCTGACGATCAGAAAACATTTGAAGGTTTGAGAGCTTTTGAGAAGCTGCCGCACTAATCAGTGCGGCAGCTTTATTAAAAACCCGAGTGCAGGAGTATGTAGCGCCGGGGCGCATACTTTTTTGAATAGTCATCGAATAGAGTGGTTTTCAGGGAAATTTAGGAGAGGGATATTGGACGAAATAAAAGAAGTAAGGGAAGAAACCGAAGAAATAAAGGAAGCAACTGAAGGAGCGGCAGAGGGGACAGAAGAAGCATCGGACAGGAAAAAAAATAAAGCGAAATGCAATAAAAGAGATATTAAATTCTTTTTTGCGGGAGTTGCTGTGAGCCTTGTAGTGCTTATCGGCATATTCGCAGCCTTCGTTTATCTTCCCATATATTATGACGCTTCGAATCCGAGCGATTTTTCAACATATAAAAAGATAAAGGAAATTGAAGAGCTCATAGACGAATATTATATAGGCGAGATTGATTACCAGACGGTTACGGACTACATGTTCTTAGGGCTCGTTTCCGGGCTTGGAGATGCTTATTCTACTTACTTTACCGAGGAACAGTATGAGAGTTTATCCGTTACACAGCAGGGTATGTATGAGGGAATCGGCATTACGGTGACGGCGGATGAGGAAAGCGGTTATATTTTGATAGTAAGCGTCGGTGAAGGCGAGCCTGCCGAAGAAGCGGGAATGCAGGCAGGGGATATTATACTTTCCGTAAACGGAGAGAGTACTTACGGCATGACCACGGAAAGCCTGGTAGAGATTATCCAGGGTTCAGAATCGGATGATTTTGAGTTTTTGATATATAGAGAAGAGAGTGATGAGGAAATTACTATCAGTGTTACACGTGATTTTGTGGAATATGTCATAGTCCAAGGAGCATTGTTAGATGATAATATCGGCTACATATATATAAGCTCATTTACAGGTGTTACGGAAAGCCAGTTTGCTTCAATCCTAGAGCAGCTTGAGGAATATGGAATAAGCTCTCTTATACTCGATTTAAGAGGAAATACAGGTGGTCTCGTTTCGGCGGCTCGTGAGCTGATGGAGGATTTTATTCCGGAAGGATTGCTCTATTATACCGAGGATAAGAATGGCAACAAAACCGAATATACCAGTGACAGCGGAAATGAAATAGATATGCCCATTGTCGTACTTGTCAACGGCGAAACGGCGAGTGCCTCGGAAATCTTTATAGGGGCTCTCCAGGATTATGGGCTTGCTACGATAGTCGGGACACAGACCTATGGGAAAGGGATA
>CAYXUB010000053.1:0-7134 GCA_964468385.1 uncultured Lachnospiraceae bacterium
CGCCCCGGGCCTTGGTCTCATAGACATCGATGCCCTCGGGGGTGGGATAGCCGTGGTCTACGATGCGGTTGGTGGTGATGGGTGATGCGAACACCCGGTTTTTGAAGGTCACGCCCTTGATAGTCATAGGCATGAACATATGGGGGTATTTGCTGCAAGACATAAAACGAACTCCCTTCTGTGTCATTTATTCCTGAAGTCAGCATACCACAAGAGGGAGTACTTGTGAATGACCCACAAGTTGACATTATCAATGCTCATTGCTAAAATTAGCGTGATGTTTTTTGCAAAAACGGGAGGAATAGACTGTGAAGATCTATGAGGAATTAGTTGCCAGAGGGCTTATCGCCCAGGTCACTGACGAGGCTAAGGTGAAGGAGCTCATAAACAACGGCGACGCCGTTTTTTATATAGGTTTTGATCCGACAGCGGACAGCCTTCATGTAGGTCATTTTATGGCGCTTTGCCTTATGAAAAGGCTGCAGATGGCGGGTAACAGGCCTATTGCACTTTTAGGCGGAGGAACCGCCGTTATAGGAGACCCTTCGGGACGGAGCGATCTCAGGCAGATGATGTCGATGGAGACTATACATCACAACGTTGAATGTTTCAAAAAGCAGATGAGCCGATTCATCGACTTTGGCGAGGGAAAGGCTATGATGGTGAACAACGCCGACTGGCTGCTCGACTTGAATTATGTTGAATTTATAAGGGATATAGGTCCTTGTTTTTCGGTAAATCAGATGTTGCGTGCCGAGTGCTATAAGCAGAGGATGGAAAAGGGCTTGAGCTTTTTGGAGTTCAACTATATGCTCATGCAGGGCTATGACTTCCTTGAGTTATATAAGCGCTACGGCTGCAATCTGCAGTTCGGCGGCGACGACCAGTGGAGCAACATGCTTGCCGGCACGGATCTGATAAGACGCAAGCTCCAAAAAGAGGCTTACGCGATGACCATTACGCTGCTTCTTAATTCCGAGGGCAAGAAAATGGGTAAAACCCAGTCGGGAGCGGTTTGGCTCGATCCTGATAAGACGCCGCCTTATGATTTTTATCAGTATTGGCGCAATGTAGCCGACGCTGACGTGCTCAAATGTCTGCGTATGCTCACCTTCCTGCCTTTGGAACAGATAGACGAGATGGATAAGTGGGAAGGAAGCCGTCTTAACGGCGCAAAGGAGATACTTGCCTATGAACTTACTTCGCTCGTGCATGGCGAGGAAGAGGCGAAAAAGGCAGAATCCGCAGCGAAGGCGCTCTTTGCCGGAGGCGGAGATATGTCGGATAGCCCAAAGGTCGAAGTTGGCGAGGAGGATGCGAAGGAAGGAGCTATAGATATAATAAGCCTGCTTGTAAAGGCAGAGCTTGTTAAATCTCGTTCGGAGGGCAGACGCGCCATAGAGCAGGGCGGGGTTTCTATAGACGGGAAAAAAGTGACGGACGTCTATGCCGTTGTCGATATAGATAAACTGTCGGGAAACGGGATTTTACTGAAAAAAGGAAAAAAGAACTTTAAAAGAATCGTTCTTAAATGAGCGGAGGGGAGAGAAATTGGTCAGACACGGTGTCAATGAATTAAGAAAAATGTTCCTTGATTATTTTGAAAGCAAGGGACATCTCATATTGAAAAGCTTTCCGCTCATTCCCAAAAATGACAACAGCCTGCTTTTGATAAACGCGGGCATGGCCCCTCTTAAGCCTTATTTTACGGGCGCCGAGATACCGCCCAGGAAAAGGATAGCGACCTGCCAGAAATGTATACGCACCGGCGATATAGAAAATGTCGGAAAAACAGCGCGTCACGGCACTTTTTTCGAGATGCTCGGTAACTTTTCCTTCGGGGATTATTTTAAAAAAGAGGCGATAGAATGGTCTTGGGAATTCTTGACCGACGTAGTCGGACTCGACGAAGCAAGACTTTATCCTTCCGTATACAAGGACGATGATGAGGCCTATGACATATGGAATAAGAATATAGGCATAGCTCCGGACCGCATTTTCCGTTTTGGAAAAGAGGATAATTTCTGGGAACACGGAAGCGGACCTTGCGGACCATGTTCGGAGATATATTATGACCGCGGTGAAAAATACGGCTGCGGTAAGGCAGGCTGTACGGTTGGCTGTGACTGTGACAGATATATAGAAGTCTGGAACAACGTATTTACTCAGTTCGAGGGCGACGGCAAGGGCAATTATACCGAGCTTGCTAATAAAAACATCGACACGGGCATGGGGCTTGAAAGGCTTGCTGTTGTAGTGCAGGACGTAGACTCTATATTCGATATCGATACGATTCAGGCTCTAAGAGAAGAGGTTTGCCGTTTGGCAAAGACGAGGTATCATGCTGATGCTAATGCCGATATTTCGATTAGGCTGATAACGGATCACATACGTTCCGCTACCTTTATGATCTCTGACGGCATCATGCCGACCAATGAGGGACGCGGCTATGTGCTCAGGCGTATCATACGCCGCGCGGCAAGGCACGGGCGCATACTCGGGATCGAGGACGCCTTTCTTTGGCATTTGTCTGAAAATGTCATAGAGGGCAGCAAGGACGGCTATCCCGAGCTTGACGAAAAACGTGATTTTATAATAAAGGTACTCCAAAACGAAGAGGAACAGTTCAATAAGACCATAGACCAAGGGCTTCGCATACTTTCTGATATGGAAGAGAAAATGAAGTCCACAGGAGAGCTTAGGCTTAAAGGAGCGGATGCGTTTAGATTATATGATACCTATGGCTTCCCGCTCGACCTGACAAAGGAGATACTCTCCGAAAAGGGATATGGCGTCGACGAGGACGGCTTCAACAATGCCATGAAGAGCCAGCAGGAACGCGCACGGGCGGCGAGAGGCGTTTCGAACTATATGGGCGCAGATACGACCGTTTATGATGAAATAGATCAATCCGTGACTTCTGAGTTCGTCGGCCATGACAGGCTTACGGCGCGGTCAGAGATCCTTGTATTGACTGACGATAAAAGACTCCGCGATTCGCTTATGGAGGGCGAGGAGGGAACTGTCATAACCGCGCTCACTCCTTTTTATGGCACTATGGGCGGACAGGAAGGCGATAAGGGCGTAATAGAAAGCCAAAACGGCAGCTTTAAAGTAGAAGATACGATACATCTGCGCGGAGGGCGCATAGGACATGTCGGTAAGATGAGCTCCGGTATGCTTGCCGTCGGAGATAAAGTGGAGCTTAAGGTAGATGAAGAAAGGCGTAATGACACCTGCAAGAATCATTCCGCTACCCACCTTTTGCAAAAGGCACTAAAGACCGTGCTCGGTTCTCATGTAGAGCAGAAGGGCTCGCTTGTCGCATATGACAGGCTACGTTTTGATTTTTCGCATTTTCAGGCTATGACGCCGGAGGAGATAAAGAAGGTCGAAGCCCTTGTGAACAAGGCGATAGAAAAGCAGTATCCCGTTAAGACAGAGGAAATGTCTCTTGAAGACGCGAAAAAGACCGGCGCGACCGCGCTTTTCGGCGAAAAGTACGGTGACGAGGTACGTGTAGTAAACATGGGAGGATATTCTATCGAGCTTTGCGGCGGTACTCATGTGGACAATACTTCGCGTATAGGCGGCTTTAAGATAATATCGGAAACGGGGATCGCTTCGGGAGTCAGAAGGATAGAAGCGCTGACCGGCAGAGCCGTCAGGAACTATTTTGAAAGCGAGGAGGAGCTGCTGCAAAAATGCGCCGCTCTGTTAAAAACGCCTGCAGAGGAGCTTGAAAGAAAGATAGAGCATCTGCTTGCCGAAAATAAGGCGCTCAAGTCGGAAAACGAGTCTTTGAACAGCAGGCTTGCAAAAGAGGCCGCGCAGGACGCGATGGATTCCGTAGAGGATATTGAAGGGATAAAACTTCTATGCGCTATCGTGCCCGATCAGGACATGAACTCCCTGCGCACGTTAGGCGACGGATTTAAAGAAAAGCTGGGAGAGGGAGTGGTCGTGCTCGCGTCGTCTAAGGATGGCAAGGTGAGTATTTGCGCAATGGCTTCGGACGAGGCCGTAAAGCGCGGGGCTCATGCTGGAAATATCGTAAAGGAAACGGCTCCGATAGTCGGAGGCGGAGGAGGGGGGCGCCCGAACATGGCTTCGGCCGGAGGAAAGGAGCCGTCGAAGCTCAAAGAGGCTCTTGACGCGGTTCCTGATATCCTTAGGAAAATGATAAAAAAGGGGTAAGATCATTGGAAATCAAAGAGAGTGAAAATAAAAGGAAATTAGCCGAATACCTCTATATATGGAACACAAAGTACAGAGAGCCTGTGAATGAGCTGATGGCTTATTATCGCTGCGCCATGATGGAGGTTGAGACAAAATTCAAGGTGCTCAGGGAGGAATTGTCGCTCAAATTCGACAGAAATCCCATAGAGGACATAAAAAGCCGTTTAAAGTCACACGAGAGCATAGCTGAAAAATTAAAGAAAAGGGGATATGAGCTTTCTCTTGAAAATATAGAAAGGTATCTCGACGACGTCGCGGGGATAAGGGTTATCTGTACTTTCCCCTCCGATATATATCAGCTTGCCGACTCCCTTCTTATGCAGGATGACGTCATACTCATAGAAAAAAAGGACTATATCGAAAATCCTAAGGCAAATGGCTATAGAAGCCTGCATCTGATCATAGCGGTACCGATATTTCTTCATGACCATAAAAAGCTTATGACCGTGGAGGTGCAGTTCCGAACTATCGCGATGAATTGGTGGGCGAGCCTTGAGCATAAGATAATGTATAAAAAGAATAATCCTGACATGCCGCAAATGGAGCAGGCCTTGCTCAGGTGTGCGAAAGAGGGATACGAGCTTGATATAAAGATGGAAAACATATATAAAGCGGCGGTCGGAGAAAGAGAAAACACGAAGCCGCTGTTCAGCGAGTCTAAGCTGAAAAAAGAGGAAGAAGGATAATGCCGGACGATCTTGATAAATTAGAAGACGATACCCAAATGCAGGATAATGAAAAGGCTACAGATAAAGAAGACGAATATGAAAAGGTCTGCTTTATGTGCAGGAGGCCGGAGAGCAAGGCGGGAAAGCTTATAAACTTCGGACATGATATGCATATCTGTGCCGACTGTATGCAAAAGAGTATGGACACTATGCAGAAGTCCCCTATCGACCTGTCGACGATAATGACGAACTTCCCTGCTGATATGAATCTCGGGGATATATTGAACACGGTTCAGATACCGAGAAGGCAGCAGGTGAAAAAACGAAAAGAAGAGCCTAAAAAAGAAGCGCCCAAGCTCAGCTTAGCCGATATTCCCGCTCCGCACAAGATAAAGGCGCAGCTGGATGATTTTGTGATAGGACAAGAGGCGGCGAAAAAAACGATATCCGTCGCCGTATATAATCATTACAAGAGGATTTTGTCTAAGGACGCGAACGATGTGGAGATACAAAAATCGAACATGCTCATGATAGGTCCCACAGGAAGCGGAAAGACCTATCTTGTGCAGACATTGGCAAGGCTCCTAAACGTTCCTCTTGCCATTACGGATGCCACGTCCTTGACCGAGGCCGGTTATATAGGCGACGACGTGGAAAGCGTTATCAGCAAGCTGCTCGCGGCGGCAGATAATGATGTGGAACGCGCCCAGCAGGGAATAGTTTTTATCGATGAGATAGACAAGCTCGCGAAAAAGAAAAACATGAACCAAAGGGACGTCAGCGGTGAGGCGGTACAGCAGGGGCTTTTAAAGCTCCTTGAGGGAAGTGAGGTGGAGGTTCCGGTCGGTGCTTCCAGTAAAAACGCGATGGTTCCTATGACTACCGTAGATACGAGGAATATCCTTTTTATCGCTGGAGGCGCATTCTCCGGTCTTGAAGATATAGTGCGTGAACGTCTGAACAAACGCGCTTCTATTGGTTTTTATTCCGAGTTAAAGAAGGGCAAGGATGAGGATAAGGATATACTTACGAGGGCGACTTGGGAGGATCTGAGAAATTTCGGGATGATACCTGAATTTTTGGGCAGGCTTCCTGTGCTTACGATATTTAAGAGTCTTGATGAGGATATGCTCGTCAAGATACTGAAGGAACCGAGAAATGCCATCTTAAAGCAGTATGAAAGGCTGCTTGCGATGGACGAGGTAAAGCTCGTGTTTGAAGAAGGGGCGCTCCACGCGATAGCCCGCAAAGCGATGGAGGTCGATACGGGCGCGCGTGCCTTGCGTACGGTACTTGAAGAATATATGCTCGATATAATGTACGAGGTACCTAAAGACGATAACATAGGAGAAGTCATTATAACTGAAGAATATATAGAAGGAAGGGGAGGGCCGCGCATAATAATGCGGTCTCAGGAAAAGCACAGTGTCGTATAAGAAGGCAAGAAGACGGAATAGAAAGCGACGTGCGCGTAGAATCAGCATACTTTTTATATTTATCATAATTGCCGTTATAGCAGTGGCGGCAATACTTCTGTATGCTTCTCTCTTTCGGCAGCAACAGATACTCAATACTCAGGCAGAGCTGATAAGGGACATTGATCTTGAAGAGCAGTATATAGACCAGGAGCTGTATTCGAGCGGGAACTGTATGATTGCTGAGATGTATATGAAAACTTATATCAGCGATTATCAGCAAAAGCTGCTGGAGTTCGACTCTCTGATGAACGATGAAACGCTCGCTGCAATGTTGGGTATAGAAAATATCCAAAGCGACGGACCGGCCTTCGAGGAGAGTACAGCTTATTTAGAGGAAAAACGTGATACTATCGAAGCCATGTATGAAGAGCTGATCTACATGGGGACAGAGGAAAGCATAACGGAAGCGATAGAGCAGGATGGCGCGGAGGAGATTATCATAGAGCTCTATGAGGAGGCGATGCTTAATACCATAGGACTTGGTATATACAAAAGCGAAGAGGAGCTTAGTCAGAGCGAGGAGGAGATGCTGGAGAGAATTGACAACATCGAGGCAGTCATATCCTTCCTAAGAGATAATGCGGATTACTGGGCTGTGGAAGAAGGTGTGATAATTTTTATGGAGGACAGTTACCTTGAACAATATCAAAGCCTTACGGCGCAGATAAGTGATTAAATCTCCATTTGCCTTGCATAGGTACATAGACATATGAAACAAAAAAGGAAATGGGTGACAGCGGTATTTATCC
>CAYXUB010000054.1:0-6740 GCA_964468385.1 uncultured Lachnospiraceae bacterium
TGCCGCAATGGAACTAATTGCTACAACCGTAACCGGAAGCACCCATCCTGCTGCCGTTCCGTCATATAGGGATGGCAGCCAGTTTAGATCTACGGCAAACACCTGGATCAGCATGAGCGCTAGCCAGAAGTTTGGTAATGAGGCTCCGACCATAGTCAGAAATACGATCAATCCGTCCACCCAGGTGTTATGTTTGACAGCCGCCAAGATGCCCAAAGGATTTGCGATAATCTGGCCTATTATCAGAGCAACAACGGCAACGAAGAATGTATAGGGCAATCTCTGCATCAGTTCCGTAGCAACCGGCTGATTTGTCTTATAACTCGTCCCCAAATCTCCATGTAGGATATCCCAGATATAATTGACAAATTGCACAAGAACAGGATCATTCAAATGCAGCTCTTCACGTAATTCTTCTCTGTCTTCTTCGGTAGCTGTCGCCGGAAGCAATTCATAAGTGGGGTCGCCGGGAGTAACTGTCTTCATGATAAACACAAGCACAATTACGCCAAACATGACAGGAATTAAGTAAAGAATCCTCTTAATTAAATACCTTATCATCTTTTCTCCTTTCTACCCTGTTTTGCCTATTTATTCAAAAGCAATCGCCTCTCCTATTTCAGAAGACTTCCAGCAAGCTTCCATAACAGAAAGGACTCGTCTCACTTCCGGAATCTTCACCTTTTGCTCGGCTTCTCCATTCAAGACCTGTTTAAAATTACGATAAAAATCCAATACATCTGTTTTTATCTCCGGAAGCGCTTCCTCCACAATTCCTCCCGGAGGTACGGGCGCAAATTGTCTAGTAGGCCCTGCCACAGAATCGGCAATATCCGCAGGGAGCTTTTCCAACAGCTGTCCTGTACGGTAAACGGCTCCGGAACCACCGCCAAGCTTCTCAACGATCATGGTTCCTTTATCACCTGCCGCCAGCCAGCGCGGCGCATATTTTAAAATATACGTGCCCAGCTCTATATGAATTGTAATTCCATTATCCATCTTCATGAGAATTTTGAAATAATCATCTACTTCTTCATGAAGGACATTCTTTATGTCTGCATACAAAGATTTAATCTTTGCCCCGGGCATCATGAAAAGAATCTGGTCGATAAGATGAACGCCCCAGTCGTACATCATCCCTCCGCCATATTTTTTATAAAGATGCCATTCATGTACATAACCGTTTCCGGAATGAAGCTTTGACTCAATCGTAAAGATATTCCCTAATAAGTTGTTGTCAAATGCATACTTTACGGTCAACATGTCCCGATCCCAACGGCGATTTTGATGGACGGTAAAATGCACTCCAGCCTCTTTGCAAACTTCCGTCAGCTCATCCAATTCAGCCACAGTCATACATGCAGGTTTTTCAGCGATGACATTTTTCCCTGCACGTGCCGCCATCTTACCTATTTCTCCATGAAGATAATTAGGGACCGTCAGTATAACCGTGTTTACCTCAGGATCTGCAAGTAGTTCTTCAGCAGATGAATATGCTTTAATTCCCTGCATCTCCGCTTCCTGTACCCGCTCCGGCAAAATATCCGCTGCAGCAACTACTTTCACCCCTCCGAGCGGAGCATTTTTTGCATGATACTTCCCCATTCCACCGAAACCAATAATTCCAAGTTGAATGTCCACTTCTTTTCCTCCTTTTTTTCAGAGCGTTTAGAATACTCCTAATTTCAGAATCCCCGCTCCCTTTTTTATAGTTGTTTTTATGAATGAAATAATTAAGAAGATTCTAAAAAGCCAATAGAATTGATAGCACCTAAGTTTGTCATTGTAGAATTTATATATTTTCGCGCTGTTTTATAGACTAATTCTAGTATTTTTTACTCTATAGGAATAGCTCGTTTTTTGATATCTTTATGTATTTTTTTTGCTTATTGTTTACTTTTTTTTAAAAAAAGCAATTTTTGATAGTGCTGTTTTTGCACAATAGTTTGAATAGCCGAACAAACGGAAATATATTTTCGTTTACGTGCAATTTTGGATTTTTTATTAATCATTTTTTTCTGTTTTTAGGCGCACGAAGAATATAGATATATCAATAGAATTGTTTACAGAAGTCTGATTTAGAAATGAAAATATGCGCTGTGTAACTCTCAACTGTTCTTACCATTCTATCTCAAACAAGGCCTCTCTTATGACCTCGCTTATAGAAGGATGCGGAAATACGATATTCTTTATATCATCTATCTTCATATGCGTTTCTATCATCATCGCCGCGCCGTATATTATCTCGCTGCAATAGCTGCCTATCATATGCACGCCCACAAGAGTATTATGCTCCTTATCTGCGATGAGCTTGCATATTCCCGAACCCCTCTCAACTTCTGCCAGATATCTGCCGGAATAGCGCATCGGAAGCTTGACTTCGACTGCATCTATACCCTTTTCCTTTGCGCTCTTAAGGCTCTCTCCTACGCTGCCAACCTCAGGGTTCCCATAGATAACTGAAGGCACAGCATCATATCTCATACTATCCTTTTTGCCGATAATATTATTGACAGCGACTTCGCTCTCCCTGTACGCCGTGTGCGCTAGCATTATTTTTCCGTTTACGTCACCGGACGCATATACTCCGGGCACGTTCGTCTGCATGAACTCGTCCGTGACTATTGCTCCTTTTTCGGTATGCACGCCGATGTTTTCAAGCCCAAAGCCATTCGTATTCGCCCTTCTTCCTATGGAAAGGAGAACCTTATCGCTTTCGACAACCTCGCTCACGCCGTCCTTTTCATATATGACCTTACCGTTGCTCACCTCAGTCACTCGGCAGCCAAGCCTAAAGTCTACGCCTGACTTTTTAAGCTCCTTTTGTAGTATGAGGCTTATTTCTTCCTCGGTCGGACCTGCAATCTTATCGAGCATCTCAATAACGCTCACCTTGCTTCCGACCGTAGCAAAGTACGAAGCCATTTCAAGACCTATGACGCCTCCGCCTATGATAACAAGAGAAGCAGGGATAACCTCTAAATCCAATATTTCTTTATTCGTCATAGCGAAACCGCTTTCAAGCGACTCTTTTACTCCGCTTATCGGAGGTATGACGGCTTCAGAACCTGAAGCAATAAGCAGCTTTTTACCGGAATATTCTTTACCGTCAACCTCTACGCAAAATCCTTCTTTGCTTTTCCCTTTTATATATGCCGTGCCTTTGATAAGCTCGGTGTTGTTTTTCTTCAGACCGCTCTTCACACCGCTTACAAGCAGCTTGACTACTTTGTTTTTCCTGTTGACGACCGCTTTTTGATCTATCGTCACGTCCTTTGCACTGACCCCGAATGTCTGTCCGTGTAGTGCATGATCGTATATCTTCGCGCTGTTCAAAAAGGTCTTTGAAGGCACACAGCCTTCATTCAGACAGGTTCCCCCTAATTCTCTTTTTTCTATTACGGCCGTCTTCAGTCCCGCGGCACCCGCTCTTTCTCCCGCAAGATATCCCGCCGGACCTCCGCCGATAATCAATAGATCATAAATTTCCATAGTATATAATCTCCTGTCTCACCTGTAGCCTGATTGATGTTTTATTCAAATTTAGTCTCACAGTAAATGCATCTGTATGTTTTGCTTTCTTCGTCTGTCAGTTTGAAGACATGTCCCAGCTCCTGCTCCGTAGATGTTATACATCTCGGGTTCTTGCATTTTATGACATTCTTTAAGATCTTAGGCATCTGTATGACCCTTTTTTCAATGAGGATACTATCCTTTATGATGTTTACGGTTGCTCCCGGATCGACATAACCGATAATATCAAGGCTTACCGGAATCTCGGCGTCAATCTTTATTATATCCTTTTTCCCCAATTTATGGCTTACAACATTTTTTATTATGGCGACCGAACAGTCCAGCTTTTCAAGCCCTAAAAGATCGTAAAGCCTCATGCCTTGCCCGGCTTTTATATGATCTATTACAACGCCGTTCTGTATGGAATCTATATTCATATTCTCCCCGCCTCCTTAAGCAATTTTATAATAAGCGCCATACGCATATATTTTCCGTTCAGTACCTGCTTGAAATAACAGGCCCTCGGATCGGAGTCCACCGCCACGCTGATCTCGTTGACCCTCGGAAGCGGATGTAAGATTGATAGATCTTCTTTAGCATTTTCGAGTTTTCCGGGATCGAGTATATAGCTGTCTTTAAGTCTTAAATAATCCTCCTCATTGAAGAAGCGTTCTCTTTGCACCCTCGTCATATATAGTATGTCAAGCCTTGGCATGACGCCTAAAAGGTCGGTCGTTTCTACATACAGGATCTGCTTTTCATCTAGAGTGCTCTTTACGTAGCTTGGAACTTTTAGCTCCTCCGGCGAGATAAGCACAAATTCTATGTCCTCATATCTCGACATTGCGTTCATAAGAGAATGTACCGTCCGCCCGAATTTAAGATCTCCGCAGAGCCCTATCGTAAGGGAGCTAAGCCTTCCCTTTTCCCTGTGTATCGTAAGCAGATCGGCAAGCGTCTGCGTCGGATGATTGTGCCCGCCGTCGCCGGCATTCACAACGGGAACAGACGCATTTACTGCCGCAACAAAAGGAGCACCCTCTTTAGGATGCCGCATTGCGATGATATCTGCGTAGCAGCTGACTGTTTTAGCTGTGTCGGCAACACTCTCGCCCTTGCTCGCCGAAGATGAATCTCCACTTGAAACCGAAAGGACATTTCCTCCAAGCTCGTACATCGCGGCTTCAAAGCTAAGTCTTGTCCTAGTCGAGGGCTCAAAAAAGAGCGTGGCCAGCTTTTTTCCCTTACACACTTCGGAATATTTTTGAGGGTCAGCTATTATGTCTTCGGCTGTATCGATAAGCCCTCTTATATCTTCCTTGGATAAATCCGTAATATCGATCAAACCTCTCATCTCTTACCTCCGATCCAGCTTTCATCTGAAGGATTATCGCGAAAAGCGATAAGCCGTTTTATATCCTCCTGCTTTATATAGCCCTGCTCCGCCGCAACCTCGGCGATACAGTCGAAATCCGTAAGAGAAACATTTTTGACCCCGGCGGCCGCCAGTCTTTCAAGCCCCTTTTTCATGCCGTAGGTAAAGATCGAAACAATGCCTAAAACCTCCGCTCCCGCTTCGCGCAGCGCCTCGACCACCTCGATAACGCTTCCGCCGGTCGAAATAAGATCCTCTATAACAACCGTCTTCTGTCCATTTTCGAGTTTGCCCTCTATGCGGTTCTGTCTTCCGTGATCCTTAGCGCCGGAACGGACATAGCCCATCGGCAGCCCCATTATATAGCCCGTTATAGCGGCATGCGCTATGCCTGCCGTCGATGTTCCCATAAGTATTTCAGCCTCGGGATAATGTTCTTTTATGAGCTGAGCCAATCCTTTTTCGACGTCCTCCCTCACTTTAGGGGAAGAAAGCGTAAGTCTGTTGTCACAGTATACGGGGCTTTTTATCCCACTCGCCCAAGTGAACGGCTCCTCCGGACGGAAAAACACCGCTTTTATATCGAGAAGATCGGCGGCGATAAGTCTTTTTAATTCCATATATCCTCCTTAATGTTACGCGCAAAGGCTAAATTTTATGAAGCTTATCCTACAAACTCGCGCAGGCATCTCCTGTATGCCGAAAGCGGATCCTCTGCCTGCGTTATCGGACGACCAACGACAATATAATCTGAACCGTTCTTTTTCGCCATCTCAGGTGTCGTGACCCTTTTCTGGTCTCCGACTTCACCGTCAGCGAAACGCACCCCGGGAGTTATTGTAAGAAAGCCGCTGCCACAGGCCTTATGTACCTTTTCGGCCTCGAGCGGCGAGCAGACAACCCCGTCCAGCCCGGCATACTTCGCGTTTTTCGCATAGCTCATCACAACCTCATCAAGCGGGACCTTAATGAGAAGCTCCTTTTCCATCGTTTCCTGATCTATTGATGTGAGCTGCGTCACGGCAATGATAAGCGGTCTGCTCCCGTCCGGGCGCGTCGCCCCTTCTATTGCCGCCTTCATCATCTGCGAAGCTCCGGCGGCGTGTACATTGCATATGTCCACGTCTAGCTCTGAAAGCATACTCATAGCACGTTTGACCGTATTCGGAATGTCATGGAGCTTTAGATCCAAAAATATCTTATGACCTCTTTTCTTTATCTCCTTTACGATCTGCGGCCCAGCACCGTAATAGAGCTCCATTCCTATCTTTAAAAAAGGCTTTTCCTCTCGGAAGTTTTCAAGAAACTCAAAAGTTTCCTTTGCCCCCGGAAAATCACAAGCAACGATCACGTCTCTTCCCATGTTTTTATCCCTCCGATGATATCTTTAAGCTTTTCTATCCCGTATCTATCCATGGCTTTAGGCAAATCTTCGATTATATTTTTGCAGGCATAGGGCTCGATAAGGTTCGCAGCCCCCACCTCGACCGCGCAGGCTCCCGCGAGCATCATCTTTATCACGTCCTGCGCCGAGGAAACTCCGCCCATGCCGACAACGGGAATTTTTACCGAGCTTGCTACCTGATATACCATTCTTAAGGCTATCGGAAAAACGGCTCTGCCTGAAAGCCCGCCCGTCACATTCGCAAGTATCGGACGGCGTTTTGCTATGTCTATATCCATGCTCAATATAGTATTGATAAGACTTAGACCGTCCGCACCTGCCTCCTCGCAGGCGCAGGCTATCTCGGTGATATCGGTCACATTAGGTGAACGATATATTATGACCGGTTCTTTGACGGCGCCCTTAACCGACAGCGTCACCTATGCCGCCGCCTTCGTCTCTGTACCG
>CAYXUB010000055.1:0-6564 GCA_964468385.1 uncultured Lachnospiraceae bacterium
TTTCAAGGAGTTTTTGATAGATGATTAGAATACTTTTTATCTGCTACGGAAACATCTGCCGTTCCCCCATGGCCGAATTTATGCTCAAGGACATGGTAAAAAAGCTTGATAAAGAAGACGTTTTTTATATCGCTTCGGCGGCTACGAGCTCTGATGAGATATGGAACGGCCAAGGAAGTCCGGTCTATCCACCCGCGCGCAGGGAGCTTGCCGAGCATGGGATAGGCTGCGAGGGCAAGCGCGCCGTGAAGCTTATGATGGCGGATTATGATAAATACGACTATCTTATTTGTATGGACAGGGCAAATCTTCGGAATGCCGAGCGAATAGTCGGTAAAGATAAAAGTAATAAAATATCTCTTCTGCTTGATTATGCCGGAAGGGAGGGACAGTCGATAGCTGATCCTTGGTATACAGGCGACTTTAGGACAACTTATCTCGATATCGAGGAGGGATTGAAAGGCTTTATCGCGTATCTCAAAAAAAGCGGGAAGATTTAAAAGGCTTTGAGGCGGAGATAAACAGGCTCCGGCGTGACTGAGATAAACAGGCTCCGGCGCCCCTTGACTTCATTATAGTAAATTGCTACTATGTTAGCGTAGAAGAAAGTTGCTTTTATATTTTGGTATCTAAGGAGTTAGTTTTATGAAGAAGAGATTTTTGGTATTTGCCCTTATAGCGGTGATGGCAGCGTCTTTCATAGCTTGTAGCGGAGATTCGTCCGAAAGCTCAAGCGCGGAAGATTCCAGTGAAGCCACAAGCACGGCAGAGTCATCCGACACTTCGGATTCGTCGGAAAGCGAAGATTCCGATATGCAGTATGTTATAGACAAGGGAACACTCGTTGTCGGCATAACAAACTTTGAACCGATGGATTATCAGGATGAAAGCGGCGAGTGGATCGGATTTGACGCAGACCTTGCAAGGGCCTTTGCCGAAAGGCTTGGAGTGGAAGTTAAGTTTCAGGAAATAGACTGGAGCAACAAGATACTTGAGCTTGACGGTATGACGATAGACTGCGTTTGGAACGGAATGACCCTTACAGATGAGGTTCTAAACGGCATGGAGACGACAGGCGCATATCTCAATAATGCACAGGTTGTCGTTGTGAATGCCTCTGTTGCAGACCAGTACCAAGATGTGGAAAGCCTCTCGGAACTGAACTTTGCGGTAGAAGCCGGAAGCGCGGGTGCGTCGGCTGCTGCGGACAACGGCTTTAGCTACACGGAGGTGCAGAATCAGGCCGCAGCGCTTTTAGAGGTTGCGTCCGGAACCTCAGATGCCGCAATTATCGATTCGCTTATGGCAGCCGCCATGATCGGAGAGGGGACAAGCTATGAGGATCTTACATATACGGTAAGTCTTACGAGCGAGGAATACGGCGTTGGTTTCCGCAAGGGCTCGGATCTTGCGGCAGAGCTGGATGCTTTCTTTGATGAGATATATGCCGACGGGACGATGCAAGAGGTCGCAGAAGAGTACGGTGTTCAGGCGGCGCTTGTAGAAAGATAAGACATTGATGAAATAGCTTTTATTTGCTTGCCCACCGCCGATGCGGTGGGCTTGTTCTACAACATAGATAAAAACAAAGAGAAAGGTTAGGACGTTAATATGACGTTCGCAGAGCAATTTCCGATAGTTGTCAGTTCGCTGAATGACGGCTTTTTACAGACGCTTAAGCTTTTCGGCATTACGCTTTTGGGGGCAGTACCGTTGGGCCTCTTGATATGCTTTGGCTCGACATCGCGCTTCGCTCCGTTGCGTGTAGTATTTAAGCTTATAATATGGGTCATCAGGGGCACACCTCTTATGATCCAGCTTATGATCATATACTATATGCCTGGACTTGTGTTTAATAATGCGATCTGGGGAGGGGACGAAAGCGGACGCTTCATGGCTTCTGCCGTGGCGTTTATATTCAATTACGCATGCTATTTTTCCGAAATATACAGAGGCGGTATACAGTCGATACCCGTGGGGCAGGATGAAGCGGGAATGGTGCTCGGTATGACTAAAGGGCAGATATTCTTTAAAGTCAAGTTGCTCCAGATGATAAAAAGGATAATCCCGCCTATGTCTAATGAGATCCTTACGTTAGTAAAGGATACATCGCTCGCGCGCATAATCTCGATGCATGAGCTAATATGGGCCGGCGAGGCGTTCATGAAGGGCTCGCAGGGGATATCCGGAATCATATGGCCGCTGTTCTTCACAGCGGTATATTATCTGGTATGCAACGGAATACTGACCATTGTACTTGGGAAAATAGAGAAAAAGCTGGAATTTTTCAGATAAGGAGGAGCCGAAATGCCAATTTTGGAAGTGGAACATGTTTGCAAATCCTTCGGTAAGACGGAGGTGCTAAAAGACGTCGGCTTTACCTTGGGAAAGAGCCGTGTGCTTTCTATTATAGGTTCCTCAGGCAGCGGAAAGACAACGTTGCTTCGCTGCTTGAATTTTCTTGAAACTCCTGATTCCGGGCTGATAAAGGTGAATGGAGAAGTATTGTTTGACGGAAACGATAAAAGCAGCAAGAGCGATGCTCAGATAAGAAGAAACAGGCTGCATTTTGGTTTAGTATTCCAATCGTTTAATCTTTTTCCACAGTATACCGCGCTCGGAAACGTAACGCTTGCACTACAGCTTCAGGCAAAGGAGCGCCCGAATTATAAAGAAAACAAAAAAGCCATTCTCTCTGAGATTGAGGAAAGGGGAAAAGAGCTGCTCGAACAGATGGGACTCTCAGACAGAATGGGGAATTATCCGCATCAGCTTTCGGGAGGACAGTGCCAGAGGGTAGCCATCGCAAGAGCGCTTGCGCTCAAGCCCGATATACTGTGTTTTGATGAACCGACCTCGGCTCTCGATCCCGAGTTGACTGGCGAGGTACTCCGCGTTATAAAAGGGCTTGCGGACAAAAAGACGACTATGATAATCGTCACCCATGAGATGGGCTTTGCCCGCGAAGTTTCAGATCATGTCATTTTCATGGATGAAGGGGAAATAATAGAGAAGGGGACACCCCAGCAAATATTTGATTCCCCGGCAGAGGAGAGAACAAAGCAATTTTTGTCAGGATATGCCGGACATAATTAAAGAAAATTGACACATGTGGCGCAAGTTTTTATAATTGAATAAGGTAAAAATGGGAATATTTTTACCGAACGAACTATAAAGAGCGAGTGAAGAAAATATGAGTGAAAAAAAATATGTCGCATATGTGGGCACTTATACATATGGAAGTAGCAAAGGAATACACATTTATGACGTAGATGTAAAAGAAGGGACCCTTTCATTTAAGAAAGAGATTCCTGCCAATAATTCGTCCCATTTGTGTTGTTCGCTCAATGGAAATTTTCTTTATTCAATTATAGACGAGGGCGTCGGCGTCTATGAGATACTCCCGGACGGAGATTTAAAATTCATCAATAAAAAAGACATAGACGCTATGCGCGGTCGTTTCCTTTCTGTAGACAAGACGGGAAAATATCTTTTCATCGGAGGATACCACGACGGCAAAGTCACCGTCATGCACACGCATAAAGACGGTTGGCTCGGAAGTATAATGGACGGGGTATATCACCGAGGAATCGGTACGGTCGCCGAGCGCAATTCAAGGCCACACGTGACCTGCGTTATGCCTACTCCTGACAACAATTTTCTGTGCGCCGTGGATAACGGCATAGATCAGGTGAAGGTCTATCATATAACTGAAGAAAACAAGCTTGAGCTTGTCGAGACGCTCAGATGTAAAAGGGAGAGCGCCCCGTTGCTACTACGTTTCAGCCCTAACGGAAAATTTGCCTATCTGCTTTCACAGATCTCAAACCATGTAGAAGTCTTTTCGTATCACTGGGAAGAGGGCTATAAAGCTCCTCGGTTTGAAAGGCTTCAAATGATCAGCACGACCTCGGATACGGTAGATCCAATGCACGACGCGGCCTCCGGTTTGTGCTTTTCTCCGGATGGAAATTATCTTTTTACATCTACTGCGGGAGATAATACGGTCGCGATGTTTGCGATAGATAAAGAAACAGGGCTGCTTACAAAGGAATTTGCGCTGCCGATAAGCGGCGAATATCCAAAGGATATTGCCATGTTTCCTGATGGAAAACATATAGCGGTCGTCAATAATGAATCCAATTCAATAACGACCTTTACCGTAGACTATGAAAGAAAGCTCCTGATGATGAAGGGCAAACCTTTAAAGGTCGATATGCCGACTTGCATACATATGCACGAAACTCGCGGCGAGTAAAAAATATTAAGGAGCTTCTATGATGAGTTTGCAGACCGGTTTGCCGCTAGATGCAAACTTTTCTTCGTATTCAGTCATTATATTTCCCTTGTTCAGCGTCGTATCTGCGTGAAGATCGCGGGTTGAAGCCAGCAAGTGCCAAGCTGCTTCCCGCGCCTGTTCGATGGAGAAATCAAAAAGTTCGGTATTATCGGTTTTAAATTCTAGCCTTGCGCCGGGTGGCAGAATGTTCTCATAGCGGCGCAAAAACTGTAGCGAAGTAAGACGTCGCTTTGAGTGCCGTTCCTTAGGCCAAGGATCGGAAAAATTCAGGTAAATCTTTTCGACCTCGCCTTTTTCAAAGACCTCTTCCAGTTCCCTTGCATCAATCCTTATAAAAAGGATATTTTTAAACCCTGCTTCGCATTTACTTCTTTTTTCTATCCGTTCAACTGCACGCACAAGTACGGAACTATACATCTCTATACCGACATAATTGATGTCGGAATTTTCTTTGGCCTTATCTATCAGGAATTTTCCCTTGCCCATTCCTATTTCAATATGTATAGGATTGTCGTTTCTAAAGGTTTCGTTCCATCTGCCTTTTTGCGCTTTCGGTTCGTTAATGCAGTAAACACTATTTTCAATGCGTTCCTGCGAGCCGGGAATATTTCTAAGCCTCATTTTTGCCTCTTTGCTATAATTGTGGAAAGTATCAATATCCATACTTTAGCCAGGTGGATTACCTTTTAAAAAATCCGAAGCTCTTCCCTTTGTAAGGAGCTGACTGCACGGATAATACCTTATAGCCTGTTTTTCCTATTTCCTCGATAAGAAGAGCCTCATCGGGGAGCTCTTCTGATATTATAATTGTTTCTCCCTTTGAATGGGAGGAGGTGACTTTTTTTACCTTCATTGTTTTTCTAACAGTGTCGTTCATATGCGCTTCGCACATGCCGCAGCTCATACCGTCAATTTTCAATGTTGTCTTATACATAGCACTCTCCTTCAGTTAGCGTCGCATAACCTTTTGCTTATATTATAATCTTTCTTTTCAATAAAAGCTTGTCTTTATAATTTTTTTATATTTTTTAGACTTTATTTGTTGTGGGCTCACATACGATTCATAATTTAATATTAGCATTAAACCATAAAATAGAAGACCGTGGATATGATACTGACATATCATATCCACGTTGGTCTTCGCCGACCGTTCATTAAAGCTTATCTTGCTTTTCTATATATATTTTATTTAAGGAAGCGGAATGACGTCTTAAGCAAATAAGGCCGCCTTATCACGGAAGGCGTCCTTATATTTAAGCTGTAAAATCAATTTTTTTTCAAATCCTTTATCTGGAGCTCCTGCTGGCGGATGCTCACGCTCGTCCCCGCGGCCACCGATTTCGTGATAAAGGCGTTGCTGCCGATAACTGAATTGTGCCCGATAACGGTATTGCCGCCAAGGATAGAAGCTCCAGCGTATATGGTCACGTTATCCTCAATAGTCGGGTGGCGTTTGACATTTCTCAGACACTGACCACCTCGAGTCGAAAGAGCACCCAGTGTTACCCCCTGATATATCTTGACATGATCACCGATAACAGTGGTTTCGCCGATGACTATTCCTGTGCCGTGGTCGATGCAAAAATATTTACCTATAGTTGCGCCGGGGTGTATGTCAATGCCGGTAAGGCTGTGTGCGTGTTCGGTCATTATCCTTGGAATTAGCGGCACATTTAAAATAAAGAGTTCATGTGCAAGGCGAAAAACCGTGATAGCAAAAAGGCCGGGATAGGACATTATGATTTCGTCGAAATTTTTTGCGGCAGGATCGCCCTCGTATGTTGCCAAAAGGTCGAGTTCAAGGGCCTCGCGCACATCAGGGATACGGCTCATAAATTTTAGTGTCGTTTCATACGAAAGTTGCCGCAGACCTTCTTCGCTCTTACCCTCCGTCGGTAGTTCTATTTTAAGAGCTTTTTCGGTCTGTCTGTTGAGACGGAACATGACGTCCTCTATCAATGTCGCTACATGATTCCCGGGGTTATAGCTTTTGTATATGCGGTCTTGAAAATAGCCGGGATAGATTATCTTCATCAGATTTTCTATTATGCCTATGATCTCTTCTTTGTTTGGCTGCTCGCGGGATTCGCTTATTTTGTCAATTGTCCTTTGTTTTTCATAATCATTAAGTATGGCGTTGACTATGCGTTCTGCATTCTGTTCGTTATATGTCATAAGCCTTATCCTTTCGTTCGCAGAAGTAATATCCCGTTCAATTATTTTCCTTCCTCTTGTCAGGTTATTCTTTTGCGGAGAACGAATCT
>CAYXUB010000056.1:0-6498 GCA_964468385.1 uncultured Lachnospiraceae bacterium
GTTACATCAAAGTTTAATATATCACCTAATGTTATAAAATGCAATAGCGATCAATTTTTTTTATTGGCCCACAATCCGCGCCTTTACGCTCTGTTATTCAAGCGCAACAACAGCTTCGATCTCCAAAAGTACTCCTTTCGGGAGCTTCGAAACCTCAACACAGCTCCTTGCCGGGTAGGGCTCGCAGAAATATTCAGAGTAAATGCCGTTTATGACAGCGAAATCATCCATATTATCTATGAAAAGCGTCGTCTTTATAACACTCGCCATAGAGCCTCCCGCCGCTTCTATAAGACTTTTCAGATTATTAAATGCAAGCGCTGCCTGTGCCTCTATACCTTCCGGTATCTCTCCATTCTTTGGAGAAGCGGGGATCACTCCCGAGGTATAAATAAGCCCGTTATATACGACCGCCTGCGAATACGGTCCTATGGCTGCAGGTGCCTTGTCCGTAGAAATGATCTTTTTCATAATCCCTCCTTTTTGAGTTCTATCCATAGAGCAGGACGTATTCCGTACTCCTTAGTGTTTACATATGAACCGTATTCAAAGACATAGCCTTTGAAATTCACCGCCGCTGCATTATACATGTTCCCGCCGTTTGAGCGCAGCCACCAGTATGAACCGCCTGTCGTTTCGTCTACAAAGATTCCCTTATCCTTCGCATGACTTGTCGCGCTTGCGATTCTTTCATCGTCGTAGCCGTAAAACCTTTGAACCTCTTTTACAGAAGGAATGAATATCTTATCCCGTGTATTGGAGCTTGAAGGTGTTTTGTATGCCTCGTTCCCGGGATTTGATATCTCGGTCAGAGCTATAAGTTTTTTTTCGTGCTCGGAAAAGCACTCATTGTAAAACTCTCCATTTAGCCATTTGCGTATGAGACTGTCATTCCAAGAAGTATCTTCAAGCTTTTCGGCATAGCTCATACATTCGATGATGAAAACGCTGAATAAAAGCGCCCTCTCTTTTCTTATCAGCATAACCTCCCACTCTATCGGCTCAGCCTCTTTTCCATCTTCTGCGGAAAATGCTCCGAAACATATGGGAGGAGGGGTCTGCTGCTTAAAGATAGAAAGGGTCAGATTTTTTACCTTTTCTTTAAGCCCTTCTTCTTGAATCTTAAGGGGCTCCTCTTTTTTCTTCAAATCCTCGATCTGCGAAAGGAGTTTTTCTTTTCTGGCCTTACGCATGAACAGTGACGTTGCGATCTCATTTGCGTTTTGGGATATAGTTTCTTCGGCTTCTTTTATCCCTTTTCGTTTTTCATAAATCTTATCTTCTATCAAACGTTTTTCTCTGTTATAAGCGTCGCGAAGCCTTACCATCTTTATGAAATCGTCTTTTTGCTCGTCGTTTTTCAACACTCCCTGAGCTTCCATATATCTCTCCGTCACTTCCTCGCGATATCAAAAACAAACTTACCTTTCTTGAACCCGAGTTTTACCGTATCACCGCGAGCTATCTCACCTGACAGTAGTTTTTCCGAAAGCGGATCCTCTATCAGGGTCTGAACGGCCCTTTTTAAAGGACGCGCCCCGTATTTGGGATCGTAGCTCGAGTTTATAAGCTCTTTTTCCACAGACGCGCTTAGCTTGAGATCCAATTCAAAGCCTTCTCTACATCTGCGCTTCAGCTCGGCGGTCTGTATGCGTACTATCTTTTTCATGTTTTCCATGTTCAACGCATGGAAAACTATTATTTCGTCTATACGGTTTAAAAATTCCGGCTTGAACAGCTTTTTGACCTCTTCCAAGACCCGAGCCTTCATATGCTCATAATCGCGTTTTTCCTCGTCTCCGCTTGAAAAACCGAGGAGCTTAGGCTGCATTATCGACTGCGCGCCGGCATTCGAAGTCATTATTATACAGGTATTCTTAAAATCCACCTTCCGCCCCTGCGCGTCGGTGATGTGTCCCTCGTCCATGACCTGCAAGAGTATATTGAATACATCGGGATGAGCCTTTTCGATCTCATCAAAAAGAATCACGCAGTAGGGGTTCCTCCTGACCTTTTCGGAAAACTGACCGCCCTCATCATATCCGACATATCCGGGCGGCGAGCCGATGATCTTCGACACGCTGTGTTTTTCCATATATTCGGACATGTCGACGCGCACGAGCGCCGATTCCTTCCCGAAAACCGCCTCGGCAACCGCCTTTGAAAGCTCGGTCTTTCCGACTCCAGTCGGCCCCAAGAACAAAAACACTCCGGTCGGACGTTTCGGATCTTTGAGTCCTGCCCTTCCGCGCCTTACCGCTCTTGAAACGGCGCTGATTGCTTCGTCCTGACCTATAACCCTCTTTTGAAGTATCTTCTCAAGACCGGAAAGCCTTTTTGCCTCCGACTGCGTAAGCTGCGAAACAGGCACGCCGCTCATATCGGATACCGTATCGGCGATATCCTCCTGCGTTACCGTAAAAGCGGTCTTTTGATTCTTTTCAAAATATCTCTTCTTGCTTTTTTGAATGCTGTCGCGAAGGCGCTCTATCTCAGCGCTTACAAGCGATGCATTGTCGAAATCTCCGTCGAATATCGCCTTTTCACGCTCCGCTTCCAGTTCCTTTAGCCTTTCCCCCTGATGGGCTATGCGCTCCGAACCGGAATACTCGTTTATATGTACCCTTGCGGCGGTCTCGTCCATTACGTCTATCGCCTTATCGGGCAAAAACCTGTCCGATATATATCTCTTACTTAAGTTTACGGCGGCACTCACCGCCTCGTCGTCTATCGTAACACCGTGATGTTCCTCATAATACGGCCTCAGCCCCATTAGTATGTCTACGCTTTCCTCTACGCTCGGCTCCTCCACATAAACCGGCTGGAACCTGCGCTCGAGCGCGGCGTCTTTTTCTATATGCTTTCTGTATTCATCGATCGTTGTCGCCCCGATTATCTGTATCTCTCCCCTTGAAAGGGCGGGCTTTAATATATTGGCGGCGTCCATAGCTCCTTCCGCGCCGCCCGCACCTATGAGAGTATGCAGCTCATCGATAAAAAGTATGACATCGCCGCTGTTCTTTACGTCGTCGATCAGCCCTTTTATACGGCCCTCGAAATCGCCTCTATACTTAGAACCGGCCACCATTCCCGTAAGGTCGAGCACAACGAGACGCTTGCCCAGCATTCCTTCGGGCACGTTTCCGTCCACGATACGCTGTGCAAGCCCTTCGACTATCGCGCTTTTTCCCACTCCGGGCTCGCCGACGAGACAAGGGTTGTTTTTCGTCCTTCTTGAGAGTATCTGCATTATACGCATTATCTCTTTTTCACGTCCGATAACAGGATCGAGGTTTCCCGTATATGCCATGCTCGTAAGGTCGCGGCTGTACTGGTCAAGCGTCAGAGTAGCTATTCCCTCTGTACCGGCTCCCTGCTTCTGCGCGAGATCATCAGCGGCCTCGGCCGGATCCAAGCCCAGCGCCTCCCAGATATCGGTATAGAGCTTTTGTATCTCCACTCCTTGGGTATAGAGCAGTCTTGTGGCTATGCAGCCGCTTTCCTGCAATATCGCCATGAGTATATGCTCAGTGCCGCACTCGGCTTCCCCGAGACGCGCCGCTTCTTCTTTTGCTACCTTTAATATTTTCTCTGCCTTCGGTGTAAGGTTCAGTTCGCTTTCTTTTATCTCTTCCGTATAGGCGCTGCCTTTATTTACAAGCTTTTCTATGAGCACCTCTGTTTCATGTTCCCTGACTCCCGCCTTTTTAAGCAGCAGGGCGGCGGTGCTGTCAACGGCTTCTAAAAGCCCTAAAAGGATATGCTCCGTTCCTATATATGAATGGCCGAGTTGCGCCGCTTTTTTACGCGCCGTCTCCAAGACCTTCTTACTCTGTTCCGTGTAATTTATCTTCATTAGGATTACCTGCGGTTTTTTTCATATATAAGCCCAAGCCCTTTGAGCATGAGCTCTTCGTCTATGATAATGTTTCGTCTGCAATGCGGTATTATAAACTTGGCCGCCTTTCCCGTCGCGATCAGGGAGCAGGTCTCGCCGAGTTCCTCCTCAATACGTTCGATAACGCCGTCGATACAAGCCGCATTGCCGTATACAAGCCCGCTCTTTAAACCGTCCGTCGTATTGCGCCCTATGACAGACCTGGGCGTATCGGCGTTTATATGATGAAGCAGTGAAGTGCTCGAAACAAGCGAATCAAGCGCCGTCCTCACCCCCGGGAAGATAACTCCTCCGACATACTGCCCTTTTCCGTTTACGGTGCAAAAGGTCGTTGCGGTCCCAAGTTCAATGACAATGAGAGGAGGCTTGTGTTCAGCCAGCGCGGCGGCGGAGATCACCAAAAGACTACTGCCGAGCTGCGCCGGATCGTCGAGCATTATATTTACCCCTGTCTTTATCCCCGGGCCTACGATCAGAGGATCGAGACTCAAAAGCCTTGACAGGGCTTCCTTCACTACAGGCGTAAGCTGAGGCACGACAGAGGATATGACAGCCCCGTCAAAATCCTTAAGCTCTCTATTGCACATCTCGAACACCGCCTTTATACGCATGGCGTATTCTATCGAAGTCTTCGCCTTGTCCGTCGCAAGTCCTTCGATAAAGACGATGCCATTTTTATCTATGCCGCCTACTGTAATATTGCTGTTCCCTATATCTACCGCTAATATCACGCTTTACTCCCGCCGCTTAATTTCTTCCGCAGCATTGCTTATATTTTTTCCCGCTTCCACATGGACAGGGATCGTTCCTGCCTATCTTCTTTTCTTTTACGACCGTTCCCGATTTCTTTTGCTCTGCATAAAGAGCCTTCCTCTCTTCTTCGGTGAAAATAGCGTCCCACTGAGGAAGCCCATAGAGCCAGTCCGCTTTCGCTCCGACCATATTTTTGTATAGCTTCTCCTTGTCGAACAAAAGGCTGACTTCCGTATCCTCGTCCATCTCCTCGATATTGTTCGGCTCGACAAGGCTTTCGTCTATGCCGTCTAAAAATCCGACCATTGTCAGGACGTCCATATCATATTTTTTGGCAAGCTCCTTGACCGTCCCTTTCACCTCGGTATCGGGATCCGCTAAAAGCTGCTCATAGACGACCTTTTCCTTTTCAAAATACTGTTCCCATAAGTCATTGAGCTTCTTTTTTCCGATGTTGGGATTATAAGCCTTTTCTCTCCATTCCTGCAATAAACTCATATCGCTTTCCTCGCTTGGTATATTTTTCATAGTCCTACGGTTCTTTTCGTACCATTGATGATACTAACACCTTTGGCTTGTTTTGTAAAATACCGCTTGTTTTACTCTTTGACGAGTTTTGCAAAGGCCGCAAACATCCTTTTTGGACCATATTCCTCGAAATCCACCTTGACCTCATAGTCCTTTTCCCCGTCCTTTATCTCCAATACCTTCCCGCGTCCGAACTTTTTATGTCTTACCGTGTCGCCTACGGCATATTCCAAGGAATCCGCTTTTACGGCCTTGAACTCTGATATGTCCGGTACGGGCTTAAAAAACGGCTTAGAAACCGAGGAGGTTTTTTGAGAAGCGGAGCCGTATTTTACAAAGGGCGTATATACGCTGCTGTTTCTTTCAAAAGCGTCCTTTCCAAATACGTCCTTCTTTTTAGGGGCAGCCGAGCCGTCTATCAGCTCCTTTGGTATCTCCTCAACGAAGCGCGAAACCTCGTGGAACTCCTGTTCTCCGCGCACGAAACGCTGTTTCGCGGCCGTTATATTCAGCTTTTTCTTTGCCCTAGTCATCGCGACATAAAAGAGCCGCCGCTCCTCCTCAAGCTCGTCCTTGTCTATATCAAAGATAGAACGAAAGCCGGGGAAAAGTCCATCTTCCATGCCTACTATATATACGTTGTCAAACTCAAGGCCCTTAGCGCTGTGTACTGTCATCAGCACGACCCGCTCCGTATCCTCTTCTAAAGAATCTATATCCGCAACGAGCGCGACCTCCTGTAAAAATCCGCTTAAAGACGCTTCCTCCGCGGCTTCTTCATATGCGGCCGCCTTGGATATCAGCTCGTCTATATTATCTATACGTTCCAAGGCCTCCTCTGTGCCCTCAGCCTTCAAGGCCTCTATATAACCCGTTTCATTGACTAGCTTTTCGATTAGCTTATCGACGCTCATTTCTTCCGCAAGGGCACGGAAGCGTTTTATGAACAGGCTGAAGGACTCTATTTTTTTAGCGGCCGCTCCTAAGCCGGGGATCTCATTCGCGCGCTGTAAGGCCTCAAAAAAGCTCATATCTCCGCTCAGCGCAAATTCACTCACTTTTTCAAGACTTACGCTGCCTATGCCGCGGCGAGGGATATTTATTATACGTCTGATCGCAAGCTCATCCAGCCCGTTGTCTATCGTTTTCAAATAGGCGAGTACGTCCTTGATCTCTTTTCTGGAATAGAAATTTATCCCGCCGACAAGCCTGTAGGGAATATTTTGCCGTATCAGCTGCTCCTCGAAAAGTCTTGACTGCGCGTTCGTCCTGTAAAGGATCGCAAAGGCCCCGAGTCTTTCATACGCCGTCCTTTTTCT
>CAYXUB010000057.1:0-6442 GCA_964468385.1 uncultured Lachnospiraceae bacterium
ATGCATGGCTTGTTTTTTTTGTTAAAGGTGTTATACTTCATTCGTGCATTAAAGTACAAATTCTATGAGGGCATAAGCTGTGTGGAACAGTAAGATTTTATGATATATACTTGAAAGGTTGAAAAATGAGAACTCAAAATCTGACTCTGCTTACGGATCTGTATGAATTGACGATGATGCAGGGATATTTTAAAAATCCGACTGCGCAGGTCGTCGTGTTTGATGCCTTTTACAGGACGAATCCAAGCGGAGGGGCGTATTCGATAACTGCAGGACTTGAGCAGGTAATAGAATACATCAACAATCTGCATTTTTCCGCGGAGGATATAGACTATCTGAGAAAGACAGGGATATTTTGTGAAGAGTTCCTTGAATATCTGAGGGGTTTTCACTTTACCGGGGATCTCTATGCGATCCCTGAAGGGACAGTGGTATTCCCTAGAGAACCACTCGTAAAGGTCATAGCTCCGGTCTTAGAGGCGCAGCTTATAGAGACCGCCATACTTAACCTCATAAATCACCAGTCGCTGATAGCTACAAAGGCGGCTAGAGTTGTACATGCGGCCAGAGGCGATGGCGTCATGGAGTTTGGTGCAAGAAGAGCGCAGGGGCCTGATGCCGGCATATACGGCGCGAGAGCCGCCATGATAGGCGGCTGCGTAGGAACCTCGAACGTGCTTTGCGGGGTGATGTTTGACGTTCCCATCAAAGGAACGCATGCCCACAGCTGGATAATGAGCTTTCCAGATGAATATACGGCTTTTAAAACTTATGCGGAGCTTTATCCGAATGCTTGCATACTCTTGGTGGACACCTACGATGTATTAAAATCAGGAGTGCCAAACGCGATACGTGTATTCAAAGAGATGAGGGCCGCAAACATACCGATGAAGAACTATGGGATAAGGATAGATTCGGGAGACCTCGCCTACCTTTCTAAAAAGGCCTACGACATGCTTGCGGCAGAGGGCTTCGAGGATGCGGTCATATCCGCTTCCGGTGATCTCGATGAATATCTGATAGACAGCCTTAAAGCACAGGGCGCAAAGATAAACTCTTGGGGTGTCGGGACTAATCTTATTACTTCGAGTGATTGTCCGGCTTTTGGCGGAGTATATAAGATGGCCGCTGTGCGAAATTCTGAAGATGAAGAATTTGTTCCTAAAATAAAGCTTTCCGAAAACATAGACAAGGTGACAAATCCCGGGAACAAGACGATATTCCGTATATATGACAAAGCGAGCAACAAAATAAAGGCCGACCTTATATGTCTCGCCGACGAGAAGTATGACACGAGCAAGGACCTCGTCATATTTGATCCGAATGCGACTTGGAAGCGCACACTTATAAAGGGAGGAACCTATACGATGCGTGAATTGCTCGTGCCCATATTCAAAAAAGGTGTATGCTGTTATACTTCACCGAGCGTTATGGAGCTTAGGAGTATTTGTGAAAAAGAGAAGACTACCCTCTGGGAAGAGTCTAAGAGGCTTATAAATCCTCAGGAGGTCTACGTGGATCTCTCGCAGAAGCTCTACGATATAAAAAAGAACCTTATAGAGGAAATGAGTCTGAAAAAATAAAAAAAATCTTGCATTTTATTTGCTCATAAAGTATAATGCCGATGTTGTGACATAAAAGCTGTGATACGTGAGGTTGCTGCTTATGTCAGGCAGGTAATTCACGTGGAGCGAATGTCTGTTCAAGAAACCGGCGACAAGTCACTGTACAATCTGATAATGTCCGTCAAAGAGCGGAGACAACGTGTTGGTCTTTATGACACACACGGGTAAGTGTACAGTCACCACTGTCGTACGAAAAGTGCGAATAAGGAGGCGACTTTTTTTATGGCAAACCAGCAGATCATGAGGATAATCCTCAAAGCATATGACCACAAGCTAGTCGATGCGTCAGCTGCAAAGATCGTAGAGACTGTAAAGAAGAACGGTGCAGCCGTGAGCGGTCCCGTACCCCTTCCCACTAAAAAAGAAGTGGTTACGATACTTCGCGCGGTACACAAGTATAAGGATTCCCGCGAGCAGTTTGAGCAGAGGACCCACAAAAGACTCATAGATATAATCATGCCGACACAAAAAACGGTAGATGCGCTTTCAAGGTTGGATATGCCCGCCGGCGTATATATCGACATACGCATGAAGACGAAGTAAGTTGTGCTTTGGGATTTAGAGTCCCTTGGTTACACATAAAGGTTAATTGATATAGAAGCAACAACGCATTCGCTTATATCTGTTAACTAGAATGAGCTCCTAATAGGAGTTCCGCTGTAGAAAAACAGGAGGAAAAAATGAAAAAAGCGATTTTAGCCACTAAAGTCGGAATGACTCAGATCTTCAACGAAGACGGCAACCTCATTCCGGTGACGGTACTCAAGGCGGGCCCTTGCGTAGTCACGCAGATAAAAACGGTTGAGAATGACGGATACAAAGCCGTTCAGGTGGGTTTTAGCGATATTCGCGAAAAGCTGCTCAACAAGCCCGAAAAGGGACAGTATGACAAGGCAGGAGTTTCCTATAAGAGATACCTCAGGGAGTTCAAGTTTGAGGATGCTGAAAATTATGAGGTTTCACAGGAGATCAAAGCTGATATTTTTGAGGCAGGCGACAAGGTGGATGTTACTGCTATAAGTAAAGGTAAAGGATTCCAAGGAGCGATCAAGCGCCACGGACAGTCCAGAGGCCCGATGACTCATGGTTCTAAATATCATCGCCATGCGGGTTCAAACGGCGCGGCTTCCGATCCGAGCAAGGTATTCAAAGGAAAGAAGATGCCGGGTCAAATGGGACATGTTCAGGTTACGGTACAGAATCTTGAAGTTGTCCGCGTAGATGCTGAGAATGATTTGCTGCTTGTAAGAGGTTCCGTTCCGGGACCGAAGAAATCGCTTGTAACGATCCGTGAGGCCGTTAAGGCGATAGGATAAGGTCCGTTTCAGAAAGGAGGGACACTTTAGATGGCAAACGTAGCTTTATATAATATGGAAGGCAACGAGGTTGGCTCTGTAGAGCTTTCCGATGAGATATTTGGAGCAGAGATAAAAGAAAATCTCGTTCATCAGGCAGTCATTCTTCACCTTGCAAACAGTCGTCAAGGCACTCAGAAGGCAAAGACGCGCAGCGAGGTCAGAGGCGGAGGAAGGAAGCCTTGGAGACAGAAGGGAACGGGTCATGCAAGGCAGGGCTCAACGAGATCGCCCCAGTGGACAGGCGGCGGAGTTGTATTTGCGCCGGTTCCGAGAGACTATTCTTTCAAGATGAACAAAAAAGAGAAAAGGGCGGCTCTTAAATCTGTTCTCACCTCTAAGGTTCAGGAGAATAAGTTCAAGGTGCTTGACGAGCTGAAGTTCGACGAGATTAAGACTAAGAGCATGGTCAAGGTGCTCGAAAACCTGAAGGTGAACAATGCGCTCATCGTAGTAGGCGACGAGGGTGAAAATGTTGTAAGGTCCGCAAGGAATATTGCCGACATCCGGACTGCCTCTCCCAACACGATAAACGTATACGACCTGCTCAAGTATGATACGGTCATAATAACAAAGAGCAGCGTCGAGGCTATAGAGGAGGTGTACGCATAATGGCTAATATCCAGTATTATGACGTTATAATAGAACCGATCGTAACGGAAAAAAGCATGAACGAAATGTCTGAGATGAAATACACCTTCTTAGTTCATCCGGAAGCGAACAAGACGATGATCAAAGATGCAGTGGAGAAGATGTTCAGCGGAGTCAAGGTTAAGAGCGTGAACACGATGAACATCGAAGGCAAGAAAAAACGCAGAGGGTATATATACGGCAGGACCGCGAAAAGAAAAAAGGCGATCGTGACCCTTTCCGAAGGAGAGATTGAGATTTTCCAAGGCCTGTAATACCGTAAAAAACTATGCGCTTGATATGCGCGATAAACATATCGCCGCGTCCATAGGCTTAGGATGCGGAAAATGAAAGGAGATACCGTAATGGGAATCAAAACCTATAAACCATATACGCCGTCACGCAGACAGATGAGCGGTTCTGATTTCTCCGAAATAACAAAAAGCACCCCTGAGAGATCGCTCGTTTCGTCGCTGAAGAATAATTCAGGACGGAACAACCAAGGAAAGATCACCGTAAGGCACAGAGGAGGCAGGAACAGGAGAAAATATAGGATTATCGATTTTAAGAGGATCAAAGACGGGATACCCGCAACGGTCAAGGCGATCGAATACGATCCGAACCGCACGGCCAATATAGCTCTCATATGCTATGCAGACGGAGAGAAGGCCTATATCTTAGCTCCCGAAGGGCTTACGGTCGGAATGACCGTTATGAACGGTCCTCAGGCAGAAGTCCGTACAGGGAACTGTCTCCCGATGAGCGACATACCGGTCGGTACGCTCGTACACAATGTTGAGATGCACCCCGGAAAAGGCGGACAGCTTGTGCGTTCCGCCGGCAATTCCGCTCAGCTCATGGCAAAGGAAAACAAATACGTGACGCTTCGTCTTCCTTCCGGAGAGATGAGGATGATTCCTGCAAACTGCAGGGCGTCCGTAGGTGTTATAGGCAACGGAGACCATAACCTTATCAATATCGGAAAGGCGGGAAGAAAACGCCACATGGGTATACGTCCTACCGTACGCGGCTCCGCCATGAACCCGAACGACCATCCGCATGGTGGCGGCGAGGGACGTGCTCCCATAGGTCGTCCCGGTCCTTCTACACCGTGGGGTAAGCCTGCGATGGGACTTAAGACAAGGAAGAAAAATAAAAAGTCCAATAAGCTGATAGTCCGCAGAAGAGACGGAAAGCAGTTGAGCAAATAAGGAGGAAATAAGATGTCTCGTTCACTAAAAAAAGGACCTTTCGCAGACGAGAGTCTGCTTAAGAAGATAGACGCCGCAAACGCGTCGGGCGATAAGACGGTCATAAGAACGTGGTCTCGCCGCTCGACTATATTCCCCTCTTTCGTGGGACACACTATAGCGGTTCACGACGGGCGTAAGCATGTTCCCGTATACGTGACAGAGGATATGGTAGGACATAAGCTAGGTGAGTTTGTCGCTACGAGAACATACAGAGGACACGGAAAAGACGAGAAGAGATCGAGGTAAGCGGAAAGGAGGAAAGTCAGATGTCAAAAGGACATAGAAGTCAGATCAAACGTGAAAGAAATGAAGCTAAAGATAAAAGACCTTCCGCTAAGCTCTCTTATGCAAGGATACCGGTTCAAAAGGCTTGCTTTGTTTTAGACGCCATAAGAGGTAAAGATGCAAATACTGCCGTTGGTATACTCACATATAATCCCAGATATGCCTCCGGTGTTATAAAGAAGCTTTTGGAATCTGCTATCGCGAATGCGGAAAACAACAACGGCCTTAACAGATCCGACCTATACGTTGCTGAATGCTACGCCAATAAGGCTCCAACCCTTAAGAGAATACAGCCCAGGGCACAGGGCAGAGCCTACAGGATCGAAAAGCGTACAAGCCATATAACGATAGTGTTGGATGAAAGATAAGGAGGTCGAGCAATGGGACAAAAAGTTAATCCTCATGGATTAAGGGTCGGCATTATAAAAGATTGGGATTCCAAATGGTATGCTGAAAAAGAATTTGCCGATTATCTGATAGAAGATCACAAGATAAGGAATTTTCTTAAGAAGAGATTATATAGCGCGGGAGTATCGCGCATTGAGATCGAAAGGGCGTCGCAAAGAGTAAAGGTCGTGCTTTATACGGCTAAGCCCGGTGTTGTTATCGGAAAAGGCGGCTCTGAGATCGAAAAGGTTAAAAACGAGCTTTCAAAGTATATCGGTAAAAAAATCAACATCGATATAAAGGAGATTAAAAGGCCCGACCGCGACGCTCAGCTCGTCGCAGAAAATATCGCTTTACAGCTTGAAAACAGGATATCTTTCAGGCGCGCCATGAAATCCGCCATGCAGCGCACCATGAGATCCGGAGCCTTGGGAATCAAGACCTCTGTTTCGGGACGTCTAGGTGGTGCTGATATGGCACGTACCGAGTTTTACAGCGAGGGCACGATTCCGTTGCAGACGCTTCGCGCGGACATCGACTATGGCTTTGCCGAGGCCGATACCACGTACGGTAAGGTCGGCGTCAAGGCATGGGTCTACAACGGAGAAATTCTTCCGACCAAAGGAGATAAGGAAGGGAGCGATAGATAATTATGTTAATGCCAAAAAGAGTCAAACGCCGCAAGCAGTTTCGCGGTTCTATGAAGGGAAAAGCGTTAAGAGGAAATAAGATCACCTATGGCGAGTTTGGACTTGTCGCCCTCGAGCCTTGTTGGGTCAGGTCGAATCAGATAGAGGCCGCTCGTATCGCTATGACGCGTAACGCAAAGAGGGGCGGACAGGTTTGGATAAAGATATTCCCAGACAAGCCTGTTACGGCAAAGCCTGCCGAGACCCGTATGGGTTCC
>CAYXUB010000058.1:0-6222 GCA_964468385.1 uncultured Lachnospiraceae bacterium
CGTTCAGAGAAGATACGTACATACAACTTCCCCCAAGGACGGATTACAGACCACAGGATAAAGCTTACCCTGCACAGGATAGATGCGGTTTTGAACGGAGACCTTGAGGAACTTATAGATACGCTCCTCGCCGCGGATCAGGCGGAGAAGCTTGCGGGCATGGGGGAACAATAAGGGAGATTAAAAGCATGGGAAATATGACACTTGTTATAATGGCGGCGGGAATAGGCAGTAGATTTGGGAAGGGAACAAAACAGCTTACGCCTGTAGGACCTTCAGGAGAACTTATCATAGACTATTCTATACATGATGCCTTAAAGGCCGGATTTGATAAGATAGTCTTTATCATACGAAAAGATATTTATGAAGAATTTAGGGAAGCGATAGGAGATAGGATTTCAAAGCTTGTTGACGTTGAATATGTGTTTCAGGAGCAGGACGACCTTCCAAAGGGATTCAAGCTTCCAAATGGCAGACAAAAGCCATGGGGAACCTGTCAGGCGGTACTTTGCTGCAAAGCTGTACTTGACGGGCCATTTGCAGTTATAAATGCCGATGATTACTATGGCAAGAACTCATATAAGCTGCTGTATGATGGCTTAAGTGAAGTATCGAAAACTTTTTCTGACAAGCAAAATATATGCATGATAGGATTTAGGCTCGGGAATACTTTAAGTGAAAACGGAGGGGTTACGAGAGGCGTCTGTCTTAGCGACAAGCATAATAAGCTAAAGGGAATATGCGAGACAAAAAACATCGAAAAATACGGTAAGGGAGGAGTCGTAAGAACTGAAGACGGCGATAAATTTCTAAGTGCCGATACCTTAGTATCAATGAATATGTGGGGTTTTACGCTCGGCTTTATATCTGTGTTGGAGGAAGGCTTTATAGAGTTTCTTGGCGGCTTAGACAAAGACGAGACGACGGCGGAATTTTTGCTTCCGACCTTTATAGACAGGCTTTTAAAGGAAGAAAGGGCCGAGGTAAGGATAATTGAGACCTTTGACAGGTGGTTTGGCATAACATTCCAGGAGGATAAAGAGCCTGTCAGGAAAACCTTTGTGGATTTGGTAAATAAAGGGGAATATAGGAAACGGCTTTACGAGGATATAATTCAGGGGAGATGACATGGGAAAATATTTCGGAACTGATGGCTTTAGGGGAGAGGCCAATGTAAAGCTCACTGCAGAACATGCATTCAATATAGGGAGGTATATAGGAGAGTACCTTAAAAATAATAAGGCCCATGCAAGAATATTGCTGGGAAAGGACACGAGACGTTCAGGCGATATGCTTGAAGCGGCTCTTGTTTCCGGTATAACCGCTTCAGGTTCGGATGCATATTTACTTGGAGTGACGACGACCCCTGCGGTAGCATATCTTGTAAATGAAGACGGATTCGACTGCGGTGTTATGATTTCCGCAAGCCATAATCCGTTTTATGACAACGGGATAAAGCTAATAAATAAAAAAGGGGAAAAAATGGATGAGCGCTTTGAGGAGCGTATAGAAAGATATATAGACGGGAGAGAACCTACCATACCGTTTTCATGCGGGAAAGACATAGGACGTGCCGTCTCTTATACGATCGGTAACGAAAAATACATTGAGCATTTGAGGCTTGCAGTGGGCTGCGAGTTTTCGGGCTTTAGGATTGGACTGGATTGCGCAAACGGAGGCGCTTCTTTTCTTGCGCCGGATTTTTTTAAGGCCTTAAAAGCAGAGGTCGTTACAATGGGGACGGATCCGGACGGGGATAATATAAATAAAAGCTGTGGTTCTACTCATATAGAAGCCTTAAAAGAACTGGTAAAGAAGGAAAGACTTGATGCGGGCTTTGCCTTTGATGGGGATGCGGATCGCTGCATAGCCGTCGATGAAAATTCTAATATAGTCGACGGAGACCATATACTATTTATATGCGGAAAGGCTCTTAAAGAAGAAGGACGCCTTAAAGATGATACAGTCGTAGCCACCGTAATGTCTAACCTCGGACTGCATAAGGCCTTTGAAAAAGAGGAGATAGACATTGTGATAACAGACGTCGGAGACAGAAATGTTGCTGAAAAGATGAACTTAGGCACATATAGTCTTGGCGGGGAGCAGTCGGGACATATCATCTTCAGAGAATATGCCTCCACAGGCGATGGCATTCTCACGGCCGGCATGCTGCTAAAGGTGATGAAAAGAAAAAAAATGTCTCTATGCTCGCTTTCAAAAGAAGTGGACATATATCCGCAGCTTTTAAAGAATGTTAGGGTCAAAGATAAAAAAGCAGTCATGGGGAATAAAAAACTCCTCGCGGCTATAAACAGGGTGAAGAGCATTCTCGGCGATGCCGGGCGGGTGCTTGTGCGCGAAAGCGGAACCGAACAGGTGATAAGGATTATGGTTGAGGCTGAAACAATCGAGCTATGCAAAGAGCAAGTTGATTATATAGCTGAGGTTATAAAAGCGGAAGGACTGGAGGAGTTAATATGCTGAAACGCAGCTACGGTATCATTGCCGCGGTGATGATAGTCTGCGCTTTTACCTTTTTTTCGGGCTGTTCGAGCAGTGGGGAGGATTCCGGTTCGTATGACATGGGTGTTGGTGCCCTCAAAAGCGGAGATTACGAAAGTGCCGCGGCATATTTTCAGGCGGCAATCGAGAATGACGGGAGATATGCCGAGGCATACCGAGGTCTCGGCATTGTTTATTTAGAACAGGGCGGCTACGAATATGCGATAAATATGTTCGATTTAAGCCTTGAGGCTATGGAGTACGAGGACGAAGAGTTTGAGCAGGATTTATTGCTTTATAAGGCAAAGGCGCTTATTTTAAACGAACAGGAGGCCGAAGCGCTTGAGATATACGATACCCTTAAGGAACGTGGATTAGCACTTGCCTATGCACTCGAGGGTATTATTTATTTAAAAGAAGGTGAAACGGAGAAGGCTGTCGAAAATTTTGAAGCCTCAATTAGCAATGGGGCCGATATAGAGATCTGTCTTACAATATACGAAGCATACAAGGAAGTGAATTTAGAAGGTGACGGAGTGAACTACCTTGAGGAGGCACTTTCTATGGAAGCATCCAGCGCAGAAGAGAAGGCGCTTTTGGGAAAGGTTTACGGATGGATGGGTGATACCGAAAACGCATGCGTATATCTGCAAGAGGCTCTTTCCGAAGGATATGAAGAAGCCATGGACATGCTCGGCAGAATATATATAGAATCAGGACGGCTCTCTGAGGCAAAAGCAATGTATATGGAAGCCATACGCAGTGGAGATAATGTTGCCGCCGCTTATAACGGCCTTGCACTATGTGCCATAGCAGAGGAAAATTACGAAAGCGCATTGGTCTATATTGAGCAGGGGTTGAATTATAATGATGAAAACGCAAATAAAAACTTGCTGTACAATGAGATAGCGGTTTATGAAATGATGTTGGATTTTGATACAGCGAGAGAAAAGGCTGAAGAGTATCTTGAAATTTATCCGAACGAAGAAGATATAAAAGATGAATTCAGGTTTCTTTCGCATTCATAAAGGCTCAGGGGGACCTTATGCTTGATACTGCCGAAAAAAAAGAGAGAGTTATTCTAGTCGGAGTCGACATGGATAGCGGTTTGGATGTCGATGAATCTCTAAAAGAGCTTGCCGAGCTTGCAAAGACAGCCGGAGCTGCGGTCGTAGGCACACTCGTACAGAACAGAGAGCAGATACATCCCGGCACATATATCGGAAAAGGCAAGATAGAAGAGCTGGCTCAGATGATATACATGCTCGAGGCGGATGGAATAATCTGCGATGATGAACTTTCGCCTGCACAGATGAATAATCTTCAAGAAGAACTCGACTGCAAGGTAATGGACAGGACGCTTGTCATACTGGATATTTTCGCGGCTAGGGCGCGCACGAGTGAGGGAAAGATACAAGTAGAGCTCGCGCAGCTAAGATATAGATCGAGTAGACTTTCGGGCCTTAGGAAGTCTCTTTCGAGACAAGGCGGCGGAATCGGCACAAGGGGGCCCGGAGAGAAAAAGTTAGAGACCGACAGACGTGTGATCGGTGAGCGTATAGGGAGCTTGAAAAAACAGCTTGAAGAGGTCAGGGCACACAGAGATGTCGTAAGACAAAGCCGAAGGGAAAATAATATATATACGGCTGCGATAGTGGGTTATACAAATGCCGGGAAGTCGACCCTTTTGAACTCACTTACGGGCGCTTCTGTCTATGTTGAGGACGCTCTTTTTGCGACTCTTGATCCCACGACGCGTCTTTTAGAGCTTCCGAGCGGAGGTCAGATACTGCTTACCGATACGGTTGGCTTTATACGTAAGCTTCCGCATCATCTTATAGAAGCTTTCAAAAGTACGCTTGAAGAGACGCTGTATGCCGATCTTATAATCCACGTTGTGGATTGTTCGAACCCAAGTATGGAACAGCATATGAAGACTGTCTATGAAACCCTTGATTTGCTTGGCGCCTCGGATAAAGATACGGTAACTTTTTTTAATAAAACAGATAAGAGAGCGGAGGAGACTCGGCTCAGTGATGAAAGAGCTATAGGAGTCTTGGGTATAGCAGCAAAGTTTTCGAAGGGTAATGACAAAATCATAGAACTGCTCGAAAAGATATATTTGAACGGGAAATTGTTTATAGACAGGCTATACCCTTACGACCAGGCAGGAAAGATAGCAGTAATACGAAAAAAAGGGATACTAATTTCGGAAGAATACGTCTCAGAAGGGATAAGAGTGAAGGCGTATGTGCCAATGGATATATACGGAGAGGTGGAGATAGAAAACGGGCGGTAGTGACCGCCCGTAAATTTTTATTTTTGCTCTTTTCTGTGATGTCCATATGTACATATGCTGAAGAATGAGGGCCCGACATGTACGCCGATTATCGGAGAAAGGTTAGTGACCTCTATCTTGTATTCGGGGCCGACAGCCGCTTCTAACTGTTTTACGACCTCTTTTACATCTTCATAACGGGAGGTGTGGCCTACATAAATGAACTTGGGAGTATTTTCTACCCCGAGTTCTTTTTTTGTGCTCTCTACAAGACGTTTTATGGCGGGCTTTTCGCCGCGCGGCTTATCTACGACCTCAAGCTTTCCGTCGTCATCTATTATAAGAAGAGGTTTTATGTTGAGCATAGAGCCTATTGCAGCAGAGGCCGCGGATACGCGCCCTCCTTTTTTCAGGAAATTCAAGTCTCCGACCATGAATCGATGGCATAAATATTTCCTGTTTTCTGTCAGCCATGTGACGTTTTCTTCAAAGGACATACCGTTAGCCCGATTGATCAGAGCGCTGTGGACGAATAAACCCTGACCTTGAGTACCGCCGAGCGAATCGACAACGATCAGCTTTCTTTCGGGAAATTCCTCTTTAAGCTGTTCTGCAGCGCTTATCGCATTGGTATAAGTAGAGGACATTCCAGAGGAGAAGCATATATAGATTATGTCGTTTCCGGATTTGAGTTCAGGAGTCCATTTTTCTATATAGACGAAAGGCGTTATCTGAGTAGTAGATACATCGGCGCCGTTTTTCTCGGCTTCAAAGAGGGCGTCACATTCTTTATCGTGTTCGGGAGAGTCTGTATAAAAGGTGTGGACAGTTCCGTTGACAATATATTCCATCGGAATGATCCGCACGTCAAATTCTTCATATACATAGCGCGGCATATCAGCGGCTGAATCGGTATAAATAAGATAATTATCCATTTAACGTCTCCTTTTGTTTGCGAATATTTATTGTGATTTTACTTCAAACGCACTCAAGCTGTCAATGATATACGGCATAGGATTTGGGTACAGACGCACAGTGATGTGAGAAGACGGCGGCTAATCACCGCATCCTACTCGTTTTTTAAGAGAGTAGATGGAAGCTATAGGCATAATAATTGGCGAAACAAACAAAAAATATGTTTATTATTTTAGTATATTGTGCATTGACACAAAAGGGGGGGTATGCTACAAAAATAATAAGACACATGTCTCGCAGTACGCAGTAAAGGAGAATCATATGGAAGAGATGAATAGCAAAATACTAGATGCTGCGTCAGAGTTGTTTCGAGAAAAAGGAATATCAACTGTTGAAATGTGTGATATCGCAAAACGGGCAAATTGTAGCAGAAGTTCTTTATACAGGTACTATTCCAATAAAACAGAAATAATATTTGCCCTGATGCAAATATCTGGGGCATATATAACAGAGGTATTATATGTACC
>CAYXUB010000059.1:0-6218 GCA_964468385.1 uncultured Lachnospiraceae bacterium
TTGAGGCAGAAAAGTATATGTTGGATAGTCATCCTGATCTTAAAAAAATATATCAAGCTGGAGATGGAAATAATGTGGTCTTCTCATTGGAAGGTGGACAGGCAACGATTTCCTCTTTTTCTAAAGAACCGGTGGTCATACGTTTTTAGTACGGAAGGATAATTGAACGGCGTTTCTTTTCGTTACAGCCAAAAATCCGGCGTCTTCTCCATTTCCAGAGCAGAACGCCGGATTTTACTATTTATATTGTAATACTTGAACTTCTTATAGTGCCTTCTTTTTCGTAAATGCCGTCCAGATATTCATAAATAGTTTTGTGAGCAAATCGACAAGAGCCGTGAGATACCTGAACAGCGGGTCACACAGTACCGAGAATATGATGAACAGCATTACGCAGCGTGTTGACATGCTTGTCAGCGAGAAGAGGTTGTTAAACACCGTCGCGCCGATTAAAAGTCCGAATATACATACGCCGAAAATTATCCATTTGAACACGTCCATCGGCTTGCTGACGCGGTAGAGTATCATAAAGCCTACTATACATAAAAGGAAAGTGCAGGCCGTAGATATATCCGTAGAGTTTATGTTGAATACCTGTCCGAAGATGACGAGGGTGCATATGATCATAGAGTTAGTAAGGCCTCCGGGCAGCGCCCTTAAGAGGATATTGCGCATAAAGTGGCCTTCTATCATCTTCGTACTCGGAACCTGGGACATAAAGAAGCCGGGGATACCTATAGTAAAGAGGCTTGCAAAGGTGAGTTGAGATGCTTCTATCGGATAACTTATCCCAAAGGCGATTGTAAAGATGGCGGTCAATATGGAATATATATTTTTGGCAAGAAACAGCGAACCTGAACGCTCGAGGTTGTTTACAACTTGCCTGCCCTCCATCACCACGTTGGGCATTTTTGAAAAATCGGATTCCAAAAGGACGAGATGAGAAGCTTGAGCCGCTGCGTCGCTTCCCGAAGCCATAGCCACCGAACAGTCCGCGTCTTTTAATGCGAGCACGTCGTTTACGCCGTCGCCGGTCATAGCAACCGTATTTCCCTGTTCCTTAAGAGCGCGCACGAACATCCGCTTCTGTTCGGGGGTTACGCGTCCGAATACGGCGTATTTTTTCACGGCATTATATATGTCTTCATAGCTGTGTAAAAGTCCGGCGTCTATATAATTCTGCGCGTTTTCGATACCGGCTTCTATTGCGATATTAGAAACAGTCGCCGGATTGTCACCCGAGATGACCTTTATACTTACTCCTTGCTCCGCAAAAAATTTAAAGGTCTGCTTTGCGTTTTTCCTTATCGGATTTGAAAGGGTTATAAGACAGAGCGGTACAGTTTCGGCGGTAAGTGCCTTGCCGGTCAGTGCTCCTTTGTAAATACAAAATACGAGCACGCGATAGCCTTTAAGTGAATATTCTTCGATCGTATCAGAGTATTCGTCATAGGAGCCGCGAAGCACAAACTCAGGTGCGCCAAGCACGTAGGAGACATTTTCGAAACGAGCCGCAGAATATTTATAAGCCGATGAAAAAGATATGATTTCCGTTGCCCGTTGAGAAGATGAGCGGAAGCGTTTTTTAAGAGCCTCCATCGTTATATTGTCCTTAGACATAGAAAACGCGAAATTACTTAACAGGGATTCCAGATTTCCGTGTTCCTGGACGTCATATGCTCCGAGAGGAACGACCTTGTCAACGGCCATTGTGTTTTCGGTTATGGTACCTGTTTTATCGACGCATAGAACATTGACACGTGCAAGTGTCTCAATACATTTCATGTCATGGACGAGCACCTGCTTCGAGGCAAGTCTGATAGTACTGACCGCGAGGGTAATGCTGACAAGCAGGTACAACCCTTCCGGCACCATGCCGATCAAAGCGGCGCACATGGATTCGATGCTTTCGGCGAAAGGAAAGCCGGACCATATGTACTGCTGAATGAAGAGGATAATACCCATCGGGATTATCATAACACCGATGACTTTGATGAGCCTGTTGATGGAGCGTATCATCTCAGACTGTTCGCCGTCCTTTGTCGCCTTTGCTTCAAGCGTGAGTTTGTTTATGTAAGAATCCTCACCGACACGCTCCAGACGCGCCTTACACGAGCCGGAGACGATGAAGCTTCCGGACATGAGAGGATCGCCGGGCTGCTTTATGATCTCGTCCGATTCACCGGTGAGCAGCGCTTCGTTCACTGAAACTTCTCCGGAAACGACTACTGCGTCGGCGCTTATCTGATTCCCCGCTTCGAATATGACTATATCGTCCAGCACGAGATACTCGGCGTTTATCGCCTTAAGCTTTCCGTCTCTGAGCACCTTTGTCTTTGGAGAGTGCATTACGGTCAGCTTTTTCAACGTCGCCTTGGCATTGAGCTCCTGAATAATGCCGATAAGAGAGTTGGAGACGATGACGAACATAAAGGTAAGATCGTTGTATGCGCCGACTATGATGAGGAGGGCGGCTAAGATCACAAAGATCATATTAAAATATGTAAGAGTATTACCCTTGATTATTTCCTTTGTGGATTTGAAAGAGACCTTACTGCTCCGGTTTTCCCAGCCGTTCATACGGTATTCGCGCACTTGTTCCGTGGAAAGTCCGACTTCAGGGTTGGCGCTATAGCGGTCCATAGGACGGCGTACGATTATTTCACTTGTAAAACCCTTTTTTTTCCCCATATCTAACCCATGTAAAAGTAAAAAATATAAAAAGAGACATTTATCCCGACGTTATTCAGGATTATACCATATAATATATCTTTTATTATTAAATTTTTTTGTAACAAAAATTTTTTTGAAAAGCTTAAGCATCGACTTGTTTTATGTCTGAAATATCCGGCTTTGCCATCATAGAGTAGTTTGTATAATAGACGACAAAACCGGGTTTAGCCCCGCTGGGTTTTTTCAGGTTGCGGCGAAGAGTGTAGTCAATTTCTACTTTGGAGGAGCCGCGTCCCTTACTGAAATAGGCTGCAAGCCTTGCTGCTTCTTCAAAAATGCGGTCGGGAAGTTCTTCTGTTTCGGACTTGACGACCACATGAGAACCGGGGACAGCCTTGGCATGGAACCACCAATCTCGTCCGCAGGGCGAAGAAAAGCTGATTTCGTCGTTCTGATAGTTGTTTTTGCCTACGAGTATCTCATGTCCGTCTGAGGAAATAAAACGCAAGGGTTTTGCTTTATTATGCTTTCCGCGGGCTTTGGCATTTTTCTTCATATACCCGCATTGTCTCAGCTCGTCAGATATCTGCGCAAGGTCAGCTTCGTCAAAAGCGCTGTCCAGAGCGGTTTGTATGCTTTCAAGATGAGCTATGTCTTCGGCTGTTTCTTTCATCTGTACTTCAACCGCCTCAAAGGTACGCTTTTGCTTGTTATATTTTTCAAAATAGCGTTTAGCATTTTCAAGAGCACTCAGTTCAGGGTCAAGCGGGATTGTAATGTTTTCGCCCGTATTGTAATCTACACATTCCAATTTATCGATTTTATTTTCGACACCATAGCCGTAGGCAGTCAGAAGTTCTCCGTACAGACGGTATTTTTCTCTTTTTTTTGTATCGTCGAGTTGTTTTTTCTGAAGCCCATATTTCCTTACATTACGTTCAAGCGCGGTGGAGACAATCTTGCGAAGATCGGAGGATTTTTGCTTCATGCGCGATGCGCTCTCTTTTTCAGAGTAAAATACAAGAAGGGCAGAAAACACCGATTCAAATTCTTTTTTAGCAAAACCATCATATAGCTCGGAAGGAAATACGGTGAATTCTGCGGGTTTAGCATTCTCGTAATATACCGCCGGATGGAAGTCTTCATTTTTAATATCATCCATAAAGCCTAAAAAGATATGAAACAAGTGAGTACGTTCTCTTTCGGAGCATGAGGCTGCGGGAATTCTGCCGTCGAGGGAGGCACGAACACATAGTTCCTCGCCGGCCATAGGGGAAAAGCCTGTAAGAGAGGTATATATGGCTTTCGAAAGAGGAGCGGATTTTGAGAATATCGTTGATATGAAAGCTTCTTCACTTATCGTGAATGGATCGGCTTTCTTTTGCGTTTGAGGTATGAAATATTCTCTGCCCGGCAGTACCTCACGCACGGAGCTGATGCTAGCGGGTATCCTTCTTACGGAATCGAGGATAAGATCATTTTCGTCAACTAAGATAAGGTTACTGTGCTTGCCCATAAACTCTGCGATGAGTCTTTTGCGTCGAAGATCTCCAAGTTCGTCCCTGTGTTCTATAACAAGCATGACAACTCGCTCCATCGAGGGCTGTATTATGTCAACTACCTTGCCGTTTCCTATGTGTTTGCGGAGCAACATACAAAAAGCAGGAGCCGTCATTGGGCTTTGCCTTTTTTTTTCGCTAATGTAAACAAGCGGCAGTGAGGGGTTTGCCGAAAGCACGAGCCGATATGTTTCGTGTTTATTCTTAATGGAGATAAGCAACTCGTCTTTTTCAGGCTGGGCTATCTTCGTTATATAACCGCCTATCAGCTTTTCCTTAAGTTCTTTTTTTATACATGATACGGTAATGCCGTCAAACGCCATATTTTTCTCCTGAAGACCTTGCAATTACAAAGTTTTTACGTAGCCGTAATTGCAAAGAATAACTCGGTTTTTTTATATATTAACATTCTTCAAAAGCAAATACAAATTGCAAAAAAGCCATATAGATGTTATCATTAACAACTAATGAAGCTAAACGAGTATGAGGAAAGCTTATGATAAAAAGCATGACGGGATACGGCAGGGCCGATCTTTCTGAGAACGGAAAAAAAGTATCCGTAGAGCTTAAGTCTGTTAATCACCGTTACCTTGATATAAATATAAGAATGCCCAAAAGGTTTTATTCTTTAGAAGGTGATATACGCAGTATATTAAAGGAAAGGATAAGCAGAGGCAAAGTCGACGTTTACATAAACTTTGACGACAGAAAGGCCTCTGCCTTGGGGCTTAAATACAATAAGGAGCTTGCGCAGGCTTATGTGACTTATATAAGGCAGATGGACAAGGATTTTGGGATCGGGTCTGAGCTGCCTGCATATATGCTTGCGAATTTCCCCGAGGTGCTTTCAATGGAGGAAGGAGCTGAAGACGATGAGTCGTCATGGCTTTTTTTAAAGCAAGCTATAGACAAAGCGCTTGACAAATTTGACAGTTTCAAGCAAAAAGAAGGAGAGACCTTAAAAGCAGATATATTAAAAAAGCTAGCTGCTATGGATAAAAATGTAAGTTTTATAGAGAAGCGTTATCCGCAGATACTCTCAGAATATGAAGAAAAGCTTAGGCTTAAGCTTGGCGAAATACTTGAAAGTACTCAAATAGATGAAAGTCGTGTGGCAGCAGAGCTTGTGATATTTGCGGATAAGCTCTGTACTGACGAGGAGACCGTACGTCTTCACAGCCATATAAGCGCAATGGTGCAGGCACTTAAAGACGGAGGAGAAGCAGGGCGTAAGCTTGACTTTATGGCTCAGGAAATGAACAGGGAGGCCAATACCATACTCTCAAAAGCGAGTGACTTCAAGACTTCTGAGATTGGGATAGAGCTTAAGACTACTATAGAGAAGATAAGAGAGCAGATACAAAACATAGAGTAGGTTTTATGCAGTAAAAAATCAATTTGAGGGAAAAGATGATAGCAAATATTGGATTCGGCAATCTTGTAAACACTAATAGGGTATTGGCGATCGTAAGGCCGGATGCTGCTCCTATAAAAAGAATGGTCTCAAAGGCAAAGGCAGATAATCTCATTATAGATGCTACTCAGGGTAGGAAGACAAAGGCAGTGATTTTTATGGATGAGGGACATATAATATTATCGGCTTTACAGCCCGAGACGGTCAGCAAGAGGTTTAAGAGCTTTAATGGTGATAAAGATGGGCTGGAGGAGCAAGATGAGTAACGGACTTTTGATAGTCGTATCGGGATTTTCGGGAGCGGGTAAAGGTACGCTTGTAAAAAAGCTCCTGAGAAAGTATCCGAATTATGTCTTGTCTGTTTCGGCGACCACCCGAAGCCCTAGAGAAGGAGAAAAAGACGGCATCGAGTATTTCTTTAAGACGGAAGAAGAATTTAAACTCATGATAGATGCCGGAGAGCTTATAGAATATGAAGGCTATGTGGGGCACTATTACGGGACGCCAAAGCAATATATTGAACGAATGCGCGAAAGCGGCAAGGACGTTGTCTTGGAGATAGATGTCAGAGG
>CAYXUB010000060.1:0-6059 GCA_964468385.1 uncultured Lachnospiraceae bacterium
AAAAAGCAGGCGCGGCCGCTATAATGCCTCTGGCCGCTCCTATCGGCTCCAATAAGGGACTGTCTACTAAGGATTTCATTCAGATACTCATAGACGAATGTGATCTGCCAATAATAGTCGATGCAGGGATAGGGAGACCGTCTCAGGCCTGCGAGGCTATGGAGATGGGCTGTGCGGCTGTCATGGCAAATACCGCAATAGCTACTGCAGGGGATATTCCGGTGATGGCCTCGGCATTCAAAAAGGCCATCGAAGCCGGAAGAGAGGCCTATCTATCGGGACTTGGAAGGGTGATCGAGCGCGGAGCTTCCGCTTCCGACCCGCTCACAGGATTTTTAAGGGACTGACCCGGAGGCTAAGATGTCAGAAAACAGTTTTTTTGTCGATTCCGAAAAGCTTTCAAAAGAGGCGCTCGAAAAAAAGCATCGCATAGAACAAGATCCTTCATATCGCAGCGACCATATGAAGTATATGCCCGGAATGGAGCGCATAGAGTCGGATATAATGTCAAGGGTAATGTCAGAAGTAAGTGCTTTCGACTATAATAGCTATACCAAAGAGGACGTCAAGCGTGCCCTTTCTTCGGATAAATGCGGTATAAATGAATTTAAAGCTCTGCTTTCTCCCGCCGCCGCCGAGTTCTTAGAGGAAATGGCTATAAGGGCGAAGGAAGAAACAGGCAAACATTTCGGTAATACCGTCTATATCTTTACTCCTTTGTATATTTCTAACTACTGCGAAAATTATTGTATATACTGCGGCTTTAACTGCTATAACGACATAAACAGAAAGAAGCTCAACGCTGAAGAAATAGAAAGAGAAATGCAGATAATCGCCGAGTCGGGCATAGAGGAAATCCTCCTGCTCACGGGTGAAAGCCGTTCTATGAGTCCTGTTTCCTATATCGGTGAGGCATGCAGGATCGCGAGCCGGTATTTTAGGAACGTAGGGCTCGAGGTCTATCCTATGAATGTCGATGAATATCGCTATCTGCACGAATGTGGAGCGGATTATATCACCGTTTTCCAGGAGACATACGACAGCGATAAGTACGAAACACTCCATCTCATGGGCCATAAGCGCGTGTGGCCGTATAGATTCGATGCTCAGGAACGCGCCATATTGGGTGGCATGCGCGGAGTCGGCTTTTCCGCTCTCTTGGGACTCGCCGACTTTAGAAAGGACGCTTTGGCGAGCGCCCTTCATGTCTATTTTTTACAAAGAAAATACCCTTACGTAGAGTTTTCGCTCTCCTGTCCCAGGCTCCGGCCGATAATAAATAACGACAAAATAAATCCTCTGGACGTGCGCGAAAAAGAGCTCTGCCAAGTGCTCTGCGCCTATAGGATATTCCTGCCCTATGTCGGCATAACCGTCTCATCACGTGAGTCTAAGCATTTCAGGGACGGTATCGTAAAAATAGCCGCGACAAAGGTCTCCGCCGGTGTTTCCACGGGCATCGGCGACCACGAGGAAAAATACAAAGGGGAAGCCACCGTCGACACGGGCGACGAACAGTTTGAAATAGCCGACTCACGGAGCTTTTCCGAAATGTACGGCGATATGTCCAAAGAAGGCCTGCAGCCCGTAATTAACGATTACATATATGTATAAAAAAATCTGCATTACCGACCGAAAACTTATACGCGGCGATTTCGTCGAAGGAATTAAAAAAATCCTTGCTTCCGACGTCGATATCGTGATACTTCGCGAAAAAGACATGAGGCCCGACGCTTATGAAGTACTTGCGAAAATGGTTATCGACCTGTGCGATACATGCGGCAAGACCTGCGTTCTGCACTATTTTACCGATGTCGCTCTCACCCTCGGACATCCCTACATACATCTTCCTATGGATCGCTTTGTTTCCCTGAGCAAAGAAACGAAAGAGCGCTTCAGCCTCATAGGCGTGTCAACTCACGGGATCGACGAGGCCAAAGAGGCCGAACGGCTTGGAGCGTCCTATATAACCGCAAGTCATATTTTCCCTACGGAGTGCAAAAAAGGGCTCACCTCTCGCGGGCTTGAATTCTTAAAGGAAATCTGTTCCTCCGTAACTATTCCCGTATATGCTTTAGGCGGAATAAAGCCGGGAAACATCGATGACTGTATAAAAAACGGCGCTTCCGGTGTATGCATGATGTCTTATTACATGAACTTAGGCAATGAGGCTTAAAAAGGGACTAAATATGGAAGAAAAATATCTAAGACAAATCATAATGCCTGAGATCGGCGAAAAGGGTCAAAAGAAACTCAAAAACGCAAAGATACTCGTCATAGGCGCCGGCGGCTTAGGCTGCCCTGCCCTTCTCTATTTGAACGCCGCGGGGATTGGCACTCTCGGGATAGCCGACGCCGATACCGTTTCTGAAGTCAATCTTCATAGACAGATCCTGCATTCCCCCGCAGACGTCCATAAAAACAAGGCCGAATCGGCCTCTGAGACTCTTAAAATTTTAAATCCTGACACCGAAATTAAGATCTATCCCTTTTACATTGATGCCGAAAATATAACGGAAATTATAAGGGAGTATGACTTTATAATAGATGCTGTCGACAATTTTGAAACGAAATTCCTTATAAACGATGCCTGCGTCATAGAAAAAAAACCCTTCTGCCATGCAGGAGTGATCCGATTTAATGCCCAAGCAATAAGCTATGTACCGGAACAAGGTCCATGTATGAGATGTGTTTTTGAAGACGTGCCGGACTACAAAAAAGTCCCAAGCTGCGTTCAAGCGGGTGTACTCGGCCCGGTCTGCGGTATCATGGGCTGTATTCAAGCCACTGAAGCGATAAAATATATAACAGGGGCCGGAAAGCTTCTTACAGGCGCTATGTATTGTATAGACGCGCTGACGATGAAGAGCCGTATCGTACATTTCCCGAACGGCTCTTATATCTGCAGGGTGTGTTCCAAAAGCGCCGACATCAAGGATGTGCGGCAAAATGCAGGAAACTATATAAGATAAAAGTATATTTAAGCTATAAAGCTTTATAAAGAGCTATACATAGGCCCTTCAAATATATTCTGGATCGAAGTCTTTTCTTTTACTTCGATTGCCTTCTTTATCAGTTCTATAGTTCCGTTTATACCATATAAGGCGGTATCTATACTAAGATGGTAGTTGTCTTTATCTCCCCATTTTTTGTTCGTATAGAAGTTGTAATAAGTCGCCCTGGATTTATCCGTCTTGAGTATCAGCTCCTTTGCCTTGTCATTTGAAAGATCGTACAACTTCGAAACCCTTTTTATCCTTGCTTCTAAATCCGCATGCAGAAAAACGGAGAGGTGGTTAGGGTTGTACTCAAGCGCGTAGTCGGCGCATCTTCCTATAAGCACGCATGAACCCTTTTCGGCAATCTTTTTTATCGTTTCGATCTGGGCTAAAAATATCTTCTGATTAAGTGGCAGCTCATTATATAGTCTGGAAGGAAAACTCATAGTCGTATAAGAATCCATAACAAGTGAAAAAAGAAAACTCCCCGTAGGCTTTTCATCTTGACTTTCAAAGAATTCTTTTGAAATGCCACTGTCTTTAGCTGCTTTTTCAAGTAATTCTTTGTCATAAAAAGGGATGTCTAATTCCTTTGCCAGCTCAGTACCGATCTGATGGCCTCCCGAACCGAATTCTCGTCCTATTGTAATCAATGTTCTCATATATAGACTCCTTTCCGCTCAGTTCACTGGGCAAGATATTTTTTATTTCCCAAATAGAAAACGGCTCTATTTGTTTGCTTTTATCAACCGAGAATTTACATGCTTTAAACAAGTTTTTCGAGTAATTGCTGAAAATATTCAGGCAAAGGAGCGCTGTACTCTACGTAAGCTTTCGTTACGGGATGAATAAAGCCTATCATATAAGCATGAAGCGTCTGCCCTTCAAGCCCTTTAACGGAAGATTTTTTAGGTCCATAGAGCGTATCCCCGAGTACAGGGTGTCCGATCGAAGCCATGTGTACTCTTATCTGATGTGTACGTCCCGTAAGAAGCGTACATTCTATGTAGGAATAGCCTTTGAGCTCTTTTATAAGTCTTACCTCTGTCACTGCATGCTTTCCGTTTTTAACGTTGCATGCCATCTTCTTTCTATCGCTTGGATGACGTCCTATCGTCGTTTCTATTGTAAATTCGCTATCCTTAAAAGCTCCGTACACGATCGCTCTATATCTTCGCGTTATGCTGTGTACGGCAAGCTGTTCGGCAAGAAAACGGTGCGCTTCATCCGTCTTGCAGACGACGAGGATTCCTGTAGTGTCCTTATCTATCCTATGCACTATGCCCGGGCGAAGGATTCCGTTTATTCCCGACAAAGCATTTTTACAATGAAACATAAGTGCGTTTACGAGAGTCCCCTCATAATGACCTGCCGCCGGATGCACTACCATTCCTTTAGGCTTGTTCACCAGCAACAAAGAATCGTCCTCATATATGATATCGAGCGGAATCTTCTCTTCTTTTACGGAAAGTTCTTCACAAGGTGGGATTAATAGCCGTACTTCGTCATCTTTTCTCAGTCTGTAATTAGCTTTCACCGTAGTGCCGTTTACACTCACAAAAGAGTTTTTAACACATTTTTGCAAAAAAGACCTGGAAAAACCCTCTGTGTTTTTCACAAGAAATTGATCTATGCGAAGTTCGGAATCATCAACGCCAGCCGTGAGTCTATGCTCTTTCATCTTCTGCCCCGCTCTTATGTTTTTTACTCAAAAAATAAAACTCACCATCCTTATAATAAAACAAAAGGAGCAGTACTATTGCGATAACAGATAAGGTCACATATATGTCGGCGACATTAAAAACCGGAAAGTCTATAATCTCAAAATATATAAAATCAACTACATAGGCCTTTGTTATCCTGTCAATGAAATTACCTATGGCCCCTGCCATCAAAAAAATAAGAGCAGTACACATCGGGAAATAACGACGCGTCTTTGGGATTTTTAGCAAGAGCGACACTGCAATTGCTAAAAACACAAGGGTAAGAACGATAAAAAAAGGCTGCATATTTTTAAAAATTCCGAAAGCCGCTCCGGTATTCTCCAAATAATATAATCTCAAAACCCCGTCTATAAGGCTTATCCCTTCCGTATCCATTAAATATGTTTCAGCAAGAAATTTAGTTATCATGTCAAATATTATAAGTATTATAAGCCCTGCAAAGGCTGAAACATAGAATTTTGTTGGGGATATATGATTTTTTTCGTCCAACGTCTCCTCCATAACAACTCCGTTAAGAAAAAGAGCCTCAGCCATTCACTGACGCTCTAACATTATCTTATTCAGACATTATATCTCATAACGGGATCCGCCCTCCCTAGTATGTCTGTTATATCTCCTGATATTCCGACGTTATGAGGGGTCAGTACGAAAATAAAGCCGGAAACCTTCTGGAGAGAACCGCCGATAGCGTAGCAAGTGCCGGAAGAGAAGTCTATTACTCTTTGGGCTGTTTCAATCTCAATGCCCTCAAGATTAAGAACAACCGTACAGTTGGCGAGCAGGGTATCTGCTATATTACGCGTCTCTTCCATGTTGGCGGGCTTTATCACCCTTACCTCCATAGCCCTGCCCTTTTTACTCATCGGAGTTATCTTAGGGCTGTATTCGCGTTTGCTCTGAGGTTTGAAGTCTTCTTCTTCCTCTTCCTCGTCTTCATCATCATCTTCATCTTCGTCATCATCTTCTGAGTTTCTTCCGAGCAGACGGCTGAAAAAACCTCTTTTAGGCTTTTCGTCTTCATCGTCGTCGTATTCGTCATCATCTTCTTCGTAATCTTCCTCCTCATCATAAAAGTCGTCGTCTTCATAGTCGTCGCTATTGATTCGGATTGAGTTAATAAACTTATCAAATACACCCATTTGAGTTTCTCCTACTTTTTTATGTGTTGTATATACGTTCGCCAAATATGGCTGTGCCAACCCTGATATGTGTTGCGCCTTCTTCTATAGCTACCATATAATCATTTGTCATACCCATGCTGAGCGCTTTCATAGAGACATTATCAATATTTTCACCATCTATGTCAACACTTAATTGCCGCAGTTTTCTGAAAACA
>CAYXUB010000061.1:0-6050 GCA_964468385.1 uncultured Lachnospiraceae bacterium
TTCATTTCCTATCGTACAAAAAACGCTCCGCTGTGGGCGCACACTTTTTTAAGATTACTCTTGCTTTATATTGTATAATATAGGTGGTTTTGATAAAATATAAACCATGTATCGTAGGAAGATTCCGTGGGAAAAGCAACTATTCGGAGGAAAAAATGGAAATTACGAATGATATAAAGTATGTCGGTGTTGACGACAAGGAACTCGATCTTTTCGAGGGGCAGTATCCTATACCTAACGGTATTGCATATAATTCTTATGTTATATTGGACGAAAAAATAGCGGTCATGGATTCCGTGGAAAAAAGATTCATGGAGGAATGGCTGTTTAATATTGAAAAGGCGCTCGATGGGAGGGAGCCGGACTATTTAGTGATTCATCACATGGAACCGGACCATTCATCAAGTCTTTCGGGTTTTTTGGATAAATATCCGAATGCAACGATTGTCTCATCGTCTAATGCTTTTGTCATGATGAAGAATTTCTATGGGAATGACTATAAGGAACGTAGGATCATAGTTAAGGAGGGCGATACTCTCAAGCTGGGAACACATGAACTTACCTTTATTGCCGCACCGATGGTGCACTGGCCGGAGGTAATAGTTTCGTACGAAAGCAAGTCAAAAGTTCTCTTTTCCGCAGATGCCTTTGGCAAGTTCGGGGCTAATGACGTCTACGATGACTGGGCGAGCGAAGCGAGACGATATTATATAGGCATAGTCGGAAAATACGGACAAAAAGTGCAAGCCTTGTTAAAGAAAGTTCAAGCGCTTGATATAAAGATGATATGTTCTTTACATGGACCTGTGCTCAAGGAAAATCTCGGATATTATATAGGCCTTTACGATACTTGGTCTTCATATAGGGCGGAGCGCGAAGGGGTATTTATCGCTTATGCGTCGATATATGGAAATACTAAAGAAGCCGCCGAGCTGCTTGCTGAAAAGCTGAACGAGAAAGGCTGCACTGAAGTAGCTATCATGGATCTGGCCCGTTGTGATATGGCGAAGGCGGTTTCCAAGGCCTTTTGCTATTCCAAAATTGTGATGGCTGCCTCGTCATATAACGCCGGAGTTTTTCCGTATATGAAGGAGTTTATAGAGCATCTCAGCGAGAGAAATTTTCAAAACAGGACTGTCGCTCTTATAGAAAACGGGAGCTGGGCTCCATCAGCTTCAAAAACGATGGCTAGGCTCTTAGAGGGCTGCAAGGATATAAATTATTCAAAGACCGCTGTGAAAATAACATCGGCGCTTTGCGATGAAAGCAGGGAAATGATAGATAAATTGGCAGAAGAACTTTGCGATAAAATCTGAGCTATCCGGCTTCTTATAGCAGAAAGCATATATGTTGCTGTGTTAAGGCATATGGCTATCAGGAGTTGTGAAAATATTAAAAAGACCTTTTATTACTGTGCTGTGTGGCTGTTTTGTCGCTCAGCATTGTGCTTTTAGGCGAGCTTGTCTTTTCGGGAAGCGAAGGAGAAAATCCTGCCTACATGATTAAGATAGAAGCATAACGAGGTGAAAGATGGATCTGTTTGAATATATGCAGGAAAAGCGACAAAAGAAAGACGCACCTCTTGCCGCCCGCATGAGACCGGACAGACTGGAAGAGGTAGTGGGGCAGCGCCACATAATAAGCGAAGATAAAATGCTGTATCGTGCGATAAAAGCGGATAGGCTCAGCTCGGTTATTTTTTACGGCCCTGCCGGAACGGGAAAGACGACATTAGCATCTGTAATAGCGAATTCGAGCAGCTCATATTTTGTTCAAATTAACGCTACTTCGGCGGGGAAAAAGGATATGGAAGAGGCCGTAGAGGAGGCTAAGCAGCGGCTCGCGATGTACGGACAACGGACTATTATGTTCGTAGATGAGATACACAGGTTTAACAAGGCTCAGCAGGATTATCTTTTGCCTTTTGTAGAAAACGGAACGGTCCTGCTTATTGGGGCGACGATGGAAAATCCATATTTTGAAGTTAACGGAGCTCTTTTGTCTCGTTCGCTCATTTTTGAGCTTAAGCCGCTCGATAAAAAGGATATACAGCTGCTGCTAAAGAGGGCGATAAGCGATGTGGAAAAAGGTATGGGAGCATATAATGCCGTTATAGATGAAGAAGCCTTAGAATTTCTCTCCGATATGGCGGGGGGAGACGCAAGGGCCGCGCTGAACGCTTTAGAGCTAGGAGTTTTGACAACGCCGCCCTCGGAAGACGGGAAGATCCATATAAATATAGAGATTGCTTCCGAATGTATACAAAAACGAGTGCTGGACTATGATAAGAACGGTGACCAGCATTACGATGTGATATCGGCGTTTATTAAGAGTATGAGGGGCTCTGATCCGGACGCCGCGGTGTATTATCTCGCTAAAATGCTTTCGGCCGGAGAGGACATAAAGTTCATTGCACGCAGGATAATGATATGCGCTGCGGAAGATGTCGGAAACGCCGATCCGCAAGCGTTACAGGTAGCTGTTGCGGCGTCTCTGGCAGTAGAGAGGATCGGGCTTCCGGAAGCGAGGATATTACTTTCACAGGCGGCAATATATGTGGCTTGCGCGCCGAAGAGCAATGCCTCATACCTCGCTGTAGACAGGGCTATGGAGAGCGTTGAGTCGGTAAAGACTACGGTTCCGCCTCACCTTCGGGACTCACATTACAGCGGAGCCGCAAAATTAGGGCGTGGATTGGGTTATAAATACGCTCACGACTTTCCGAAGCATTATGTAAGACAGCAGTATTTACCATCTGAAATAGAAGGAGAGCGCTTTTATACACCAGATGGCAACGGATATGAAAAGAACATAGTCGAATATTTAAAAGAAATAAGCTGTTCATAAAACTTTCGTCAAGGAGAAAATGAAGTGAAGACAAAGGGATTTGACAACGAAAAATATCTAAAACTCCAGTCGGAAAATATAAAAAAAAGAATAGACGACCTTGGCGGGAAGCTGTATCTTGAATTCGGCGGTAAACTTTTTGACGATTTTCATGCGTCTCGGGTGTTGCCCGGCTTTGAGCCTGACAGCAAGCTTAAAATGCTTCTTAAGTTGAAGGAGAAGGTTGAAATAGTTATTGCGATCGCAGCCTCCGATATAGAGAAGAATAAAGTACGCAGCGACTTAGGTATAACCTATGATTCCGACGTGCTCAGACTCATAGATGGATTCAGGGGGATAGGCTTATATGTGGGGAGCGTCGTTATAACGAAGTTTGAAGGCCAGAGCGCGGCCTGCGCGTTTGACGAAAAGTTAAAAAGGCTCGGCATTAAGGTCTACAGGCATTATCCTATAGAAGGATATCCTTCCAATATAACGAAAATAGTCAGCGAGGAAGGATACGGACGCAACGACTATATTGAAACGACGCGCGAACTTGTAGTTGTGACCGCTCCGGGACCGGGCAGCGGCAAAATGGCCACTTGTCTTTCTCAGCTTTACCATGAGCATAAATTGGGAAAGAAAGCCGGATATGCAAAATTCGAGACTTTTCCGATCTGGAACCTGCCTCTCAAGCACCCGGTCAATATCGCGTACGAAGCGGCGACAGCCGACCTTGATGATGTGAACATGATAGATCCTTTTCATCTGGAGGCCTATGGTGAAACGGCGGTAAATTATAACAGGGACGTGGAAATATTCCCGGTGCTTTCGGCTATACTCGGAAGAATAATGGAGAAATGTCCATATAAATCTCCCACGGATATGGGCGTGAATATGGCGGGCAAGTGCATAACGGACGATGAGCTTGTTTCCAACGCTGCGCGGCAGGAGATAATACGCAGATACTATACCGGGCTGTGCGACCAGAGAAAGGGGCTTCCCGCGGACGAGATTGTCTTCAAGCTGAATCTTCTTATGGAAAATACTGGAGCAAACGAGTACGACAGACGTGTTGTAGCACCGGCGCTCGAAAAGGCTAAGACGACGGGAGCACCGGCTGCGGCACTTGAGCTTCCCGGTGGCAGAATAGTTACAGGAAAGACTTCGGAGCTTTTGGGAGCATGTTCGGCTATGCTGCTCAATGCCTTAAAAATACTTGGGGGAATACCCGATGAAAAGCATTTGATGGCTCCGCAGATATTAGAACCTATACAGAGGCTTAAAATAGGTACTTTCGGCAGCAAAAATCCTCGTTTGCATATCGATGAGGTGCTGATCGCGCTTTCGATATGCGCCGTCTCTGACCCTCAGGCGGCAAAGGCGCTTGAGCAGATACCTAAGCTATCGGGCTGTGAAGCGCATTGCTCTGTTATACTCTCGGCAGTTGACGAAAACACTTTCCGTAAATTAGGCATACATCTGACCTGCGAACCTCATTATGAGGAGTCTTGCCTGTATCATATGAGATGACAAATACCTTTAGTTAGATTGGACAGATTATTTGCACTGTCCCAAAACCGAAAACTTTTTTGATTTGGCTTATCGACAATATTTTAAGGTATACTTATAATTTCAAATTGTTAAGAGATATACAAGCATGCCGAGTGGCCGTTGTCCCGATATGGCATAGCATAATGGAGGAGTTTTATGATAGTCGCTGAAAAAGTTAAAGAAAAAGGACTTGATCTGATCATAAGCAAAGGATTAGATCTTTTAGAGAAAGATCCCGAGAACAATCCTATAAAGATAATTGATCTTATCGATAAGTGGGCGCCGGATGGCTGGTACGGTCCGCAAAGGAAGCTTATCCGTGAAGGAATCAAGGAAAAGGGAGCATGGTATCAGCTCATTCAGGCCATATATCGTCTCGATTCCGGTGTTCGTAAGGCGTTTTTCCAGAATTTCTTGATCAATGCCAGTCTTAAAGGCAGCAAAAAGCAGGATATAAACGCAAAGAAATATGATTGTAATATCCCTTGGGCGGTTCTCTTAGATCCTACCTCAGCCTGCAATCTTAAATGCATAGGCTGCTGGGCCGCAGAATACGGTTATAAGAACAACCTGTCCTTAGAGGATATTGATTCTATTATTAAACAGGCAAACGATCTTGGCTGCTATATGTTCATTTATACAGGCGGAGAACCTCTCGTACGTAAAAAGGATCTTATAAAACTCTGCGAGATGCACCCTGATTGTGCCTTCCTCTCGTTTACTAACGGTACGCTTATCGACGAGGAGTTTTGCCAGGATATGCTCCGTGTTAAAAACTTTGTTCCGGCAATCTCTTTGGAGGGATTCGAGGAGGCAAATGACAGCCGCCGCGGTCAGGGCGTATACGAGAAGATAATGCGTGCATGTGAGCTGCTTAAAAAGAATAAGCTTGCATTCGGACATTCTATCTGCTACACGAGCAGAAACTACAAAGATGTTACGAGCGAAGCCTTCATAGACAAAATCGTTGATAACGGTGCGCTTTTTGCGTGGTATTTCCACTATATGCCGGTCGGAAACGGCGCGTCCCCCGAGCTTCTTCTCTCTCCGGAGCAGAGGAAGGAAGTGCTTTATACCTTGCGCGGGCTGAGGGGGAAGAAGCCCATATTTACCATGGACTTCCAGAACGATGGGCAGTTTGTCGGGGGCTGCATAGCGGGAGGACGTCGTTATCTGCACATCAATGCCAAAGGTGCGGTTGAACCTTGCGTGTTTATCCATTATTCAAATGTGAATATCCACGATGTATCGCTTCTTGAAGCGCTTAGGAGCCCGCTTTTCCAGGCGTATCATGACAACCAGCCCTTTAATAACAATATGCTTCGTCCGTGCCCGATGCTCGAGAACCCTGAAGAAATTGAAAGGCTCGTAAAGGAGACCGGAGCTGTGAGTACAGACTACGAGAGCCCGGAAGATGTGGAAAGCCTTACCGCGAAGACAAAGGCTTACGCCGAAAATTGGAAGCCAGTGGCAGACGAGCTTTGGAAAGAAATTGCCCGTCCTAAAGATATTGAGTACGGTATCATGAAAGACAAGGAAAAGTCTGAGAGGGCTGCAAGAGCTGAAAAAAGGGCCGCCGGTTGATATATTTCTTAGGCAGACCATAGCTCCCCGCAAAAAGGCGGTGCAGCTAAGGGATTTTAATCCCGGAAAGAATATCGGCATAGTTT
>CAYXUB010000062.1:0-5674 GCA_964468385.1 uncultured Lachnospiraceae bacterium
GTCCTGTGATGGTCTATGCAGACGCTGCGCGACACGCGACCAAACATTGGCCGGGCCACTCCTATCCTGTCGAGGCTGCTTATATCGAGAAGAAAAAGCAGATCGTATTTTTCTGCTGCCTGCTTATCGCACAAGGTCTTGACACCGTCAGCGCCTTCGATAAAACGGTACTCTTCCGGTATCTCCTGCATATAAACGTCCGCGTTCAGATTAGGATAATTGTCTTTTATATATATTTGAAGACCTAAACATGCTCCGATACAGTCTCCGTCGGGACTGACATGCCCCGCAATGGCAATATTGACCGCGTCGCCTAATATATCATCGAGCCTACTCATTGCGTTCTCCGTTTTCACTGTCTCGCCTTATGACCTCGTCTATCTTGCCGGACATGGCGACGCCGTACTCTATCGAATCGTCCATTATAAAGCTGAGCTTCGGGGTGTTACGTAAATTCAAGTTTGCCGCCAGCGCATGTCTGATAAAGCCCTCGGCCTTCTCAAGCGCTGTACTTGTATCCAAACGCGCTTTTTCGTCTCCGAGCACGCTGACATACACCTTACAGGTTTTGAGATCTGCCGCCACGTCAGCCGCAGTCACCGATACCAACTCCCCGACTCTGGGGTCTTTTACTTCATTTCTCAATATGTTTCCGAGTTCTCTTAACACGGCTTGATTGATACGCTCGTGTTTAACGCTGTTTTTTCTCACAGTTTTCTCCGTTTATCTCGTAACCTCTTCCATCACATAAGCTTCAACCAGATCGAGCTCTTGAATATCGTTGAAATTCTCGAACACGAGTCCGCATTCATATCCGGCCTTGACCTCTTTTACGTCATCCTTAAACCTCTTAAGCGAAGCAAGCGCTCCCTCGTATATCTGCTCTTCGTTTCTCGTTATTCGTACCTTAGCATTGCGAACGAAGCTTCCGTCAAGCACATAACTTCCGGCGATATTGCCTACACCGGAGGCCTTGAATATCTGTCTTATTTCCGCGTGTCCGATGACCTTCTCCTCGTAAACCGGATCGAGCATGCCCTTCATCGCAGCTTCGACGTCTTCTATCGCCTGATATATGACCTTATACAGCCTGATGTCAACGCCTTCTTGCTCCGCCGTCGCCTTAGCCGTGGCATCGGGTCTCACGTTGAAACCGATGATTATCGCATTTGAAGCGGCAGCAAGCACTACGTCAGATTCATTTATCGCTCCGACTCCGCCGTGGATAACCCTGACAACAACCTCCTCATTTGAGATCTTCTCAAGCGACTGCTTTACAGCCTCTACCGAGCCTTGTACATCGGCTTTTACAAGTATGTTGAGCTCCTTTAAGCTGCCTTCCTGTATCTGGGTAAAGAGATCGTCGAGCGACATCTTCGCCTTTGTGTCTGCGATAAGCTTGTTCTTGTTCTCGGATATGAAGGTGGCGGCAAAATTCTTCGCCTCTTTATCTGTATCCGTGGATACGAGTATCTCTCCGGCATTCGGCACATCGTTAAGGCCGAGTATCTCTACCGGCGTCGAAGGACCTGCTTCCTTAAGTCTCTTAGAGTTTTCATCCATCATTGCACGGACTTTACCTGCACAGGCGCCTGCCGCGATATAGTCCCCAAGCCTGAGCGTTCCCTTTTGTATAAGCACGTTCGCAACGGGCCCCTTGCCCTTGTCGAGCTTCGCCTCCAGGACAAGCCCCCTTGCGCGCCTATTTGAATTTGCCTTAAGTTCAAGCACTTCTGCGGTCAAAAGTATCATCTCAAGAAGGTTGTCTATACCTTCCTTCGTCTTTGCCGAAACAGGCACAAATATCGTGCTTCCGCCCCAGTCTTCCGGAATAAGTCCATATTCCGTGAGCTCTTGTTTAACTCTGTCTATATTGGCTCCCGGCTTGTCTATCTTGTTTATCGCCACTATGATCTCGACACCGGCGGCCTTGGCATGGTTTATAGCCTCGACCGTCTGCGGCATCACGCCGTCATCGGCCGCAACAACGAGTATAGCTATATCCGTAGAATTCGCGCCGCGCATACGCATAGCCGTAAAGGCCTCGTGTCCGGGCGTATCGAGGAAGGTGATTTTCTGATCGTTTATGCTGACCACATAAGCGCCTATATGCTGCGTAATGCCTCCGGCCTCGCGGTCAGTGACGCGTGAATCCCTTATCGCGTCCAGAAGAGAGGTCTTTCCATGATCTACATGTCCCATGACACAGACAACGGGCGGCCTGCTGATCATATCCTCTTCTTTTTCTTCATCTTCCTTTAAAAGCTCCCCGATAACATCGACCGTTTCTTCTTCATTAGCGATTATATCAAAACCGAGGGCGATCTCAGCGGCGGTCTCGTAGTCTATCTCCTGATTGACCGTTATCATAGTGCCTTCAAGAAACAGCTTCTTGACGATGGCGGAAGGCTGCATCTTCATTTTTTCGGCAAGCTCACGTACCGTAAGCTTCTCCGGAATAACGATCTCCTTTACGGTCTCGGTCTTTTTCTCCTCTGGCTGTTTATGCTGAGGATTTTGAAGGGCCTTCGGAATGTTTCTCATCTGGCGTCTGCCCTGATTCGGCCTACTGTCGCTGGTAAGTTTATTCTTCCTGAGCTGCTCCTTGTTTTTATCCTTTTCCTTACTGTAGCTCGAGTCTCTGGACGGCCTCTTTGAGCCCATATCCATATCCGCAGGGGCCGGCTTCCTGTCGTTCTTACGGCGGGCGTCATTGGACGTGCGCTTTGTGTCATCAATGCCCTTATCGCCGAAACGACGTCCCTCCGAACGCTCTGACGAAACTCTCCCTCGAGACTTTTCTCCTCTTTGAGCACTCTTTTTATTGTCGGCAGTCTTTGTCGCCGGCTGTTTTTCCTTGTCCTTCGTTTGAACATTCTCAGACGCCTTTTTTATTATCTTTACCGAAACGGCTATCCTCTCAGGCTCGGGAACTCGCTCTTCAGGTTTTTCTTTCGCGGGCTTTTCTTTCACAGGCTCTTCGGCGCGCGGCGTGACTGCAACCTTTTCCTGTGCGACTGCGCTCTTGACCTCTTCTGCCTTTTCGACCTTCTGTTTCGGAGCTTCCTCCTTTTTTACGGCGGTCTCTGCAGTTCTCGTATCCTTTTTCACCGTAGGCTTAGCCTGCTCACGGGCTTTTTTAGCCTCCTGAGCGTTTTGCCCCTGCTTAGTGAAGTTCTTCCCTTCCTTGCTCAGCGCGTTCTGAGGTCTGAACACCTGAATATATTTTTTCTTCTTCGGAGCCTGCTTAGTCGCCTCTTCGGTTTTTTTGATTTCTTTGCTTTCGTCCGTTTTGTTCATTGACACTTTCTACCTCTATAGCTGTTATTCTATAAAACTATGTTCTCTCTTAATGCCTTTGCAATACCTTCGTCATTTATTGCCACACATGCGCAATACTCCCTTCCGGTAATACGCCCCAGCTCATCTTTGCTCTTTAAAAAGACGAGCGGCGTTTCGTAATACGCGCACATGTTGGAAAAATCCTTCTTCGTATTATCCGATGCGTCCTTTGCGACTATGACGAGAAATGCTTTTTTTCTCTTTACGTCTCTTTCGACCGCAAACAAGCCGCGAGATGCCCTGCCTGCTTTTAAGGCGATCCCTATATAAGACGAAACTTTGTCAGGCTTCATCAGCGCCAAACTCCTCCTTAAGCCTTTCATATATCCCGGGCTCAATCTCTATAGCAAGAGAACGGGCTATACTTCCGCTCTTGACCGCCTTTTTCAGACATTCCTCTTTTTTGCATATGTACGCCCCGCGGCCATTCAGTTTTCCCGTCATGTCGACGTCCACCCCGCCTTCTGTATTCCTTACTATCCTTATAAGCTCTTTTTTCGGAAAGGTTTCCCTGCAACCGCAGCAGGTTCGAAGTGGAGGCTTCCTATTTGATTTTTTTGAAGCCTTTTTCATATGTCCCGCCTTTTATCCTTCTTCACCGTCCTGTACTTCCTCTTCGGAAATATCCTCCGGCTCATCTGCATCGACGACTTCGTCAGCCGTTTCCGCCGTCTCCTCTTCTATATTATCCTCCGGCTCATCTTCCGCGTCTGTCGTTTCACTCTCCGGTTCTAAGTCCGTATCAGACTCGTCATATCCGTATTCGTCGTCTTCGTCTCCGAAATATTCATCGAATATTCCCTCTTCCTGTGCCTGCGACTCGCTCTTAATATCTATTTTGAAGCCGGTGAGCTTCGCAGCGAGCCTTGCATTCTGACCTTCTTTTCCTATCGCGAGCGAAAGCTGGTAGTCGGGAACTATTACAAGCGCCGACTTGTCGTCCGGATCTGCAAGCACCGAAATTATCTTTGCGGGAGAAAGGGCATTCTCTATCATAAGGGCAGGGTTTTCATCCCAGCTTACTATATCAACCTTCTCACCTTTAAGCTCCTCTACAACAGCGCTTACCCTTATCCCGTTCATACCTACGCATGCACCGACCGCGTCCACGTCCGGGTCATTGCTGTAGACAGCTATCTTAGTCCGCGAGCCCGCTTCCCTCGCGATATTCATTATCTTCACCGTTCCGTCCGCTATTTCCGAAACCTCAGCCTCGAATAGCCTTCTGACGAGATCGGGGTGGCTTCTTGAAACAAGTATCCTCGGTCCCCTGGAGGTATCCTTCACCTCAAGAACATACACTTTGACTCTTTCATGCGGAAGAAGCCTCTCCCCCCTTATGGTTTCTGATTCCATAAGGAGAGCGTCAACCTTGCCCAAGTTGATATTTATATATCTGCCCATATTGCGCTGAACTATACCGCTTACAATGTCATGTTCCCTTTCAAAATATCTGTTGTAAAGGGATTTTCTCTCCTCCTCGCGGATCTTCTGAAGAATGACATTTTTCGCGTTCTGCGTTGCGATTCTGCCGAATGATTTAGACTCAATAGGAATTCTTACTATGTCTCCCAATTCATAAGCATCATCAATCTTCTTCGCGTCCATGAGGCTGATTTGGAGAACGGAATCCTCCGGCTTTTCTACGACTTCCTTGTTCGCATATACCGAAAAATCACAGCTGTCCGGATCTATTTCGACCGTAACATTATCAGACTTCCCGAAATGATTTTTGCAGGCCTGCATCAGAGACTGTTCTATGCCCTCAAGCAATGCCGCTTTGCTGATATTTTTCTCCTTTTCCAAAACCTCTAGTGCTTCTTTTAACTCAGCGCTCATCTTCTTTGCTTTGTCCTCCTGTTTTATGCCGTCTTACCACTCGACGGCTTCTCTTATAGACGCCATATCCTTTATGTTGTATGTCGTCTTGGCACCGTCCTCACCCTCGACGGTAAAGGTATCTTTATCATAGTCCGTAAGGACGCCTGTGCGGTCCTTTGTCCCGTCTATGTTTTTATAGCTTTTAAATTCTATTTTTCTTCCGATATTCCTTTTGAAATCTCTTTCTTTTTTAATATGTCTGCCCAGTCCCGGTGAGCTTACCTCTAGTATATAGGCCCCGTCTATAAAATCCTCATCATCGAGCAGATCGGAAAATGCCCTGCTCACGGTTTCACAGTCGTTTATATTTATCCCCCCGGGCTTATCTATATAGGCTCTTAGATAATATTCACTTCCCTCTTTTACATACTCGACGTCGACTATCTCAAAGCCATTCGCGTCAAGTATCGGAAGGAGAAGCTCCTCGGCCCTTTTTTCGTAATCTTGTCTT
>CAYXUB010000063.1:0-5639 GCA_964468385.1 uncultured Lachnospiraceae bacterium
GGAGCACAACCTTCCCAAGGTTGGGGCCGCGGGTTCGAGTCCCGTCTCGCGCTTGCCACAATTCACTCTTGGCATTGGTAATGGAGGGAAAAATATGTTTTCAACACCTTCTGCATGTATAGTAGCTGATAAGGAGAAAGTGGCCAAGGTCGTTTTATTTCCCGGAGATCCGCTCAGGGCGAAATATATTGCCGAAACTTATCTTGAGGCTCCCGAGCTTTTTAACGATGTGAGGAATATGCTTGGCTATACAGGTAAGTATAAGGGCAAACGCATTTCGGTCATGGGAAGCGGAATGGGAGTGCCTTCGGCAACGCTCTATGCTCATGAGTTGTACAATTTCTTTGGGGTAGAAGCAATAGTGAGAGTCGGAAGTGCCGGCGCATTGTTGGACGATATGCACGTAAAAGATCTCGTTATCGCAATGGGAGCCTGTACGAATTCTAATTTTGCCCATCATTACGGTTTCCCCGGAACACTTGCTCCTACGGCTGATTTCGATATGCTTTATGATGCTGTTAATATCAGCAAAGAAAGAGGAGTTCATATTCGGGTCGGAAACGTATTTACTACAGATATGTTTTACAATGCCAATCCCGACATAGCTAAAATGGCAAGCAGTCTTGGAATGCTATGTGTCGAAATGGAGACATCGGGGCTTTATCTCGAGGCTAGGGCTTCAAAAAAGAAGGCGCTCAGCTTGCTTTCGATTTCGGATCACATGTTCAGGGAGGAATATCTCTCTGCTGAGGAGATTAGGGAATCCTTTAATGAGATGATGATCATTGCGTTGGAAACTGCGGCTAAATACGCTGATTGATCATAGGTGAAAAATGAGAACGGATAGGAGGGAAATGCCTCCTATCCGTTTTATTGTGCCTTAACATTTAAAGAACTTGAGTAGTCTACAAGGGCTATACCTGTGACAGGGTCTTTTTTGACCTGAGGATCTTCTCCGTTTGCATACGCCTCTTCCAGCATTTCGTCGAGCGTGCGTATCGGTATGGCAAGAACTATCTCCGATTGCATTTCACCATCAACCGCTTCATCTTCTGTGTCATCAAATGAATGTGATTCGGCTGCAGCCTGTACTTCAGGCGTTTGTTGAGGCTGATTTATCTGCTCCGTACTCAATATGTTTTCCAGAGCATCTCCTATCTCTAAGAATGCGGCTGTTTCGGTGCCGACCTTTGAATGTTCTGTTTGCGTTTCGTCATTTGAAGGCGCAGCAGTGACTGTGTTATCACCTTGCGGCTGTAGTGTAAGTTCATCTTCTTTTATTTCGGGCAGCGGTGCTGTTATCTCATCTGTTTGAGCAGAAGGTGTTACCGCTTCATCGGCAAGGGTTACAACTTCATCGGAAAGAGTTACCGGTTTATCGGCAAGAGTTATTGGTTCATCGGCAAGAGTTATTGGTTCATCGGCAAGTGTTACCGCTTCGTCGATAAGTGTTATCGCTTCTATATCCTCGTCAATGGCTGCGGTTTCAGGGGATAAACTATTATTTGAGTCTTCACCTTCGTTTATCTCATTCATAGAGGGCAAGACTGTCGTTTTAAGAGCATCGAGACTGCTCGGGCGGTTTGAACTTGCGGCAAGGGTTTTGAAGTAATCCAGATCGCTTTCTTCGTTTTCTTGCTCCTTTGAGTCCGCTTTTTTATTTATAATGCTTGCAATAATAAAAAGCATGATTATAAGAGCGGCGACCAGACAAAGAATGACAAGCCCTTCAAAACTCTGAGTTGCGAGCAGTATATATCCGATAAATGGAACGACTATGACCAGCTTTGAAGCTGTTCTTCTAAGCTCTATCGTTTCGGTATCGGAACCATCCGAAGACTTGACAATTATTTCTCCGGTTGAAGTATCGACAGATTCTACTTCATATATATAATAAGTAGAATCATCTGTGCTTACAATGATACGTTCGCCATTTTGCAGATCGCTTAACGCTTCCCTTATTCCGTATGCTACAGAGCCGGCCTGCATATTAGTTTCGCTCCCGACATTTGCCACTGCTGTTGTTATTCCCAAAAGAGGCGGGATGTACAAGGCGCAAAAAGAGGCTATAAACAGTATGAGCACTATGTTCATTATGATCTTAAATACTTTAGTCATCATGTACTCCTTTAAGACTTTAGGATAAATGATTTGATATTATAAACTATAAAATTGACAAATGCAAACTATCGCAGACGTATGATAGCTAGAGCTTTTCGCAGACGTATAGTTAGAGCTTTTTCACATATGGTTTTAATTTGTTTGTAAAAAGCGTCCGGGGGATTGCTCGAAATGGCTTGAATTTAAGCTTGCTGTCGCAGTTAATACCAAGCATGTGTGTCATCGCTGGTTGCATGGCTTGGTTTTTCTTGAAAAAGTAATTGCATTTTTTTAGAGATATGATAAAATATACTAGTCTTTGAAGGGCGGATATTTTATACGCCCTTTTAAAAACGGATTAAGGCAAAAATGGAAGAGGTGAATCATAGAAATGAAAGAAGGAATACATCCTGAATATTATATGGCTACGGTGACTTGTAACTGCGGTAATACCTTTACTACGGGTTCCACCAAAGAAGATATTCACGTTGAGATATGTTCAAAATGTCATCCGTTCTATACAGGGCAGCAAAAAGTTGCTCAGGCTCGCGGACGTATCGAGAAATTCAACAGAAAATATGGCGTTTGAGGATAGGCAAAATTATATTAAACAATACACGGGTTGGGGTTTTACAGATCTCAACCCATTTTTGCAGGTGGATATATGATATGTAAAATAAACTCAGGCATAGGCGGGCAGGCTGTGCTCGAGGGCATCATGATGCGCAATAAGGACAAATATTCCATCGCCGTGCGTAAACCGGACAATGAGATTTCTTTAACGGTGGAGTCGATAAAGGGTGGCTCCCGAGAGGGTACATGGAAAAATTTTCCTATCATAAGAGGTATGTTTAGTTTTGTAGAATCCTTGGTAATGGGGATACATTGCATCATGTATTCTTCGGAATTTTTCGAGGAAGAGGAAGATAACACCGGCCTTACGGAAGAGCAAATAAAGGAGAGAGAAGAAAAAAAGAAAAAGGAAGAAAGCGTAACCATGACTTTCGTCATGATAGCTGCGGTAATTCTCGCTGTCGTTATATTTATGTTCATTCCGTATTTTATAAGCGAATTCTTCTCGCGTTGGATTGGCTCGAGATTGGCGATTTCTGTTATAGAAGCGGCGCTGCGCATTGTTTTCTTTTTGTTATACATAGTGGTTATTTCGAAGATGAAAGACATACAGCGTACGTTTATGTACCACGGTGCCGAGCATAAATGTATTAACTGTATTGAAAACGGGCTGCCTCTTAATGTTGAAAATGTCATGAAGAGCTCTCGTTTGCATAAGCGCTGCGGTACGAGCTTTTTGTTTTTTGTCATCATAGTGAGTGTTATTTTTATAATGTTTATACAAGTCGATTCCCGTATGCTTCGTGTTATTATACGGCTTGCGCTGCTTCCTATCATTGCAGGAGTTTCGTACGAGATAATAAAATGGGCCGGGAAATCCGACAACAAGTTTATAAATTTGCTCAGTAAACCGGGAATGGGCTTGCAGAAGATGACAACCGCCGAGCCCAATGAATCGATGGTTGAGGTAGCTATTGTAGCAGTCGAAGCGGTATTTGATTGGCGAGGATTTTTAAAAAAGAATTTTGGCTATGAAGAAGTTCAGTCTCAAGAGTAATGCAAGCCTGTACTCTGCAGAAAAAGAGGCTGCCGTTTTTTTAAAGGAGGCGAATGTCGAGGAAGCAGCGACGGACGCAAGACTGTTGTTGGAAAAGACGACGGGAATATCGGGAAGCCGTCTTTTTTTGAGCAGGGCTGAAAAGATGGCTGATACAGCAAGAGAAGACTTTGTCAGCATGGTGAATAAAAGGGCGGACAGGATACCTCTGCAACATATCACAGGAGAGGCTTGGTTTTACGGCAGGCGTTTTTTTGTGGACAAAAACGTTCTCATACCGAGGATGGATACGGAAATCCTCGTTGAAGAAGCGCTTAAGCATATAGATGGAGGCTCAAGAGTTCTGGAGCTGTGCACGGGCAGCGGCTGCATAGCCATAAGCGTTTCTCTGGAAAAAGGTATTTGTGTTACGGCTTCAGACATAAGCGAGAAAGCGATTTTAGTCGCAAAGAAAAATGCCGAGATGAATGCCGCAGACTGTGAATTCATATTGAGTGATGTGTTTGAATGTATATCCGGCAGCTTTGATCTTATAATAGCTAATCCTCCATATATAAAAAGCGACGAAATAAAAAAGCTCAGTATAGAAGTCAGGGAACATGATCCGCATCTTGCTCTTGACGGCGGTGTTGACGGACTTGATTTTTATCGCCGCATCGCAAATGAGAGCGGAAAATATCTTAGCACAGGCGGTAAGCTCTGTCTTGAGATAGGCTTTGATCAGGGGGAAGAGGTAAAAGAGCTGCTTGAAACGGCGGGGTTTGGAAATATAAATATAATAGAAGATTTAAATAGGCTTCCGCGCGTAATAAGTGCGAGCTTAAGGTGAGTGATGTTTAACAGATTAGAAGATATACTCGCGAAACAAGAAGAGATAATGCACAGGCTGAGTGATCAGGCGACTATAAACGACAGTCGTCTTTTTCAGCAACTCATGAAAGAGCAGGCTGAACTTCAGCCGATTGCCGATGCATATATGCGTTATAAGGCGAACGACAGGACGATAGAAGAGAGTCTTGAGTTGCTTGAGAGCGAAAAGGACGAAGAAATGTGTTCTATGCTCAAAGAGGAACTTCAAAATGCAAAAAAAGAGAAGGAAAGGCTTGAGACGGAGCTTAAGATACTGCTTCTTCCAAAAGACCCGAACGATGCAAAAAATGTAATTGTGGAGATACGTGCGGGAGCAGGCGGTGACGAAGCGGGACTTTTTGCCTATGAAATATACAGAATGTATAATAAATATGCAGAAGGAAAGAATTGGCGCACGGAAACCTTAAATGTAAGCGAGAACGGTCTCGGAGGCTTAAAGGAAGTTACATTTATGATAAACGGCTCCGGCGCATATTCGAGACTAAAATACGAAAAAGGTGTCCACCGCGTGCAAAGGGTTCCCGAGACGGAAAGCAGCGGGAGGATCCATACTTCCACCGTCACGGTTGCAGTCATGCCGGAGGCGGAGGAGCTTGATTTTAAGTTAGATTTAAATGATTGTAAGTTTGATGTTTTCAGGGCTTCCGGGAACGGTGGACAGTGCGTCAATACGACAGACTCTGCCGTAAGGCTTACTCATTTGCCTACAGGAATTGTGGTCTCCTGTCAGGATGAAAAATCACAGCTTAAAAACAAAGAAAAGGCTCTAAAGGTATTGCGATCAAGGCTATATGAGATGGAACTTGAAAAAAAACATGCCGAGGAAGCTTCAGAGAGAAAAAGCCAGATAGGAACAGGAGACCGTTCAGAGAAGATACGTACATACAACTTTCCTCAAGGACGTGTTACGGACCACAGGATAAAACTTACTCTGCACAGGATAGATGCCGTTTTGAACGGAGACCTTGAGGAACTTATAGATACGCTTCTCGCCGCAGATCAGGCGGAGAAGCTTGCAGGCATGGGGGAACAATAAAGG
>CAYXUB010000064.1:0-5546 GCA_964468385.1 uncultured Lachnospiraceae bacterium
CAATATGCAAGTTCTTCATAAAAGCTTGCACAACTTATTTCCCGATGATATAATCAAAAAAAATTTTTTTACGGAGGAGAAACTAATGTCATACGTAGATGAAGTCATCGCAAGAGTCGTTGAAAAAAATCCGGGTGAGCCGGAATTTCATCAGGCTGTAAAAGAGGTTCTCGAGTCCTTGAAACCGGTTATCGAGAAGAACGAAGAACTCTACAGAAAAGAGGCGATCCTTGAAAGGATAACAGAGCCGGACAGACAGCTAAAGTTTAGGGTTTCATGGGTAGACGACAAAGGACAGGTTCAGGTAAACACAGGATATCGTGTACAGTTCAACAACGCTATAGGACCATACAAGGGTGGTCTCAGACTTCATCCCTCAGTATATATCGGTATAATCAAATTCCTCGGTTTTGAACAGATATTCAAAAACTCCCTCACCGGCCTTCCCATAGGCGGCGGTAAGGGTGGCAGCGATTTCGATCCGAAGGGTAAATCCGACAGAGAAATCATGGCATTTTGCAAGGCCTTTATGACCGAGTTGCAAAAATACATCGGTGCTGACATCGACGTGCCCGCCGGCGACATCGGAACCGGCGCACGCGAAATTGGTTATATGTACGGCCAGTACAAGCAGATAAAGACCGCTTATGAGAGCGTCCTCACAGGCAAGGGCCTTAGTTTCGGCGGCTCGCTTGTAAGAACAGAGGCTACAGGATACGGACTTCTTTATCTGATTGAAGAAATACTCAAGATAAACAATATCGACATCGCAGGCAAGACCTGCCTTGTATCGGGCGCCGGAAATGTTGCTATCTATGCGATAGAAAAGGCTCATCAGCTTGGCGCTAAGGTCCTTACCTGCTCCGACTCAACGGGCTGGGTTTATGATCCCGACGGAATCGACGTAGCTGCTCTTAAAGAAATCAAAGAGGTACAGCGCGCAAGACTTACCGAATATAAGAAATATCGTCCCAACTCCGAATATCATGAGGGCAGGGGCGTTTGGCAGATCAAGGCCGACATCGCTCTTCCCTGCGCAAGCCAGAACGAGCTCAACCTTGAGGACGCTAAGATGCTCGTAGCAAACGGCTGCATCGCTGTTGGAGAAGGCGCGAACATGCCTACTACTCTTGAAGCTACCGAATACTTCCTAGAAAACGGAGTTATCTTCGCTCCCGGAAAGGCTGCAAATGCGGGCGGCGTAGCCACCTCGGCCCTTGAGATGTCTCAGAATAGCGAGCGCCTGAGCTGGACCTTTGAGGAAGTTGACAAAAAGCTCAAAGACATTATGGTAAATATTACACACAATATAGCAGACGCTGCTGAAAAATACGGCATGGCAGGCAACTATGTTGCAGGCGCAAATATCGCCGGTTTTGAAAAGGTCGTAGACGCCATGCTCGCACAAGGCGTATATTGATAACAAAATACCTGCTTTTATAAAGAAAAAAGTGTGCGCTCTGGCGCACACTTTTTTCTTTTCATTTATCTTGTCTAAATAAAACGGACCATCCAAAAAGACGGTCCGTTTATATCCTGATGTCTTATTTTTATTCTAAGCTAGGTCCGGCTGCAACGAGCTCTTTGCCCTCTTTGTTGCCCTCATACTTCGAGAAGTTCTTGATAAACCTTCCCGCAAGGTCCTTTGCCTTTACATCCCATTCGGATGCATCTGCATATGTGTTGCGAGGATCAAGGATATTTGTATCAACGCCCTCAAGCTCGGTCGGTACTTCGAAGTTGAAGTACGGTATCTTCTTCGTCGGCGCATTGTTTATCGCTCCGCCAAGAATAGCGTCGATAATGCCACGAGTATCTTTTATGGAAATCCTCTTGCCTGTTCCGTTCCAACCGGTATTTACGAGGTAAGCCTTTGCTCCGCTCTCATTCATCCTCTTAACAAGCTCTTCCGCATATTTCGTAGGATGAAGCTCAAGGAAGGCCTGGCCAAAACATGCCGAAAAGGTCGGTGTAGGCTCTGTTATTCCTCTTTCGGTTCCGGCAAGCTTTGCCGTAAATCCGGAAAGGAAATAATACTTCGTCTGCTCGGGCGTAAGTATCGATACGGGCGGAAGCACGCCGAAAGCGTCTGCCGAAAGGAAGATTACGCTTTTTGCCGCCGGAGCCGCAGATACCGGACGCACGATCTTTTCGATATGGCTTATCGGATATGAAACCCTTGTATTCTCGGTCACGCTCTTGTCGTCGAAATCGATCTTGCCGTTCTCATCGACGGTAACGTTCTCAAGAAGGGCGTTTCTCTTTATAGCATTGTATATATCGGGTTCGGATTCTTTATCGAGGTTGATAACCTTGGCATAGCAGCCGCCCTCGAAGTTGAAGATTCCGTTGTCATCCCAGCCGTGCTCGTCGTCGCCGATAAGGAGCCTCTTAGGATCTGTAGAAAGCGTTGTCTTGCCCGTTCCGGAAAGTCCGAAGAAGATAGCGGTGTTCTCACCGTTCATATCCGTGTTCGCAGAGCAGTGCATAGAAGCTATGCCCTTAAGCGGCAGATAGTAGTTCATCATCGAGAACATACCCTTCTTCATCTCTCCGCCATACCAAGTGTTGATTATAACCTGCTCGCGGCTCGTTATATTGAAAGCAATACAGGTGGAGCTGGCAAGTCCGAGCTCTTCATAGTTATCGACCTTGGCCTTTGATGCATTGTAGATAACAAAATCAGGCTTGAAATCCTTAAGCTCCTCTTCCTTCGGGATGATAAACATGTTCTTTACAAAGTGAGCCTGCCAAGCAACTTCCATGATAAAGCGGATAGACATACGAGTGTCTTTGTTCGCTCCGCAGAAAGCGTCAATAACAAAAAGCCTTTTGTTTGAAAGCTCTTTCTTCGCGATGTCCTTAACGGCCTCCCAAGCGGTCTCGGTCATCGGATGGTTGTCGTTTTTGTATTCGTCCGACGTCCACCATACCGTGTCCTTAGAATTTTCATCCATGACTATGTATTTATCCTTAGGAGAACGTCCCGTGTAGATACCCGTCATAACGTTTACCGCGCCGAGCTCCGTAACCTGTCCCCTGTCATAGCCTTCGAGAGAGGGATTTGTCTCCTCCTCAAAGAGCTGTTCAAAGGAAGGGTTATAAACGATTTCGGTAGTTCCTGTGATTCCGTATTGTGTCAGATCAATTTTTGACATTTTTTACCTCTTTTCTTTTCCCTTTACCCTGTTTATACTTGCATCTTAAATCTAAATTTGAAAGCTACTATATATCATTCAAGGCTTAAAAGTCAATATGCACGAATTATTTCCCGTACTTTTGGGATTTTAAATCAAAAATCAAATTTGTCCGAAAAATATTCCACCAATTTGACTATAGGAATCCTCTCCTGCTCCATGCTATCTCTGTAGCGCACGGTTACCGCCCCGTCAGTTTCGGAATCAAAATCGTAGGTCACGCAAAAAGGAGTGCCTATTTCGTCCTGCCTGCGATATCTTTTTCCTATATTTCCTCTGTCATCAAACTCGCAGTTATATTTCTTTGACATCTGTGCGAAGATCTTCTCCGCGGCTTCGCTGAGTTTTTTTGAAAGAGGCAGCACGGCTATTTTGACCGGAGCAAGCGCAGGATGGAAACGCAGCACCGTGCGCACATCATTTCTCTCCTCATCGAGCACTTCCTCGTCATATGCACTGCAGAGATAAGCGAGCACTACCCTATCCGCCCCAAGCGAAGGCTCTATTACATAAGGTACATATTTTTCGTTTTTAGTATCATCGAAGTAGCTCATATCTTCACCGGAAACGTTCTGATGCTGAGTCAGATCATAATCCGTGCGATCGGCAATGCCCCAAAGCTCTCCCCAGCCAAAGGGGAAGAGAAATTCTATGTCGGTCGTTGCCTTGCTGTAAAAGCTCAGCTCCTCTTTTGAGTGATCTCTCGTACGCATTTCCTCGGGCTTCAATCCGAGCTTTGTAAGCCAATCAATACAGAACTGTCTCCAATACGCAAACCACTCAAGGTCTGTTCCGGGCTCACAGAAGAACTCAAGCTCCATCTGCTCAAACTCACGTGTCCTGAATGTAAAATTACCCGGCGTTATCTCATTCCTAAAGGATTTTCCTATCTGTCCGATTCCAAACGGAATCTTTTTGCGAGAGGTCCTCTGTACGTTTTTGAAGTTCACAAAAATACCCTGCGCTGTTTCAGGCCTTAAATATACGGTGTTCTTCGCATCCTCAGTAACACCTTGGAAGGTCTTGAACATGAGGTTAAACTGCCTTATATCCGTGAAGTTGTGTTTGCCGCAGGTCGGACAGGGAATTTCATGTTCCTCGACAAATTTCTTCATTTCCTCCTGTGACCAGCCGTCGACTCCTCCGCCTTCAAGCTTTATGCCTTTTTCCTCGCAGTAGTCCTCTATCAACTTATCGGCGCGGAATCGCTCGTGACAGTCTCGGCAATCCATCAGCGGATCGGAAAAACTGCCCAGATGTCCTGAGGCCACCCATGTCTGCGGGTTCATGAGTATGGCGCAGTCGAGGCCGACATTATAAGGATTTTCTATTATGAATTTTTGCCACCACGCTTTTTTTACATTATTCTTCAGTTCGACTCCGATAGGCCCATAATCCCAAGTGTTTGCAAGGCCGCCGTATATTTCCGAACCCGGATATATAAATCCGCGCGATTTAGCAAGTGCAACAATTTTTTCCATAGTCTTTTCCATATTAAAATTATCTCCCTGATATTGTTTTTGAGTAAGCGATAATAAGTATTTTCTTAAGTGTAGATCTTCATATTTCCTACTGCGTCTTGTATATTATAAATACCGGAGAGGCCGTTGTCGCCTGTGCCTGTTCGGAATAACTCGTATCCATATTTTCTTCTACGGTGACACTCCCATCGGAATTAAACGATACGCCTTCACTTACTATAATAGCAGAACCCGGAAGTATTACATCTACGGCTTCTTCGATTATCAGCACTTGACTATCCGAAGAGTATCTCGGAAGCTCATAGTACATTACCTCGGTACCGTTTTGCGCATAGAACAAACGATTGAAATCATATCCGGCGTCATACGCCTCTTTCACCGTGCCGATAAAACATATCACATTATTGAAAGCAGCATAGGCATTTGCCGAGCTGTATTCAAGTGTTATATTTACTTTACCATTTGCCACTCTGCATTTTTCAAGCGCAACGGATTCGCCCGTGTATTCACTTTGAAACTGGCTTATGGCATCGTTTATGTAATTTTCAAGCTCCTCCCCTGTAACACTCCCGTCTGAGTCGTCAACGATAGTCTGAACAATACTTCCGTCATCTTCAAGCGTGAGCTGTGTTTTGTTTTCTTCGTCCATCCCCAGACAAGCATTAAAAAAGAGAAAGACAAAAAGCGAAAGCACAAAAGCCACGGGACAGCGGAACTTTTTTCTTCTATATAAGATCATGCGTTTTCCTTTTCGGGATCGACCGTTTTTAAAGAGTATAAAGCATAGCTAACCCAAATGCAAACTAAAAGCCTCGCAAAGCGAGGCATAAAAAAAGCGCGAGACGGGATTCGAACCCGCGACCCCAAC
>CAYXUB010000065.1:0-5316 GCA_964468385.1 uncultured Lachnospiraceae bacterium
AGCAGATCTGGGAAAAGGACCTTTTGTATAAAGGATTTAAGATCGTTCCATATTGTCCGCGTTGCGGCACTCCGCTTTCCGCGCAGGAGGTCGCGCAGGGCTACAAAACGCTTAAAGAGCGTTCGGCCGTTGTCCGCTTCAAGGTAAAGGATGAGGACGCTTATTTCTTGGCATGGACGACGACGCCTTGGACTCTTCCGTCCAACCTCGGACTTTGCGTCAACCCCGACGAAGAATATTGTAAGGTCAAGGGCGCGGACGGATATACATACTATATGGCAAAGGCCCTGATCGATAAGGTACTGGGCGGTCTTTGCGATGAAGGCGGTAAAGCTCCGGCCTATGAGCTGCTTGAAAGCTATAAAGGAAGGGACCGCGAATATAGGGAGTATAACCCGCTTTTCGACTATACCGAAAAAGCCGTAGCCGGGCAGGAGAAAAAAGCGCATTATGTCATCTGCGACAGCTATGTAACGATGACCGACGGCACGGGCATCGTTCACACGGCACCCGCATTCGGTGAGGACGATAATCGCGTCTGCCGCAAATACGGCATGCCTTTTGTCCAGTTTGTTGATGACAAGGGCATGATGACTAAGGAAACGCCTTATGCGGGAGTGTTTGTAAAGGACGCAGATCTGCTTATCCTAAAGGATCTTGAGGAGCAGGGAAAGCTCTTTTCCGCGCCTGAATTCGAGCATGATTATCCGCATTGCTGGCGCTGTGATACTCCTCTTATCTACTATGCGCGTGAGTCTTGGTTCATAAACATGACCGCCGTAAAAGAGGAGCTGATAAAAAATAACAATACTATCAACTGGATCCCTGAAAGCATCGGCAAAGGCCGCTTCGGAGACTGGCTTGAAAATGTACAGGATTGGGGAATTTCGAGAAACCGCTATTGGGGGACCCCGCTTAACATCTGGAGCTGCGGAGACTGCGGACATATGCACTCTGTAGGAAGCATAGCCGAGCTTAAAGAGATGTCGGACAACTGCCCCGAGGATATAGAGCTGCATAGGCCTTATATAGATGAGGTCTATATAAAATGCCCGAAATGCGGGAAGCAGATGAAACGAGTTCCCGAGGTCATCGACTGCTGGTTTGATTCGGGAGCGATGCCCTTCGCCCAGCATCACTATCCCTTTGAGAATGAAGACCTGTTCAAACAGCAATTTCCGGCTCAGTTTATATCTGAGGCGGTAGATCAGACGAGAGGCTGGTTTTATTCGCTTCTTGCTATCTCGACGCTTTTGTTCAATAGAACTTCGTATGAGAATGTTATCGTGCTCGGGCATGTTCAAGACGAAAATGGGCAGAAGATGAGCAAATCTAAAGGAAATGCCGTAGATCCCTTCGATGCCTTGAACGAGTACGGAGCCGACGCCATACGCTGGTATTTCTATATAAACAGCGCGCCATGGCTTCCAAACAGATTCCATGGAAAGGCGGTCCAAGAATACGCGAGAAGGTTCATGGGGACACTTTGGAACACCTATGCTTTTTACGTGCTTTATGCGGAGATAGACGGTTTTGACCCGACGAAATATGAGCTTGAATACGACGAGTTAAATATAATGGACAAATGGCTTTTGTCGCGTCTTTATTCGACGGTAAAGACCGTAGACGACTGCCTTTCTAACTATAAGATCACAGAGGCAGCCAGGGCCGGCGACGCTTTCATAGACGAATGCAGCAACTGGTATGTCCGCCGTTCGAGAGAAAGATTCTGGGCCAAGGGCATGGAGCAGGATAAGATAAATGCCTATATGACGCTCTATACGGCTCTGACCGAGTTTTCAAAGGCCTTGGCCCCTATGATACCCTTCATGACGGAACAGATTTATCAGAATATAGTGAAGAGCGTTGATGAAAACGCGGCCGAAAGCATACATCTTTGCGATTTTCCGAGTGTTAGGACCGAGTGGATATTGCCGGAGCTTGAAAAGAACATGAAGCATCTGCTGGATATAGTGGCCATGGGAAGGGCCTGCAGGAACGCCGCAAATATAAAGAACCGCCAGCCGCTTGCGAAGATGTACGTGAAGAGCGCGTTTGTGCTCGATAAAATGTATGTCGATATAATCGCGGATGAGCTCAATATAAAAGAGATATGCTTTACCGACAACGTTGAAGACTTTGTGAGCTATTCCTTTAAGCCTCAGCTCAAAACGGTTGGACCTAAATTCGGAAAACTTGTCGGAGGAATAAGGAATGCGCTGGCGAATATAAACGGAAACGAGGCTATGGCAGAGCTCAGGGAAAATAAAAAACTCGAGCTCGATATAGATGGGACGAGGGTTGAACTTGCGGAAGAGGATCTGCTTATAGAATCGGCTAAGGTAGAGGGTTATCTATCCGAATCAAACGCCGATATAACCGTTGTACTTGATACGAACATGACATCGGAGCTTATAAACGAAGGCTTTGTGCGTGAGTTGATAAGCAAGATACAGACCATGAGGAAGGAAGCAGGCTTCGAAGTCATGGATAAGATTGCGCTGTATGCTGACGGCAACGAGTATATTGAAAAAATCCTAAGAGAAAACAAAGAAGAGATATGCGGTGAGGTGCTGGCTGACAGTCTTAAAACAGCTGAGCTCAATGGCTATGTTAAGGACTGGAGCATAAATGGTGAAAAAGTGACAATGGGAGTGGAAAAACTATATGTGGAGTAGTATTAATCTTATAAAGGAAGAATTTAAAAAGCAGCTCAGTGAAAATGTCCGGAACATGTTTAGGAGAGATCTTAAAAACGCTGACATGCACCAGATTTATTTAGCCGTATGTAATGTTTTAAAGGACGAGATAATAGATACCTGGATGGAAACTCAAAAGAAGATTGAAAATGACGATCCAAAGATAGTGTATTATATGTCTATGGAGTTCCTGACGGGAAGATATCTCGGAAACAATCTGCTGAGCCTTTCTTACTATGACGTCGTAAAGGAGGCCCTCAACGATCTCGGCATAGATATAAATGGCGTAGAAGACGAGGAGCGCGACCCCGCACTCGGAAACGGCGGACTCGGACGGCTCGCGGCCTGCTTCATAGATTCGCTTTCCACCTTGAGCTATCCCGCCTACGGCTGCGGCATACGATATCATTATGGGATGTTTAAACAGAAGATAAAGAACGGTTACCAGGAGGAGCTTCCCGACAATTGGCTCGCCGACGGTTACTATCCTTTCGAACTGAAGCGCCCGGAGCATGCGAAGGAGATACGTTTCGGCGGTACGGTCGTTACTAAACGTGATGAAAAGACAGGTAAGGACTATTTTATACACGAAGGCTATGAAGCCGTAAAAGCCGTGCCCTATGATCTTCCGGTAATCGGCTATGGAAACGGTGTGGTAAATACGCTTCGCATATGGGATGCGGAGCCGATGACAGAATTCCATCTCATGTCTTTTGACAAGGGAGATTATTTCAAGGCCTCGGAGCAAGCTGTGCTTGCGAAGAACATAACAGACGTACTATATCCGAACGACAATCATATTCAAGGCAAAGAGCTGCGGCTTAAGCAACAGTATTTCTTCGTTTCAGCGAGCATACAGACGGCAATAGATAAATATAAGAGGCATCATGATGATTTGAGTCAGCTTCCCGACAAGGTTGTTTTTCAGATGAATGATACGCATCCGACAATAGCCGTAACCGAGCTTATGCGTATACTCATAGACGAAGAAGGACTTGATTGGGATGAGGCATGGGATTTGACGACATCTATGTGTGCTTACACTAACCATACAATCATGTCTGAGGCGCTTGAAAAATGGCCTATAGATCTTTTTTCACGCCTTTTCCCGCGCATCTACCAGATAGTCGAGGAGATAAACCGGAGATTCTGTAAAAAGATAAATGATCTGTATCCGGGTCAACAGGACAAGATAGATTCAATGGCTATACTCTATGACGGACAAGTCAGAATGGCCAATCTTGCGATAGCCGGAAGCTTTTCGGTAAACGGCGTTGCGAAACTGCATACGGATATATTAAAGCGGAGGGAGCTCAAAGATTTTTATGAAATGACTCCCGAAAAATTCAATAACAAGACGAACGGCGTCACACAAAGACGTTTTCTTTTGCATGGCAACCCACTCCTTTCCGATTGGATAACGTCTAAAATAGGACCGAAATGGGTTACCGATCTCAGCGAGCTCAAAAAGCTTCTCCCTCTTACTGAAGACGACGAAGCCCTTTCGGAATTTATGAGCATAAAGCATGAAAATAAAAAACGTCTTGCCGACTATATACTGAAAAACAATGGCATCACGGTGGACCCCAACTCGATATTTGACGCACAAGTAAAGAGACTGCATGAATATAAGCGTCAATTTTTAAATGTGCTGCATATTATTTCTCAATATCTTCGCATAAAAAAAGATCCCGATGCATATTTTTATCCTAAAACATATATATTCGGGGCAAAGGCAAGCAGCGGTTATTACAGGGCGAAAAATATAATCAAGCTCATCAACAGCGTAGCAGATGTGGTAAACAATGACCCCGACGTAAACGGCAGGATAAAGGTGGTATTCATTGAAGACTACAGGGTCAGCAATGCAGAACTTATATTTGCCGCCGCCGATATTTCGGAGCAGATATCTACCGCGAGCCGCGAAGCCTCGGGCACCGGAAACATGAAATTCATGATGAACGGAGCACTTACACTCGGGACGATGGACGGTGCAAATGTAGAGATAATCGAAGAGGTAGGAGAGGTGAATGCATTTGTCTTCGGACTAAGCGCCGACGAGGTCATGCAATACGAAAAGACCGGTACGTACAGGCCATGGGAAATTGTAGAGCAGGAGCCGGAGATAAAAGAAGTATTGAATACACTTATCGACGGAAGTTTTTCGGGTGGAGATACGGAAATATTCCGCGATCTTTACGATTCTCTTTTATACAGGGACAGACCCGACATGTATTTTATACTGGCAGATTTCAAGGATTACGCCAGGGCACAGAATGAGGCCTCAGAACGCTATAGTGATAAAAAGGCTTGGGCTACCGCCGCGCTCATTAATACCGCAATGAGCGGAAGATTCAGTTCTGATAGAACGATAGAAGATTATGTAGAGGAGATTTGGCACCTCGAGAAAATAAAATAGAATTTCGGCTTCAAAAAAGGTGTTACGTTTTTTTGACCTTTTTATTACAATATGTTAAAATATCTGTATTTTAAAGCAAAAAAGCAATCGCGAGAGCAGGCGGAGCGATTACGTGTCTTTTTATACGATTAACAAAAGGAGTTCAAATGGATAAGGCGGAATATCAGGCAAAATTAGAAGAGCTTCAGGGCTATCTGC